>DATAAD010000113.1:0-52028 GCA_036260295.1 Acidimicrobiales bacterium | reverse complement strand
GTACAGCAGGAGGCAGTCACCCACCCGGGCGGGCCGCTGCTAATCGTGGTCGGGGCCGGATCGGGCAAGACACGGGTGCTCACCTCCCGGGTGGCGTGGCTCATCAAGGACCAGGGCGTCTCGCCCTTCGAGATCCTGGCCATCACCTTCACCAACAAGGCGGCCGACGAGATGAAGGGCCGGGTGGCTGCGCTGGTGGGACCGGTCGCCCGCAAGATGTGGGTGTCGACGTTCCACTCGGCCTGCGTGCGCATCCTCCGCCGCGACGGCCACCACCTGGGCTACTCCTCGTCGTTCACCATCTACGACCAGGCCGACTCCGAGCGCCTCACCGGCTACGTCATCCGCGACCACAACCTCGACCCCAAGCGGTTCCCGCCCCGGCAGGTCCACGCCACGATCAGCGCGGCCAAGAACGAGCTGGTGGCGGTGGACGCCTACGCCGACCGGGCCCGGGGCCCGTTCGAGAAGCGCATCGCCGAGGTGTACCGGGACTACCAGAGGCGCCTGGTCGACGCCAACGCCATGGACTTCGACGACCTGCTCGTCCGCACCGTGGAGCTGTTCCGCCGCCAGCCCGACGTCCTGGGTCACTACCAGGAGCGATTCATCCACATCCTCGTCGACGAGTTCCAGGACACCAACCGGGCCCAGAACGAGATCGTGGTCGAGCTGGCGGCCAGGCATCGCAACATCTGCGTGGTGGGCGACAGCGACCAGAGCGTCTACCGCTTCCGGGGCGCCGACATCCGCAACATCCTCGAGTTCGAGGAGAAGTTCCCCGACGCCACCGTCGTCGTCCTCGAGCAGAACTACCGGTCGACGTCGACCATCCTCGACGCCGCCAACGCGGTCATCGCCAACAACGCCATGCGCCGGCCCAAGGCCCTGTGGACCGAGCAGGTGGGCGGCGAGCTCATCCGGCGCTACTTCGCCGAGGACGAGCACGAGGAGGCCGGCTGGGTGGCCGGCGAGATGCAGCGCCTCCACGAGTCGGAGAACTACCGGTGGGGCGAGATGGCCGTCTTCTACCGGACCAACGCCCAGAGCCGGGTGCTGGAGGAGCAGCTGGTCCGGCTCAAGATCCCGTACCGGGTGGTGGGCGGCACCCGCTTCTACGACCGGCGGGAGGTCAAGGACGCTCTGGCCTACCTGCGGGCGGTGGTGAACCCGTCCGACGAGGTGTCGGTGCGGCGGGTGGTGAACGTGCCCAAGCGGGGCGTGGGCGACACCAGCCTGGCTCGCCTGGAAGCCTGGGCCACCAGCCGGGGGCGGACGTTCGCCGACGCCCTGGCCAAGGCCGACGAGGCGGGGGTGAGTGGCCGAGCCCTCACCGGCGTCAACCAGCTGGTCGACCTCCTCGACGAGCTCCGGGGGCTCAGCGAGGCCGGTCCGTCGACCGTGCTCGAGGCCGTGCTGGTCCGGACCGGGTACGTGCGCGAGCTCGAGGCCGACGGGTCGATCGAGGCCCAGGGCCGGCTGGAGAACCTGGCCGAGCTGGTGGGCGTGGCCCGGGAGTTCGAGGACATCGCCGCGGCCGAGGGCCGGGAGGCCACGGTGGCCGCCTTCCTCGAATCGGTGAGCCTGGTGGCCGACGCCGACCAGATCCCCGACGACGGGTCGAGCGTCGTGCTCATGACCCTGCACACGGCCAAGGGCCTGGAGTTCCCGGCGGTCTTCGTCATCGGCCTGGAGGACGGCGTCTTCCCCCACCTGCGGTCGCTGGGCGAGCCCGAGGAGCTGGAGGAGGAGCGCCGCCTCTGCTACGTCGGCATCACGCGGGCCCGCCAGCGCCTGTACCTGTCGCACGCCTGGAGCCGCTCGCTGTTCGGATCGACCCAGTACAACCCGCCCAGCCGCTTCCTCAAGGAGATCCCCGAGCACCTCACCGAGCTCGTCGAGGGCAGCCGCAGCCGGGGACGATCGGCCACGGGCGCGTGGGGACGGGACCGCATGGTGGAAGCCGCGTCGCGGCCGCCCTCGGCGACGCGGCCGGTGCGGACCACGGGCGCCGAGCGGCTGGGGATTCGCGTCGGCGACGACGTGGTCCACGGCAAGTGGGGCGAGGGCGTGGTGCTGGAGATGATCGGCTCCGGCGACTCGGCCGAGGTCGTCGTCCGGTTCCCCAGCGTGGGGGAGAAGCGGCTGCTGCTCTCCTGGGCGCCGCTCAAGAAGGCGTGACGGCCCGCAGGTAGTCCGGCGCCACGTCGCGCGAGGCGAGGATCCGGCGTCGCCGGCGCGTGCGCTCCCGGTCCCGGGCATCCTCGTCGTCGGGCTCGTCGGCGGCGTGGAGGCCGAACCAGGCCAGCTGGTGCACCTGCCCGAAGCTGTCGATGGCCGCCAGCTCGGCCCACCCCTGGAGGGCCGGGTGGCTCTGGCGCCGCTCGCGGAAGGCCGCCCACGCCTTCTCCTCCGAGTCGAAGGTGGCGACCAGGTCCTGCCGCCCGCCGCGCGGGCGCCGGTGCGAGCCGGCGAACAGGAGGAACCGGTGGGGGGCCACCACGTCCCGAGGGTCGATGCCGAGGCGGTCGCACAGCTGGTCGACCGGCACCTCGACGGTGTCGAGCGCCTCGTCGCCGACCCACCCGAGCAGCCGGATCGTCTTGCGGGCCCGCACGTACTCCATGGCCACGCCGCCCCTGGTCGTCCCCGCCCCTACTCGCTTGGCCCTGCCCATCTCACGCCTCCACTTGTCGCCGTGGGCCTATTGGGCCACACCAGCGGTCCCGACGAAATGGTGATGACCACAATCTTGGGGGGGTGGTGGTACCACCACCTCGTATCAGATGGCCTCCGTTCGGGGTCATGAGCGAGGATGGAGCCCATGCCCGAACAGCTGCGGGTGGTGATCGCCGACGACGAGTACCTCGTGCGCGAGGGGGCGCGCAGCGTGCTCTCGGCCGTGCCGGGCATCGAGGTCGTGGGGCTGGCGGGCGATCCCTCCGAGCTCATGCAGCGCATCGAGGAGACGTCGCCCGACGCCGTCGTCCTCGACATCAAGATGCCCCCCACCCACCGGGCCGAGGGCATCGAGGCCGCCCATTACATCCGGGAGAAGTACCCGTCGATCGGCGTGGTGATCCTGTCCCAGTACGCCGACCCCGAGTACGCCCTCGAGCTGCTGCGGGACGGGTCGAACCAGCTGGCCTACCTGCTCAAGGAGCGCCTGGGCCGGCCGACGCAGCTGGCCGAGGCCATACGGGAGGTGGCCAACGGGGGCTCGATCCTCGACCCCAAGGTGGTGGACGCCCTCATGGAGGCCCAGCGGCGCCGGTCACGGTCCCGGGTGCACGGCCTCACCGAGCGGGAGCACGAGGTCCTGACCCTCATGGCCAGCGGACGGACGAACGCGGCCATCGCCACCGCCCTCTTCCTGTCCGAGCGGGCGGTCGAGAAGCACATCAACGCCATCTTCCGGAAGCTCGGCCTGTCCGAGGAGCTCGACATCAACCACCGGGTGGCCGCCGTCCTCTTCTTCCTCCAGAGGAACGTCGACTGAGTCGCTCTCCATCCGGTGTGGGCGATCCGCGGCGGTATACCGCACCGGAACGCCCACTCTCGGGCCAGGAGGGGCCCGGTCGCCTAGCCCGGGGCGGGGATCTCCACCGTCGCCCGGTGGGGGAAGCTGGCGACCACCCGGGTGCCCTGGCCCGGGGCCGAGGTGATCTCGAGCACCCCACCGAAGGAGCGGACCCGGTCCTCCATGTGGAGCAGGCCGCCCCCGCCGCCGCGGTCGCCGACGACGAACCCTCGTCCGTCGTCGGAGACCGACACGTGGAGCCACCCGCCGCGCAGGGTGAGGCCGAGCTCGATGGCCGATGCCCCGGCGTGCTTGAGGGCGTTGGTGACGGCTTCGCAGATGAGGAAGTAGGCCCCGCTCTCCAGCTCCGGCGGAAGGCGGGGGAAGTCCTGAGGTTCGCAGGTGAGGCGGGCCGAGACGGGCAGCCGGCCCACGTAGCTGTACAGGGCCGCGGCCAGGCCCCGGTCGAGCAGGATCGACGGGTACAGGTTGTGGGTCACCTCGCGCAGCTGCTGGATGACCTCGTCGAGCTGGTGGCCCAGGCGGGCGAAGGCCTCGGTCCCGTCGCCCCCGTCGCCGGCCGGTCCCCCGTCCTCGAGCATCCCGATCTGCATGCGGAGGACGACGAGCTGCTGTTGCAGGCCGTCGTGGAGGTCCCGGGCCAGGCGGTGGCGCTCTCCGTCCTGGGCGGCGACGATGCGCTGCGAGCTCTCCCGCAGCTCCTCGGCCTGGCGGGCGATGGTGTCGAGGCGGGCCTGGAGCTCCACGCGCATGTGCTCCAGCGACCCGGCCAGCATGGCGATCTCGTCGCCCCCGCCCATGCGGAAGGAGGCGTCGCCGTCGCCCCCGGCCACCTGCCCGGCCGTCCCGGCCAGGTCGACCAGGGGGCGGATCAGGGCCCGGAACAGGAGCCAGCCCAGCCCGAGGGCGACCATGCCGGACAGGAGGGCGGAGACCATCCGGGTGTGGGTGAGCGACCGTTGCAGCGTCCCCGTGGGGTTGGTGAGAACGACCCCCAGGGCGCCGCCGGAGGGGTCGTCGGGTGACCGGCTCACCGACCGGTAGGCCACCAGGCTCCGGGTCCCGTTGAGCTCCACCGTCTTGGGGGAGCTGGGGACCTCACCGGTGGCCTCGTCCCGGGCCGGCGGCGTGGCGGGAGGGTCGGGGAGCGTGGAGCCGGCCATCCGCCCGCCGGCCACGAGCACGATGTGGTCGAGGCTGCCGATCTGCTTCCGCAGGCGGTAGGCGAACGGGTCCCAGAACTCGTAGCCGGCCAGGAGGATGAACCGGTTGGGGCCCGTCCCCAGGGCGACCGGGAAGGCCTGGACGAACCGTCCTTGCAACGTGGGCAGCAGCCGGCTGGCCGGCTCCAGGGAGACCCGCTCGTCGGGCGCCGCCGAGGGGGCAGCGAGGGACGCGCCCACCCCGATGGCGTCAGGGAGGTCGCGCCCGTTGGTGTCGAGGACCCGCAGGATCCCGAGCTCGAGGTTGCCGGCGGCCCGGCCCAGCTCGGCGATCAGGTCCGACCGGCGTCCGGGCTCCAACAGGCCGCGGCCGACGAGGGTCTCGGCCAGGTTCCGGGTCTGGACGACCAGGGCCCGCTCCCGCTCGCTGTAGGCCTCCTGGAGCACGCTCAGGTGGCTGCGGGCCGAGCGGCGGGCCTGCCCGTCGAGCGCCGAGCGGGTGAGGCGCGTCGCCACCAGGGCGGTGACCAGGGTCGACGCGGCCAGGGCCAGGACGAGGGCGCCGACGACCTTGAACAGGATCGACGAGCGCGGCCTGGGCAGGCTGAGCCCCGCGGCTCCGCTCATGGCTTCAACGAGGCGAGGGCGCGGGCCTGGGCCTCGCGCAGGGCGACCTGGGGGTTCGTCCCGCCGGCCCGGAAGACGTCCTCGATGGCCACCGCGAAGTGGTCGGAGGGCTCGTCGAAGGCGCCCAGCTTGGGCGGGTGGGCGGTCTTGAGCTGCTCGGAGAAGACCTGGAGGTCACGGTCGGCGAAGAACGGGTCGTCGAACACCCGCGACCGCACGGGGAGCCGCCCTTCCTCCTTGGCCAGGCGCAGGGCGTTGGCGTCGTCGATCAGGTGGGTCATGAACTCGAACGCCAGCTCCCGCTGCTCGGCCTTCTGGGGGACCCACATGCTGCTCCCGCCCATGGCCGAGCCCTGGGTGGCGCCGTTCTGGCCGCGGGGCATGAGGGCGACCCGGACGTTGGCGTTCGGCACCGCCTTGCGCACCCCCACGAGGTCCCAGGAGCCGCTGGCATGGATGGCCGCCGCCCCCGACGCGAACAGGGCCATGGCGTCGCCGGTGTGGGTGTCGGCGGCCCGGGGCGGGAAGGCATAGCCCTTCTCGACCAGCCCGGACAGGAAGGAGACCGCTTCGACGACCGGCGGTGCGTCGAGGCTGAGCCGGGGCTTGCCGTCGGTGCCGACCTCCACGGTCTCGCCGCCGTTGGCCCTGATCCAGCCGTAGGTCCACCAGGCGTTGTTGGGGACGACGAACCCCCGGCGCTGGCCGTCGGCGCTGGTCAGGGCCCCGGTCAGGGCCTCGAACTCGGAAAAGGTCATGGCCGGGCCGGGCTCGGGGACGCCGGCGCTGCGGAGCACGTCGACGTTGTACATGAGGACCAGGGCGTTGGTGTCGAGGGGGACGCCGTAGCGCCGGCCGGCCCACGTGACGTCCTCGATGGCGCCCGGGAAGAACTCGCGGGCGTCGAGATGGGCCTCCCACAGGTCGTCGAGCGGCTGGGCCAGGCCCTGGCCGGCGGCCGAGAAGGCGTGGCCCTGGACGACGTCGGGCGGGGCCCCGCTGCTGATGCCGGCCCGGACGGCGTCGGTGACCACCGAGATGGGGCCCTTCTCGATCACCACCCGGACGGTGGGGTTCTCCCGCTCGAAGCTGCGGACGGCGTCGACGAACGGGACGGTCACCCAGTCGTCGGTCATGAGCACCCGGAGGAGGGTGGTGGGGGGCTCCGGCCCGCTCGACGAGCAGGCGGAGGCGACGGTGGCGAGGAGCAGGATGACGGCCCCGACGAGCCTGCGGCCAGCTCCCACAGAGGAAGGAAACCAGCCTCCGCCTCTATCGCACAAGGGTGGTAGCACCACTCGTCTCAGGCGCCCTCGGGCTGGTGAGGTCGACCACCACCCGGTCGTCGTCGTCCACCCGTGCCGGGAACATGACCAGGCCCGACCCGTCGGCCGGGAAGATCCGGCCGTCGCACGGGTCGACGAAGTGCCGGGCCGACTGCTCCCAGCGCAGGACGCAGCGCCGGGGGGCGCCGCTCGCCCGGGCCTCGAACGCCACCCAGTTCTTGTCCCCGAGGTGCTGGACGTAGATGTCGCGGGAGCCGCCCCGCGGGTCCGGGAACAGCAGGGGGCCGTCGCGCGCCACGGCTGCGGCCCGCGGCTCGGCCGGTCCCACGTCGAACTCGGTCGTGCCGGCGTCGCCCGCGTCGCCGCCCGACCGGGCGTTGTCGGTCATGGCCTGGGCCACGATGGCGAACAGGAGGGCGGCGGCCACCACCGCCCCGATGGCGGTGATCAGGACCGTCCGCCGGCGGGCGGCCAGGGCGTCGGCGGGGTCCGGGGGATCGGGCGGGGCCACCCTCCTAGTATGCGAGGCGGTGGATCTCCTCGAGCACGCGGGCAAGCGCGTCCTGGCCGCCCACGGAGTCCCGGTCCCGATCGGCCACCTCGCCGTCGACGTCGACCAGGCCGTGGCCGCCGGCGAGGCCATCGGCTACCCCGTCGTGGTCAAGGCCCAGGTCCCGGTGGGGGGCCGGGGGAAGGCGGGCGGGATCAAGGTGGCGGCCGACGCCGACGCCCTGGCCGCCGCGGCCGAGGCCGTGCTCGGGATGTCGATCAAGGGCCACCTGGTGCGCCGCGTCTGGGTCGAGGAGGCCCTCACCGTGTCCCGGGAGTGCTACTTCTCCTTCACCTTCGACCGGGCGGCCAAGCTGCACCTGGGGATGCTCTCGGCCCGGGGAGGCATCGACATCGAGGAGGTGGCGGCCGAGTCCCCCGAGGCCATCGACCGGTTCCACGTCAACCCGCTCGACCACTTCACCCACGCCGACGCGTCCGAGGCGGTCGCCGCGGCCGGCATCACCGGCGCCCCGGCCGAGCCCATGGCCGCCATGCTCGTCAAGCTCCACGACGCCTACGTGGCCGAGGACGCCGAGCTGGTGGAGGTCAACCCCCTCGCCGTGGTGGCCGACGGCCGGGTGCTCGCCATGGACGCCAAGGTGGCCCTCGACGACAACGCGGCCTGGCGCCACCCGGGGTGGGAGGAGTGGCGGCAGCTGGAGGACCTCGACCCGCGGGAGCGGGCGGCGAGGGAGAAGGGGCTCACCTACGTCGGCCTCGACGGGAGCGTCGGGATCATCGGCAACGGGGCCGGCCTGGTGATGAGCACCCTCGACGTGGTGGCCCGGGCCGGCGGGCGGGCGGCCAACTTCCTCGACGTGGGCGGGGGGGCGTCGGCCGACGTCATCACCGCCGCCCTCGAGGTGGTCAACGACGACGACGCGGTGCGGGCCATCTTCGTCAACATCTTCGGGGGGATCACCAGGGGCGAGGAGGTGGCCAAGGGCATCGTCGAGGCCCTGGGCCGGGTCGAGCTCCGCAGCCCCATCGTCGTCCGCCTCGACGGGACCAACGCGGAGGAGGGACGGGGGATCCTGGCCGTCCACGAGTCCGACCGGCTCGTCTCCCGCCCGACCATGCTCGAGGCGGCCCGGACCGCCGTCGAACTGGCCGCCGGCGCATGAGCATCCTGGTCGACGGGTCGACCCGCGTCGTCGTCCAGGGGCTGACCGGCAGCCAGGGGCGGTTCCACGGCCTCCGGAACCGGGCCTACGGGACATCGGTCGTGGCCGGTGTCACTCCGGGCAAGGGTGGGACCGACGTCGAGGGCATCCCCGTCTTCGACACGGTCAAGGACGCGGTGGCCGCCACCGGCGCCGACGCCAGCCTGGTCTTCGTGCCCGCTCGTGCGGCGGCGGCGGCGGTTGTCGAGGCGGGTGAGGCCGGGGTGGCCCTGGTGGTGTGCATCACCGAGGGCATCCCGTTGCACGACGAGGCCCGCGCCTTCCACCACCTGGCCCGGAACTGCCCGGACACCCGGCTCCTGGGGCCCAACTGCCCGGGCGTCATCTCGCCGGGGAAGGCCAATCTCGGCATCACCCCCGGCGAGATCGCCCTGCCCGGTGGGCCGGTGGGCGTGGTGAGCCGGTCCGGCACCCTCACCTACCAGGCGTTGCAGGAGCTGACCCGCCATGGGATCGGCCAGACCACGTGCGTGGGCATCGGCGGCGACCCCGTCCCCGGTACCGGCTTCATCGACTGCCTCCGCCTGTTCCAGGCCGACCCGGAGACCCGCTCGGTGATCCTCATCGGCGAGATCGGCGGGGCGGACGAGGAGGCGGCGGCCGCCTTCATCGCCGAGGAGATGGACAAGCCCGTGGTGGCCTACGTGGCCGGCGTCACCGCCCCGCCCGGCCGGCGCATGGGTCACGCCGGCGCCATCGTGTCGGGGGGCAAGGGCGGGGCGGCGGCCAAGATCGAGGCCCTCGAAGCTGCGGGCGCCACCGTCGTCCTCGACCCGACCGAGCTGGGGGCACGGATGGTCGAGGTGCTGAAAAGCCTGCCTTGAGCCCGCGTGAACCGGTGCGCGGAATGGTCCTCACCGCGACCCGATCGGCCACCGGTTCCGGCGGTGAGGTCGCCGGCTACGACTCCGGCGTGTCGGGCAGGCCGTCGTTGAAGACCCGGTACGTCTCGTAGATGTCCTTGCAGGCCTGGCACATCGGCAGCCGGGTCGGGTCGCGCTGGGGGACGAAGACCGTCCCGCACAGGGCCTCGAGGGGCGTGCCGTAGATCCGGGCCTCCATGACCTTGGCCGCGGCGTCGCCCTCGCTGGTCTTGACGATGTGGGCGACCTGCGGCTCGCCGGTCGTGGGCTCGTCGTCCGGCCTGGTGACGACGACCTCTCCCACGCCGGTGCTGAGCGGAGTGGACATGGATCCGAGGCTACAGCCGGTCGTTTCCGATCCCGGGCGGTCTGGCTCTCCCGGCCCGGGACCGATCACCCAACCGATCCGCCCTCCAGGTCATAAGTAGGGTGATGGGCTCGGCGGCGCTCCCCTCCGACTGGGAAGACGAGGCTGGCCGTCGAGCAGCGGAGGAGGCATGGGCGGAAGCCAGGCAGCGGCGGGGCCGGCACCCGGATCCCGCGTCCGAACCCCCTGACGTGCCCGTCCAGCCCTCGTTCGACGCCGACACGGCGGCGCGCCTCGGCCTGTTCGCCTACAACGTGGCCAGGAAGTTCTTCCCGTGCCGGGCCGATCTGGTGGAGGAAGCCGTCCAGGAGACCCTGACCCGGACGTGCGAACGGTGGGAGCGGGCCAACCAGCGGGGCGCGCTCGAGGGGTGGGTGGTCAACACCGCCACCCATGTCTGCCGGGAGAAGCTCCGGGAGGAGCGCCGGGGGGCAAGGTTCGCGCCGGTGGCGGGCGTGCAGTGGGACGGCGGCGATTCCCTCGTCCGTTCGGAGCTGCTCGCCGATTCGCTGCGGCGGTTGAGCCGGCGCCAGCGGCTGGTGGTGGTGTGGCGCTACCTGTTCGACTTCAGCGTCAGCGACACCGCCGACGCCCTGGGCCTCACCGAGTCCAAGGTGAAGGACGCCGGCCACAACGGCGTCCAGCGCCTTCGCAGAATGCTGGGCGACCAATGGAGCGACTGGGCATGAAGGGGTGGGAGACGCAGCTGCCGACCTCGTTCCCCCTGGAGCGCGTGCGCGGTGCCGCGATCCGGGAGGCACGACGACGGAGGGGACGGCGGCGGCGGCTGTACCAGGGGATGGTCACCGCGGTCTGCGCGCTGGTGCTGGTCGGGGCCGGTGTGGTGGCGGCCGGCCGCGACCAGCCCGGCGACCGGATACAGGCCGGACCGGAGCCGAGCGGCCCGATCGAAGTCGGCCAGCCGCTGGTCAACCAGGTCAACGGCAAGATCGCGTTCATCCGCCGGACCGGTCCCGAGGACCGGGTGCCCAAGATCTACGTGATGAACGAGGACGGCAGCGGTCAGACGATGATCGCCGAGACGACCCAGGCCAGCCACCTGGCCTGGTCCCCGGACGGGACGATGCTCGCCTTCGACGACGTCGGCGGCATCTACGTCGTGAGCGCCGACGGCACGGGCGAGCGGAGGCTGTCGACCGGTCCGGGCAGGGACCAGACACCGGCCTGGTCCCCCGACGGGACCAGGATCGCCGTCCGGAGCCTGGAGAACATGACCGGTGGGATCGCGGTCATCAACGTCGAAGGGGGCGGCCGGCGCCAGCTGACGAACAACATGATGGACGGGTGGCCGGCCTGGTCGCCGGACGGCAGGATGATCGCCTTCTCCCGGGACACCGACATCTACGTGATGAACGCCGACGGCAGTGGACAGCGGCGGTTCACCGACCTGGAGGGGTTCGAGGACGCGCCGACCTGGTCCCCAGACGGGCGCCGGATCGCCTTCCGGCACAACTCCACCATCTCGGTCGCCGACGTGGACGGGGGCAGAGCCCGCCAGCTGGCCTCCCCCGGGGGGACAGGGATGGTCGACCCTTCCGGGCGAGGCGCCAACAAGCTGGCGGTCGGCCGAGGAGACCCGAGCTCGCCGCGATGGTCTCCCGACGGGACGAAGCTCGTCTACGCGCTCTGGCAGACCGGAGCGTCGTGCAGCATCTGGGTCATGAGCGCCGACGGGGGCGAGCAGCGACCCCTGACCGACAACCAGACCTGCGACCACGACCCGGCCTGGCAGCCGCGGCCCGGCTAGCGGGGTTCGTGGAGGGCAGCCGCCCCGTGCCGGCGACCGGCTAGACCCGCCCGCCCAATCGCGCCGGCAGCTCGTCCGCGTACTCGGGGAAGTAGCGGGAGATGATGGCGAGGGAGAAGTCGGGGAGGATCGACGACGCCGGTTCCTGCTCCAGCAGGAAGGCGAACGACTCCCGCACCACCTCCTCCTCGGAGACGTCCTCCAGGCCCCAGTCGGCCAGGAGCGACGTGGGGACGATCACGTGGTGGGCCGTGGTCTCGCCGCCGTCGGTCACCTCGACGGTGAACTCGTGCGGTCCCGCCGGCGTGATCTTGATCCCGCTCACGCGGCCACGGTAGCGGATAGGTTTCGTCGGGATGCCGGCCCCCGCCCCCTGGTGGCAGAGCGCCGTGCTCTACCAGATCTACCCCCGGTCCTTCCTCGACTCGGGTGGCGACGGGATCGGCGACCTCGAGGGCGTGCGGGCCAGGCTCCCCTACCTGCGGTGGCTCGGCGTCGACGGGATCTGGCTGTCGCCCGTCTACCGGTCGCCCATGGCCGACTTCGGCTACGACGTCAGCGACCACTGCGACGTCGACGCCGTCTTCGGCGACCTGGCCACGTTCGACCGCCTCCTCGGTGAGGCCCACGAGCAGGGCCTGCGGGTCCTGCTCGACTGGGTGCCGAACCACACCAGCGACCGTCATCCGTGGTTCCTCGACTCCCGGTCGTCCCGGGACTCCCCCAAGCGGGACTGGTACTTCTGGCGGGACGGGCGGGACGGCGGGCCGCCCAACAACTGGGCGGCCGCCTTCGGTGGTCCGGCGTGGACGTGGGACGACCCCACCCGGCAGTGGTACCTCCACCTGTTCCTGCCCGAGCAGCCCGACCTCAACTGGGGCAACCCGGCGGTGGTCGACGCTATGCACGGTGTGCTCCGCTTCTGGCTCGACCGAGGTGTCGACGGCTTCCGGGCCGACGTGGTCCACCTCATCGGGAAGGACCCGGCGCTGCCCGACCAGCCGCCCGAGCTGGCCGACATCGACCTCGTCGGCGTCCACGACCACCCCTCCGCCCACCCACTGCTCCGGGGCATCCGGGCCGTGCTCGACTCGTACCCCGGCGACCGGGCCATGGTCGGCGAGGTCAACCTCGGGACGCCCGCCCTGCTGGCCCGGTACTACGGGGACGGCGACGAGCTGCATATGGTCTTCAACTTCTCGCTCCTGTGGGCCCCATGGGACGCGGCGCGCTGGAAGGAGCGGATCGTGGCGTCAGAGGCTGCCCTGGCCCCGGTGGGCGGGTGGCCGGTGTGGGTCCTGTCGAACCACGACACCCCTCGCCATCGCACCCGCTACGGCGGCTCGGAGGACAGGGCCCGCACGGCCGCCACCGTGCTGCTCACCCTTCGCGGCACGCCGTTCCTCTATGCCGGCGAGGAGCTGGGGCTCGACGACGCCGCCGTGCCCGAGCACGCCCGTGTCGACCCGGGTGGGCGCGACGGGTGCCGGGCGCCCATCCCTTGGGACCCAGCGCCGGGCCACGGCTGGGCCGGGGAGCCGTGGCTGCCGTGGCCCCCCGACCCGGTGACGCGCAACACGGCCACGCTCACCGGCGACGACGGCTCGATCCTCCACCTGTACCGCCGGCTCCTCGCCTGCCGGCGCCGCTCGCCCGCCCTGCAGTCGGGCGCCTGGCGACTCCTCGGCGCACCGGAGGACGTGCTCGCCTTCGAGCGGCGGGCGGGCGACGACGTCCGGCAGGTCTGGGCCAACTTCGGGGACGGCGAGATCGTCGTGGACGGCGGCGGGACGGTCGAGGTCGGCACCCGCCCCCGGCGCGACACCTGGGACGGCCGGCTGGCCGGCGGCGAGGCTGTGGTCGTGCGTCCCCAGGGGTAGGAACGGAGCCATGCACGAGCGTTGGTACAAGCAGGCCGTCATCTACTGCCTCGACGTCGAGACGTTCCAGGACTCCGACGGCGACGGGGTGGGCGACCTGGCCGGCCTGACCAGCCGGCTCGACTACCTGGCCCGGCTGGGTGCGACCTGCATCTGGCTCAACCCGATCCATCCCGGGCCCAACCGCGACGACGCTACGACGTGGCCGACTTCTACAGCGTGGATCCCCGCCTCGGTTCGTTGGGCGACTTCGCCGAGCTCGTCCACCAGGCCGGCAACCGGGGCCTCCGCGTGATCATCGACCTGGTCGTCAACCACACCTCCAACGAGCACCCGTGGTTCAAGGCCGCGTGCTCGGACGCCAGCTCGCCGTACCGCGACTGGTACGTCTGGTCGAAGGACGAGCCGTCCGACCGCCACCAGGGCATGGTCTTCCCGGGGGTGCAGCACGAGACCTGGACGTGGGCGGAGGAGGCCGGGGCCTGGTACTACCACCGCTTCTACGAGCACCAGCCCGACCTCAACATGGGCAATCCCGAGGTCCGGGCCGAGGTGCGAAAGATCATGGCCTTCTGGCTCCAGCTCGGGGTCTCGGGCTTCCGCATGGACGCCGCCCCCTTCATCATCGAGCGGACCCGGGCCAACGAGCCGGAGTCTCCGATGGAGTTCGACTACCTGCGCGAGTTCCGGGAGCTGCTGTCGTGGCGGCGGGGCGACGCCATGATCCTGGCCGAGGCCAACGCCGAGAAGGAGGACCTGGTCGAGTACTTCGGCCCCACCGGCGACCGCCTCCCGATGCTCTTCAACTTCCTCCTCAACCAGCGCCAGTTCCTGGCCATGGCCCGCGGCGACGCCGGGCCGATCCTGGCCGCGCTCGAGTCGGCGCCGAGGATCCCCGACTCCTGCCAGTGGGCCACGTTCCTGCGCAACCACGACGAGATCGACCTCGGGCGGCTCAGCGACCGGGAGCGGGCCGAGTGCTTCGCCGCCTTCGGCCCCGACGAGAGCATGCAGCTCTACGGCCGGGGCATCCGCCGGCGGCTGGCGCCGATGCTGGGCAACGACCGCCGCCGGGTCGAGCTGGCCTACAGCCTGCAGTTCACCCTTCCCGGCACGCCCGTCCTGCGCTACGGCGAGGAGATCGGCATGGGCGACGACCTGTCGCTCAAGGAGCGCGACGCCATCCGCACCCCGATGCAGTGGAGCGCCGGGCCGAACGCCGGCTTCTCCACCGCGCCGGCCGAGAAGCTGCACCGCCCGGTCATCACCGGCGGCGACTTCGGGTACGAGACGGTCAACGTCGAGGCCCAGCGCCGCGACCCCGGCTCCCTGCTGCACCGGATGGAGCAGATGCTGCACACCCTGCGGGAGTGCCCGGAGTTCGGCATCGGGAAGTGCACGCCGGTGGACACCGGCGACCCGGCCGTCCTCGCCCTGCACTACGAGGCGCCGGGAGGCGTCATGTTGGCCGTGCACAACCTCTCGGACGAGAGGCGCACCGTCGACCTCGGCCAGCAACCCGGCCAGGAGGGCGACCCGCTCGAGATGTTCGCCGACCGCGGCTACGACCGCGTCGGCCCCGAGCTCAAGGGCATCGACCTGGCCGGGTACGGCTACCGGTGGATCCGCCTGCGGGAGACACCGGGCCGCTGACCGCGGCGTTCAGCTCCTGGGCCGCAGCCCGCTGAAGAACCGCCAGATGGTGCCCGTGGCGTCGACCGCCCCGTTGGCCGGACCGAGCCCGGGGGCGAACCACAGGTGTCCTCCGCCCAGCACGGTGACCAGGCTGACGGCCGAGCCGTCCCGGCACCCGGTCCACTCCTCGATCGTCACCGGTCCGTCCACCTTGACCGGGGCCGGCGGCGGGCAGCCGTTGACCTCGGCCCAGCCCTGCACCATCTGGGCGGCCGACGGGTACGGCGGTGCGCCCTCGGCCTCGGCCGCGGTGGGCTTGCCCCCGAGGTACGGGATCAACGTGTCCTCGGTGCCCCGTATCTCGAGGATCGACACGGCCCGGGACGGCCGGCAGTCGTCGACCATGACCGCCCCGGCGACCACCCCCACCCCTGTGATCCGGTCGGCCCGCTCGCACGCCAAGCGGTAGGCCATCATGGCCCCGTTCGACACGCCGGTGACGAACACGCGTGACCGGTCGACGCGGTAGTCGGCCTCCAGCTGGTCGAGGACCTTGACGAGGAAGCCGACGTCGTCGGGGTTGCGCCGCGGCGCCGATCCGCAGCACTTCCCCGCGTTCCAGGCCCGCTGGGTCCCCTCGGGATAGGCGACGATGAAGTCGCCGGCCAGGGCCTCCCTGTCGAAGCCCGTGGTCCGCACCATGTCGTCCACGCCCGCCGCCCCGCCGTGGAGGGCGAGCACCAGCGGCGCCGGGCGGCTCCGGTCCAGGGTGGGTGGGACGAACACCCGGTAGGGCCGCTCCTGGCCGTCGATGGTGACCCGACCGTGCCGAACCGGCGCCTCCGGTGGCGCGCCGTTACCTCCGCCGCCGCACGCGGCAGACAGGACGAACGCGAGAACCACCGCCGCCCCCCGTCTGATCCGGTCAGCCTAATCCGGGAGGCGGCCCTCCTCGACTGCTTCCGCCATCTCCTCCAGCGAGGTGTCCGGGACGGCGCCCCCGGCCTCGGCGAGGGGTGAGACCGGGGTCTCGGGGCCGGGCGGGACCGGCACCATGGGCGCCGCCGGCGCGGTCCCGAGATCGGGCAGCGGCGGCTCCAGATCCCCGAGCTCGCGGTCCGACGGCAGGTCGGGCTCGTCCTCGGCCAGGTCCCGTGGGACGGGCGGAGCGCTGGGGTCGGTGTTCCGGGCGACTGGTTCGGGCATGGACCGAATGTAAGTCCTAGGGGAGGCGCACGACGAGCTCGACCCGCCGGTTCTCCCGGCGCCCGAGGTCACCGTCCTCCACGGCCACGGGGACCGTCGACGCCAGCCCGGCCGAGGTGAGCCGCGACCGGTCGATCCCCTGGGTGGCGAGATGGCCGGCCACGTTGGGCCACCCGCGGCAGCGGGTCCGTGTGGCCGCGGGCCTGGATGGGCGCCGTGGGCCACGTCCTGTTGACGTTGCGAGGGCCTCCCTCGCCGGGCCGGACAGCGAGGCCGACCCGGTGGCGAACAGGGTGCCCGACTGGATGAAGATCACCACGACGAGCCTGCCCGACTCGTCGCGGGCGCCGATGGCGTTGGCGGAGACGTCGGCCAGGATCTCCGCCTTGAGGTCGTCGGGCAGGCCCGGAAGGCCGGCAGCGAGTCGGCGACGACCGGGCGACGAGCCGCACGGACTGGGCGAGGACGCGTGGACGGAGGCGGCCGCTCGGGTCAGGCGCGGGGTGCGGGCGAGGCGACCGGCTCCTCCCCGGAGAGGGACGCCTCGAAGCACGGCAGGCAGAGGTCGCGTCCTCCGAGCCGGCGGATGCGGGTCTCCATCGCACCTTCCCCGCAGCGGGCGCAGACGACGGTGGCGTGGATCCTCGCCCGGTGGGGAGGTGGCCCCCCGACCTCCTGCACCTCGTACAGCGCCTCAGGGTCCGTCGCCAGGACCTTGCGTGATCCGGCCTCGTGCAGCTCCTCGAACCGGGAACGCTCCTCGGGCGTGGCCACGTTGGCCCTGACCTTGGCGAAGAGCTCCTGATGCTCGGGATCGCGCGGCCAGGCGTCCGGCCGCCCGGCGATGCGCACGGCCCGGCCGTCGGAGCGGCGGAAGAAGGTGTAGGCGTTCTTGCCCCAGTCCCGGTGGACGAGGTTGCCCTTCCCGAAGGTGCACCCCGTGAGGAACTGGATGGCGTCCACGCCGCACATGTCGGTCTCGACCACGGCGACCACCTCCTCGTCCTTGGCGTGAGGCCCGATCTCGCGCAGGGCGATCTGCGCGGCCTGGACGCCCATGGCCAGCCCGGGGCACATGTGGCCGTGGAAGTCGACCACCCGCTCGAGGGTCTGCTCGTCGATCATGGCTTCTCTCCTTCTGCGACACACGACTCGGTTGCCAGCCTACGGGGGGACAAACGCAGCGGAGGTGGGTCGGGACCGTTACCAGTGGATGCCCGGTATGGAGCGGATCCAACGCTCGTACGGGCTGACATTGGTGTAGATGCTCCCGTCGCCGCACTCCCGGACGCGAACCGGGATCTTGCGCGACGTGACACCGGCCAGCGACCACCGTCCGTCGTCACGAACGTAGACGGGACCGCCACTGTCCATCCGACAGCTGTCCCGACTGAGGACCGGGTCGGCGGCGACGAACTCGAAGGCCGGATCGCCGCCGTACCGGGAAACGTCTCCCCCGCACGGGATGGTGGCCATCTGCTTGATGCCCCGCTGGACGATCGCCCTTTGGTCGTCGGCGCCAAAGCCGGCAACGGTCACCTCCGAGTGCCGGGCAAGGGCCCCGGCCGGCGCGAGTGGGCGTGGCGTGACGTCGGCGTCTTCGGCGAGGACCAGGACGGCGAGGTCAGGCCGTGGTGCGCTGGGCGGGTCCCAGACGAAGTCGGGCGGCGTTACCGCATGGTCGACCGATACGACCGACAGCGGCTGGTCGATGCTGCTCCCGAAGAGGACGCGTGCCGTCGGGCAGTGGCCCGCGGTGAGTACCAGGTTCTTGGCGATGAGCGTCCCTGAACCGGCCCACTCGTCGGCGCTCCCGACGGCGACGCAATCCAGGAAGGCGCCACGGGGGTCGTCGTCGTCGCCGAGAAACGTCCTGGGGTCGCTGCCGCGAAGAATCTCCGGGGCCTCCGGCGTGGGCAGCAGGGTTGCCGCGCCATCCGTCACCTGGGGGGTCATGGCCAACGGGATCAGCCGGAGCGCGTTTGCGATGAAGACGGGGTCCGAATAGATCGTCTGGGCCGGGTCCGGGCCCGAGCGGGTCAGGAACGGCTTGCTGACCCGGCGGAGCGCCTCCAGCGCCGCTTGGTGCCTCCCCTCCCCACCACCATGGAGCTGCTCGGCCACCTCGAGGGCGACGTGGAAGGTCTCCACGAACAGCTGGTCGTCATCCCCGGAGACGGTCCGGCTGAAGTCGGACGCCGCCTTGACCAGCAAGGGGAACCGTTCGTCGACCGCCGCCACACCGACCTCCGCGGTTGAGATGAGACCCGGCCACGCCACCCGACACGACCCCTCCGGAGGAACTGCCGGGGACGAGGAAGCCTACACTTCGTGACGATTCAGCGGCGAAAGGATCGATGTGGACGATCAAGCGCAAGAAGAGCCGTCGGTGGTCATCGGCAGCGACCCGGTCCCGTACCCGGAAGAGGAGCTGGTCCTCAGCATTCGCTACCACATCCTTCAGGGTGTCCACCTCTGCGACCTCTACGCCGCCGCGGCAAAGGAGGCCGGGAACGAACGGCTGGAGACGTACTTCCGAGATCTCCGCGACAGGTACGAGGAGTGGTCCAGGGAGTCCGGCGACCTGTATTTCGGACCAGCCATCGGTCGTCGTTCCCCCCGCTATTGACCACTGGCAGATGCGGCAACGCCGGGGCTGAACCGCTCAACCGGCGCCCGATCGGCCGGATCGGTCGCCGAGGAAGGACGCCCGCTCCTCGTCGCTGAGCGAACGGGTGACCCGGGTGCGGGCCAGGTCCAGCACGCGGTCACTGCTGGCGCCGCACAACTGGCAGTCCCACAGGTGGACCTCGCCGTCGTCGCCGGCGCTGGCCACGACGCTGCCCTCGGGGCTGTAGGCCACCGCTCGCAGGATGCTGCCGTGCCCGCGGAACTCCAACGGGTCGGCGCCGCCGTGGACCTTCCAGACCCGGACGGCGCCGTCGTCGCCGCCGGCCACCACCAGCTGCCCGTCCGGGCTGAACGCCGCCCCCCAGAAGTCGCCCTCGCCACCGCGAAGGGCGCTCACGAGGGCGCCGGACGGGTCCCAGACGCGGACGGTCCCGTCGGCGGCGGTGCTGACGACGGCGGTGCCGTCGGCGCTGAACGCCACGCTGTTGACCGCCCCCTCGTGCTCACCGACCACCCTGAACGCCCCGTCCCCCCCGCCGTCCCACAGCCGGACCACGCCGTCCTCGCCGCCACTGACGAGTGCGCCAGTGGGGCCGAAGGCGAGGGCGCCGACCCGTCCCTCCTGGTCGGAGCGGTCGACGAGCACGAGCCCGCTCCGCCACCGCCACACCCGCAGCTCGCCGTCCTCGCCGCCACTGGCCACACGCTCCCCGTCCGGGCTGAAGGCCACGGCGAAGACGGTCTGCCTGCTGCTGCGGAGGACGACCGGAGGTTCGCTCCCGGTGAAGTCCCACACCCGGACCGTCCCGTCGGCGCCGCCGCTCGCCGCGTAGCGACCGTCGGGGCTCCAGCCGACGCCCCGTACCTCGGCGTCGTGCCCGCCCAGACGTCGCCCGGTCCCGTCCGATCGGTCCCAGACCCGCACCGTCCCGTCGAAGCTGCCGGTGAGGAGGAACCGCCCGTCGGGCCGGAACGCGACGCCCGTGACCGTGTCGCCGTGGCCCTCGAACACGGCTCGCTCACCCGGGCGCGAGCTGGCCCACACCCGCACCGTGCCGTCCGCCCCCGAGCTGACGACGTCGCCACCGCCGGGCCCGAAGGCGGCGCCGGTGACCGCTCCGCGGTGGCCCCTGAGGACGACGGGGAGCGAGGTGCTCGCCCACGTCCACACCCGAACCGTGCCGTCCGACCCGGCGCTGACGACCCGTGCGCCGTCGGGGCTGAAGGCCACCCCGTTGGTCCAGTCGATGTGGCCTCGAAGGACGACCGGTTCGCCTCCGGCCAGATCCCAGACCCGGATCGTGCCGTCGGTGCCGGTGCTGGCCAGGTGGCGACCGTTCGGGCTGAACGCCACCGCCTGGACCACCCCGTCGTGGCCTCGGAGCACCTCGCTCCCGCCCCCCGTCACCCGCCAGACCCGCACGGTGCCGTCGTCGCTCCCACTGGCCAGTCGCTGACCGTCGGTGCTGAAGGCGACGCCCCACGCCGGCGCGGAATGGCCCCGGAGCACCGCCACTTCACGGCCGGTGGCCGCCTCCCACAGATGCACGTTCCCGTCCTCCCCGGTGCGGGCGGCCAGACGCCCGTCCGGGCTGAACGAAACGGTGTAGACGGGACCGGCGTGGCCGTCCAGAGCGCTCACCTGCCGGCCGGTGGCCACGTCCCACGTGCGCACGGTGCCGTCCTCGCCGGCGCTCAGAACGGTGCGCCCGTCGGGGCTGAAGGCGGCGTCGAAGACGGGGCCTTCGTGCCCGGTGAGCGCCATCTGCTCCCGCCCCGACTCCAGGCTCCATACCCGGACGGTGCCGTCGTCGCCGGCACTCACGGCCAGCCGCCCGTCCCGGCTCACATCGACCGATTCGACGGTCCCGTCGTGGCCCCGCAGGGTGGCGCGCACCGGCGACTCGAGCGTGGCCTGGCGCAAGGCGGCCTCCGCCTCCGGAGTGTGCTTCGTCGCCAACGCCTCCATGGCCAGGAGGACGCCGCGCTCGGGGTCGACGGGCAGCTGGGCCCGGGCGCTCACGGCCAGCTGCCGCGACCGGGCGATGTCGCGTTCGTCGGCGGCCCGGTTCCCCTGGACGACGGCGACGAAGGCGAAGGCGCTGATGGTGAACAGGGCGACGCAGAGCGCGCCGATGGTGACGCGGACCCGCCGCCGGGACGACGCCCGTTCTCGGGCCTCCCGCTCGAAGGAGGCGGCCAGGAAGGAACGCTCCAGCTCGTTCAGGTCCTCGGTGTCCTCCTCCCGCCAGGACGCCAACCGGGCCCCGCGGTAGAGATGTCCTTCGTCCCGGCCGGCCTGCTCCCACTCGTGGGCGGCGTCGCTCAGTCGCCGCCGGAGCCTGAGCCCTTCACGGGCCTCGCTCAGCCAGGTGCGGAGCTCGGGCCACCCCCGGATCAACGCCTCGTGGGCGATGTCGACCACGCGCGCGCCGGAGACGGTGTCGGAGCCGACGGTGATCAGGCGGGCATCGGCCAGGGCCTTGACCACGGCGTCGACCTCGCCCTCCTCCTCGGGCCGCCCCACGAGCTCGCGCATCTCCGCCCGGCGGCGGGTGTCCTCGGCCCCTTCGCCGGGCTGGACGAGACGTAGGAGCACGCGGCGGGCGATCCGCTGATGCTCGGGGGAGAGGCCGGCGTAGGTGGCATCGGCGCGCTGGGCCAACGCTCCCTCCACCCGCCCTTTCGCGGCGTAGGCGCCCAAGGTCAGCATGGTCCCCCGCCGCTCCCGCCAGAGCTCGAGCAGGAGGTGTTCGAGAAGGGGCAGGGTGGCCGGACGATCCCCGACGTCCGCCATGATCGTCTCCACCAGACCGGCTTCGAACTCCAGCCCCACGCGCCGCGCCGGCTCTTCGATCGTCTGCCACAGTTCCTCGGGGCCGAGGGGCCCGACGAGGAACTGCTGGTCCGAAACGAGCGAACGAAGGCTGGGGAAGTCGGCGAAGCGATGGTAGAAGTCGGCCCGCATCCCGATGACAAGGAGCAGCCTTCCTCCGGGGATCGTCGACGCGTACACCAGGTTCTCGATGAAGCGGCTTCGCTCGAGGTCGTCGGTGCAGAGCGTGAAGACCTCCTCGAAGTGGTCCATCACCAGCACGAGCCGGTCGTCGTGAGGACGCTCGGCGAAAGAGACGGACACGGCCAGGTCCAAGGTGCGCTCGTCTCGCGTGAGGTGGTCGAGGGTCTCCTGCATGGGTGCGCCGGGGAACAGGGCGGTCAGGTGGCCGGCGAGGGTGGTCAAGGGCCGGGGACCGGGGGTCGCGACCCGCCGCGTCCATCGCTCACTGCCGGGGAGCGCGCCACGGTCGAGGGCAGGGATCAGCCCGGCACGTAGGAGCGAGCTCTTCCCGCTGCCCGAGGGACCGAGTACCGCCAGGAACCGGCTCGCCTTCAGCTTCTCGAGAACCCGGGCCACGTCGGCATCCCGCCCGAAGAAGAACTGGGCGTGCGCCTCGTCGAAGGCCTCGAGTCCCCGGTAGGGGCAGGTGCCGGTATCGGCGACGGGCACATCCCGACGCCTCGGGGCCCCCGTGATGGCGCTGACCAGATCCTCCATGCCTTCGTGGTCGTTGATCCCCCGCCGCAGATCCACCCAGGTCCGCATGCGGAGGAAGGCGAGGTCGGGGCTGGAGACGTCGGGGGCGCCGGGGAGCAGGACCATGAAGGTGCGGAAGGACCGGTCCTTGGCCGTCCTGTCGTAGGCGACCGCCAGCTCCTCGCGGGCCCAGTCCCCGAGACCGGCCGGCCCCACGATGACCGCGCAGGCCTTGCAGTCGAGGAGTGCCTCCGCGATCTCCCCCTGCCATGCGCTTCCGGGCGTCAGCTCCCAGCGGTCCCACCAACATTTCAGCCGCCGAGCCCGCAGTTGCTTGGCCAGCCGCTCGACCGCGGGACGGTCCGCGCTGTTATAGGACAGGAACACATCGAACCGCCCATTCGACATGGACGCAGTGTGGCCCATCCCGTCCCGGCTCGCCCACCGTCGGCGGGCGAACGAGATCCGGTCGTCGGAGGCCGGCACCGGGTGCGGCGGTTCACCGCCGGACCCATCGGGCACAATTCCACCCCGATGGACGATCGAGGAGTCCTGTGGAAGCTGGTGGCGCTAGCCACCGGGGCGGCGGCGGGCGCCGCGACCCGTGCCGTGCTGCACTTCGGCTGGCGCCGGGCCAAGGGCTCGGAGCCCCCGGCCAACCCGGCCTCGCCGAGGACGAGCTGGCCCGAGGCGGTGACGTGGGCCGCGGCGTCGGGCGTGGCCATGGCCGTGACCCGGCTGGTCGCCCAGCGAGGGGCGGCCGAGGCGTGGAAGGCCAGGACCGGCAGCTACCCGGCCGGGCTGGAGACCGTCACCCCATGACCGGCCCGGGGCGCCCGTGACGGGCGTCGCCCCCGAGGTCGCCGACCCCCGCATCGACGACGGAGACGACGACGACCTGGCCCACTACGCCCGCAACGACGAGCTGGCCGCCGCCCGCCGGCAGGGCCGGGCGGTGAAGGCGCTGTGCGGCACGCTGTTCCACCCCCACGCCGACCCCAGCCGGCTGCCGGTCTGCGTCGTGTGCCAGGAGCTGGCCGCGGCATGGGGGCGCTGAGCCGGTCAGCGCAGGGAGCCGTGCTCCCGGGCCAGCACGAGGGCGCCGTAGGCCAGCACGGCGGCCAGCGGGAGGCCGGCGAAGGCGCCGGTTGACAGGTCGGCGGGGTCGTCGGCCAGCTTCCAGGCGAGGAGGGCGAAGACGGCCATACCGGCCACCGGTTGCAGCCGGACGAGCACGGGGTTCACCCGCTGGTTGCCGTAGCGGGTCATGAGGACCTGGGCCAGCATGGCCACGGCGACCAGGAAGGCCAGGGTGCCCGGCAGGGGATTGGGGGTCTGGAGGGCGGTCCGGGTGGGGTCGCCGTAGACCAGGGCCAGAACCAGCGAGCGGTGCCAGGGGAAGAAGGCCAGGCTCAGGAGCAGGAGTCCGCCGGCCACGACCACGAACCGTTCCCCCCGACTGAGCCTGCTCAGCGCCGTCTCCCCTCGATGAAAGTGGCCCAACCATGCCACGAAAGGGCGGTACGGTGCCGTGTGATGCGCATCGGCGTACTGGCTTCGGGCGGGGGTACGAACCTGGAGGCGATCCTGGGAGCCGGCCTTCCCGTGGTCACCGTCGTGGTCGACCGCCCGTGCCGGGCGACGGCGGTCGCCGAGGCCGCCGGCGTGCCCGCACGGGTCGTCCCCCGCCGGCCCGACCGCCTCGCCTTCACCCATGACGTGGTCGACGCCCTGGCCGAGCACGACGTCGACGTGGTCGTCATGGCCGGCTTCATGACCATCCTCGACAAGCCGATCTTCGACGCCTACGACGGGCGGGTGCTGAACACCCATCCCTCGCTGCTGCCCGCCTTCCGCGGCGCTCACGCGGTCGAGGACGCCCTCGCCGCGGGGGTGAAAGTCGCGGGCTGCACCGTCCACGTGGCGACCCTCGAGGTCGACAGCGGGCCCATCCTCGCCCAGGAGGCGGTGCCCGTCCTCGAGGGCGACACCGCCGAGACCCTGCACGAACGCATCAAGGAGGTCGAGCACCGCTTGTACCCGGAGACGATCCGCCGGTTCATCTCATGACAGAGGTCATCTCGTGAGGGCCCTGCTCTCGGTCTACAACAAGACGGGCCTGGTCGAGTTCGCCCGCGGGCTGTCCCGGCTGGGCTGGGAGCTCGTGTCCAGCGGGGGCACGGCCGCCGCCCTGAGCGAGGCGGGCATCGCGTGCACGCCGGTGGAGGAGGTCACCGGGAGCCCCGAGATGCTGGGTGGGCGGGTGAAGACGCTCCACCCCGCCATCCACGGGGGCATCCTCGCCGACCGCGACCGGCCCGAGCACCTGGCCGACCTTGTCGCCCAGAACATCGCCGCCATCGGGCTCGTGGTCTGCAACCTGTACCCGTTCCAGTCCGACCCGTCGGTCGAGATGATCGACATCGGCGGGCCGACGATGGTCCGGGCCGCGGCCAAGAACCACGCCCACGTCGGTGTCGTCGTCGACCCCGCCGAGTACCCGGCCGTGCTCGAGGAGCTGGCGCGGGAGGGGTTGCTCGGCCCCGAGACCCGCCGCCGGCTGGCCCGGGCCGCCTTCGCCCACACCGCGGCCTACGACGCGGCGATCGTCCGCTGGCTCGACCAGGGCGTCGGCGGCGTGCTGCCTCCGACCTTGGACCTCCGGCTGGAGCGGGCCGCCGGCCTGCGCTACGGCGAGAACCCGCACCAGCAGGGGGCCCGCTACCGGCAGCTGGGCGGGCACAGCTGGTGGGACGACGTGGTCCAGCACAGCGGCCTTCCGCTGTCCTACCTCAACCTGTTCGACGCCGCCGCCGCCTGGCAGCTGGTCCACGACCTGGGCCCGTCGCCGGCGGTGGCCATCATCAAGCACGCCAACCCGTGTGGGGCGGCGGTCGCCGGCGACCTGGCCACCGCCTACCAGCTGGCCTACGAGTGCGACGAGAAGTCGGCGTTCGGGGGGATCGTCGCCCTGAACCGGCCGGTCGACCAGGCCACGGCTGCGGCCATGGTCGCCGCGGCCCAGGCCGACGTGGTCATCGCACCCGGCTATGGCCCGGGCACGCTGGACGCCCTCATCGCCAAGCGCAAGAACACCCGCCTGCTGGAGGCCGCACCGCCGGGTGACGACCCGCTGCACGTCCGCCAGATCAGCGGCGGCTTCCTCGTGCAGGAGCCCTACCGGTTCGCCGCCTCCCGGGCCGACTGGCGGGTGGTCACCCGCCTCGCCCCGACCGACGAGCAGTGGGCCGACGCCGAGCTGGCATGGAAGCTGGCCGGGTACACCAAGTCCAACGCCGTGGTCCTGGTCGCCGGGGGGCAGGCGGTCGGGATCGGCGCCGGCCAGCAGAGCCGGGTGGACGCCGGCGAGATCGCGGCCCGCAAGGCGGCCGGCCGGGGCAAGGGCGGGGCGTGCGCGACCGACGCCTTCTACCCGTTCCGCGACGGTCTCGACGTGGCCGTGGCCGCCGGTGTCGGCGTCGTCGTTCAACCCGGCGGCGCCATGCGCGACCAGGAGCTCATCGAGGCCGCCGACGAGCAGAACATCGCCATGGTGCTGACCGGCGAGCGGCAGTTCCGCCACTGATGACCGCGGTCGTCATGCACGGGGCACCGGTCGCCGAGGCGGTGCTGGCCCAGGTGGCGGAGGACGTGGGCAAGCTGGCCGCCGGCGGAGTGGAGGTCGGGCTGGGGACGATCCTCGTCGGGGAGGACCCGGCCAGCGTCGGCTACATCGCCAAGAAGCACGAGGCGTGCGCCGCGGTCGGCATCCGCTCGTTCCACCAGGGCCTGCCGGCCACGGCGACGCAGGACGAGGTGGCCGCCGCCGTCGCCGCCTTCAACGACGACCCTGCGGTCGACGCCTTCCTCGTGCAGAACCCGTTCCCCGAGGACCTCGACTACAACGCGGCCATCACCGCAGTGGACCCGGCCAAGGACGCCGACGGCCTCCACCCCACCAACCTCGGGCTCCTCGCCCTCGGCGTGACCACCGCGCCCCTCGCCTGCACGCCGGCGGGCATCCTGGCCATGCTGGCCCACTACGGGGTGCCGGTCGAGGGGCGCCACGTGGTCATCGTCGGGCGGGGGCCGACGATCGGCCGCCCGCTCTCGCTGCTGCTGTCGCAGAAGCGGGCGGGCGCCAACGCCGCGGTGACCGTGGTCCACACCGGCGTCCCGAACTGGGCCGACCACACCCGGCGGGCCGACATCGTCGTGGGCGGGGCCGGGGTCCCGAACATGATCGGTCCGGACCACGTGCGCCCGGGCGCCGCCGTGGTGGGCGCCGGCCTCACGTGGGAGGGCAAGCGGATCCTCTCCGATGTCGAGGAGTCGGTGGCCGAGGTCGCCGGGTGGGTGACCCCCCGCCTCGGCGGTGTCGGCCCGACGACGGTGGCCATGCTCCTGGCCAACGCCGTTCGTGCGGCCCGACGCCGCGTCGAGGCAGGCTAGAGGACATGACCAGGATCGCCGAGCTGCTCGAGCAGGGGACCACGTTCTCGTTCGAGTTCTTCCCGCCCAAGAACGACGCCGAGCAGACCACGCTCGTCCGCACCCTGCGCGACCTCGAGCCCCTGAGGCCGGCGTTCGTGTCGGTCACCTACCGGGGGGGCCGGGTGTCGCGCCAGCGCACCCACGACCTGGTCGCGGGGATGATCCAGACGACGACGCTGAACCCCATGGCCCATCTGACCTGCGTCGTCCACAGCCGGCTGGAGCTGGCCGAGATCCTCGTCGAGCTGCGCAAGGCCGGGGTCGACAACGTCCTCGCCCTGGGAGGTGACCCCCCGCCTGACTCCATCGAGGCCGGGCACGCCGAGCTGACCCACGCCATCGAGCTGGTGGAGCTGGCCCGGGCCATCGGCGGGTTCTCGGTCGGCGTGGCCGCCCACCCCGAGCTGCATCCCAACTCGCTCGGCGACCGCGATCTCGACCGCCGGCACCTGGTGGCCAAGATGGAGCTGGCCGACTTCGCCATCACCCAGTTCTTCTTCCGGACGAGTGACTACCTGACCCTCGTCGACGACCTGTCCAGGCGGGGGATGCACAAGCCGGTGATCGCCGGGATCATGCCGATCACCAGCCTGTCGTCGGTGCAGCGCATGGCCCAGCTCTCCGGGTGCGAGGTGCCGCCCGAGGTGGTGGCCAAGGTGGAGGCCGTGGCCGACGACCCCGAGGATGTGCGCCGGGTCGGGGTCGAGCTGGCCACCGAGCTGTGCCGGGACCTGCTCGACAACGGCGTCCCCGGCCTGCACTTCTACACCCTGAACCGGTCGACGGCGACACGGGAGATCTACGCCAACCTCGGGCTCGTGCCCACGTCCTAGCGGCTCAGCTCTTTCTGCAGCGGGGTCGGGAACCTCGGCGTGACCCGGACGTCGCCCAGCCACTCCGTGAGCCGCGCCGCCTCGGCGGCCACCGCCTCAGCCGCGGCGATGCCGACGTCCTCGAGCAGCCGGAAGACTACCTCGCCGCTCTTGCGCTGGGCCCAGCCGCCGACCACCCGGCCGTCGGACCACACGGTGGGGCCGGCGTTGCCGTTGGTGTCGAACAGGGCCTTGCCGTGGTCGCCGAGGTACCAGCGCCGCTGCTGCCATCCCATGGTCGTGGCGTCCAGGGAGGGGAGCAGGGCGACCCATGGGGCCGGTGGCGAGGTGGGCTCGAGGTCGTCCGCCAGGGCGATGCCCGGCGCGCCGTCCAGGTCGACGTCGGCCACGTCGAGCGCAGCCAGGGCGTTTCGCACCTGCCCCAGCGTGAGCCCCGACCACCACTTGAGGTCGGCGACGCCGGCCGGGCCGAACGACCGCAGCCACCGCCGGGCCAGGACGATGCGGGCCTCGTCCGCGGGCATCGGGGCGGCGGAGTCCGGCAGCCACGACGACATCGGCGACCACCGGTACTGGCTGCTCGTCCAGCCCCCCTTGGGGCGGCCGCGGACGATCTTCTGCTCGGTGGCGAGGAGGAACAGGACGCGCGTCGTCAGGCCGATCGTCCCCTCCCACTTCTTCCCCCGGCCGACGAGCAGCTGGCGGCGCAGGCCGGGAACGAGCCTGGAGAGCTCGGCGCCCGTCGCCTCCCCCTGGGCCTCGACGGCGGCGAGGGTCTCCTCCTCCAGCTCGCGCAGGAGCCGGTCGGCGTCGGGCACGCCGTTCTCCTCGAGCATGGCCAGCGTGCGCCGGCGTTCGCCCGGGACCAGGGCGTCGGTGCAGGCCGCCTGGACGACGGGGACCATGGGAACCGGCAGGACGAACATCGTCCGCCGCATGCCCAGGGCGCGCACCAGCACCCGGTCCTCGTAGAGGGCCCGCTCCAACGGCTCGACGCTCGGCGAGCGCATGCGAGCCGCGGCGGAGAGGAAGACGGTGGCCGGGTCGGTGGCGTGGAGGGCGACGAGCCCGTCGGTGATGGCGACCACGTCGTCGGTGCGGGCCCGGTCGGCGAGGCAGTGGCGGACGGCCAGCCGGGCCCGGCGCTCCTGGACCGCGATGTGACGCACGGCGGCACTCTGCCACTTGGATATTGTCACGACCGAACGCAGGCGGGGCGGGAGTCCGCCATGCGCTGGGAGGACCCGTGGCAAGCGAGAACGAGGGCGGGCAGGGTTTCGAGGACGCGGTTCGCGAGGCCGTGCAGAACGCCTCCGACGCCGTCCAGGAGCGGCTGAAGGCCGCCCTCTCGGGCCTGCAGGGGGGCGGCCTCAGTGACGACGACGTCCAGGCCCTGGTGGAGCAGTTCAGCTCCCGGGCGTCGGGCCTCCTCGAGACCGCGGCCAGCCTCCTGTCGATCGTCCCCGACGTGGTCGAACGCCTGGGCGGCGGGGGCGGCGGGGGAGACGCCGGCGGTGGGGCCGACGAGGGCGACGCCGACGAAGGTCAGGCCAAGCCCGGGGGGAGGCTCGGACACGCCGTACCGGCCGACCTCGGGGTGACGTCGCCCGGTCGGCGACCGCTGATCGTCCGAGGGTGAGCGCCCGGCTGGCAGAGGTCAACGTCGCCCTGCCCCGGGCGCCCCTGGAGTCACCGTCGATGGCCGGGTTCCTCCGCGCCCTCGACGATGTCAACTGGCTGGCCGACAGGAGCCCGGGGTTCGTATGGCGCCTGCGGCCCACCCACGGCCCGGTCACGCTGGCTCGCGTGGGCGACGACGAGGTCATCGTCACCCTCTCGGTGTGGGCCACGTTCGAGGACCTGCAGCGGTACGTGTACCGCAGCGCCCACGGGCTCTTCATGCAGAAGCGCAGCCGGTGGTTCGTGCCCCTGGGCGGGTTCACCACCGCCCTCTGGTGGGTAGGCGAGGGCGAGAAGCCGTCGGTCGACGAGGGCCTGGACCGCCTCGTCCACCTTCGCGCCCGCGGTCCCACGCCGCACGCCTTCTCCCTGCGCCGGCAGTTCGACCCAGACGGCGCCCCGGTGCGTTGAGGCCCGCCACCCGCGTCGACCAGCCCAACCGGTCTCAGCGGCTGGCCCGCATCCTCGAACGGGACGGTCCCACCTGCGTGTGGTGCGGGCGCAGGTTCGAGGGGCTGGTGCGGCCCACGACCGAGCACCTCGTGCCCCGGCTCAAGGGCGGCCCCTCGTGGCTGGAGAACGAGGTGGCTGCCTGCCGCAGGTGCAACGGGCAGCGGGGCCACGCCTCGCTGGGCGACTGGGCCGTCGAGTGCGAGCGGCGGGGGTGGCCGGTCGACCGGGACCGGCTGGTGCGCACGCTCGACGCCCTCGCCGCCGCCATCGCCGAGCGGGGCGGGCAGCGGCGGGCCCGGCCGTGGCTGGCCGCCCAGCGCCGCCGGCTGGGCTGATGGAGTAGACAGCGGGCGTGGCACGGGGCGGGCGGGTGGTGGAGTACTTCCAGGTCGAGGAGCGCGGGTCGACGGTCCGGACCGAGGTACGGGGCGGGCTGGCCACGTTCTTCACCATGGCCTACATCGTCGTGCTCAACCCGATCATCCTGGCCGGGGCGGCGGACGTGACCGGCCGGAGGCTCGACATAGGCCAGCTGGCCAGCTCCACCGCCCTGGTGGCCGCGGTGATGACGATGCTCATGGGCCTCGTCGGCCGGTACCCGTTCGCGGTGGCCGCCGGGCTCGGGCTGAACGGCGTGGTCGCCTTCCAGCTGGCCAGTCAGATGTCGTGGCCGGCGGCCATGGGCATCGTCGTCCTGGAAGGGCTGCTGATCACCGCCCTCGTCCTCACCGGCGTCCGCCAGTCCGTGTTCGAGGCCGTCCCCCTGGCCCTGAAGAACGCCATCGCCGTGGGCATCGGCCTCTTCATCGCCTTCATCGGGTTCGTCGACGCCGGCTTCGTGCGCCGGGTGCCGGACGCGGCCGACTCGCCCGTGCCCGTGTCGCTCGGCATAGGCGGGCGGCTGATCGGGTGGCCGACGCTCGTCTTCGTGGTCGGCCTGCTGGTCACCGTCGTCCTCGTGGCCCGCAAGGTCCGGGCCGCCATCCTCGTCAGCATCGTGGGCACCACCGTCTTCGCCATCGTGCTCAACGCCATCGTGGACGTGACCGCCCAGTTCGCGCCCGGCCAGCCCCCGAACCCCACGGGCTGGAGCCTGAACGTCCCCGAGTGGCCCGACCGGATCGTGTCGACGCCCGACCTCGGCCTGCTCGGCGAGTTCAGCCTGCTCGGGTCCTTCGACGCGGTGGGCGTGATCAGCGCCCTCCTGCTGGTGTTCACCCTCATGCTGGCCGACTTCTTCGACACCATGGGTACCGTCGTCGGGGTGGGCGCCCAGGGCGACCTCCTCGACGAGGAGGGCAAGCTGCCCGGCGCCGGCTCCGTCCTGCTCATCGACTCCGTGGCCGCAGTCGCGGGCGGGGCGGCGTCGGCTTCGTCGAACACGACCTACATCGAGTCGGCCGCGGGGGTTGGCGACGGCGCCCGCACCGGTCTGGCCAGCGTGGTGACGGGCGGCTTGTTCCTCTGCGCCCTCTTCCTCACGCCCCTGGTCAGCATCGTCCCGCACGAAGCGGCGTCGGCGGCGTTGGTCGTCGTCGGGTTCCTGCTCATGACCCGGGTGAAGGACATCCCGTGGGACGACTACGCCCTCGGCATCCCCGCCTTCCTCACCATCGTCCTGATGCCGTTCACCTTCTCCATCACCAACGGCATCGGGGCCGGGTTCGTGTCCTACGCGGTGATCAAGCTGGTGACCGGCAGGGCCCGGGACGTCCATCCGCTCCTGTGGGTCGTCGCCGCCCTGTTCGTCCTCTACTTCGGCATCGAGATCGTCGAGCAGGTCACCGGCGTCAGGTGACCCGGGTAGCGTGACCCGGTGCCCGACCAACCGCTGCGCGACCTGGCCGAGGAGTTCTGGGAGAAGCTGCTCGAGGCGTACCCGTCCACCGCCACCCTCCTCGGCGACCATCGCTTCGACGACCGGCTGGAGGACCTCTCGGCCGAGGCCGAGCAGGACCAGCGGGAGCAGTGGGTGTCCATCCGGGAGCGGCTGAGGGAGATCGACGGCGGCCGCCTCGACGTCGACGACCTGGTCACCCGGAGTGAGCTCGACTCCATCCTCGACGACGCCATCGCCGGCATCGACGAGCGGCTGATCGAGCTCCGGTCCGACCAGATGACCGGCTTCCACATCGAGCTGCTGCAGTCCGCCCCGGTCATGGCCGCCCCCGACAAGGAGTCGGCCGAGATGCTCGTCGAGCGGTTCCGCCAGATCCCCCGGGCTCTCGAGCAGGCGGCCGGGCGCTTCCTCGAGGGTGCGGCTCGCGGCCGGACGCCGGCCGCCATCAACGTGTCCCGGTCGCTGAACATGGTCGAGGGCTACCTGTCGTCGCCTCTCGAGGCCGACGTCTTCGCCAACGTGGCCGGCCCCGACGACTGGGACCGCACCGAGCTGCGGCGTGTGGTCGAGGACGAGGTCCGGCCCGCCTACGCCCGGCTGGCCGAGACCCTGCGCCACCGGCTCCTGCCCCTGGGGCGGGACGACGACCACTGCGGGCTGTCGTGGATCGACGACGGGCCCCAGATCTACGCCACCCTGGTCGCCAGCCACACGACGCTCGATCTCCCCGCCGACCACATCCACGCCATCGGCATGGACGAGGTCACCCAGAAGCTTCCCGCCGAGTACAGCGAGCTGGGGGGCCGGCTGTTCGGGATCACCGACTATCCGGCCGTCCTCGACCGGCTGCGCACCGACCCCGAGCTGCGGTACGGCACCGGCGAGGAGATCATGGCCGACGCCCGTGAGGCGTTCGAGGCGGCCAAGGCCGTCATGGGCGACTGGTTCGGGCGGCTCCCCGTCGCCCCCTGCGCCATCGAGGAGGTCCCGGAGTTCCTCGCCGCCGACTCCCCGAGCGCCTACTACTTCCCGCCCGCGGGCGACGGCTCCAGGGGCGGCACGTACTACGTCAACACCCACGCCCCCGAGGACAAGGCCCGGTACGAGACGGCCTCGATCGCCTTCCACGAAGCCATCCCCGGCCACCACCTGCAACTGGCCATCGCCACCGAGTTGGTCGACCGCCCCCGCTTCCGGCGCTTCTCACTGGCAAACACCGCCTACGTCGAGGGCTGGGGGCTGTACTCCGAGCGCCTGGCCGAGGAGATGGGCCTCTACCGCAACGACCTCGAACGGCTGGGCATGTTGGCCGCCGACTCCATGCGGGCCTGCCGGCTGGTGGTCGACACCGGGCTGCACGCCCTGGGCTGGACCCGCCAGCAGGCCGTCGACTTCATGGCCGCCAACATGCCGGTGTCGGTCGAGGAGGTCACCGTGGAGGTCGACCGGTACATCGGTATGCCGGCCCAGGCCCTGGCCTACAAGCTGGGCCAGCGGGAGATCTTCCGGCAGCGGGCCGACGCCCGCTCGCGCCTGGGCGAGCGGTTCGACATCAAGGGGTTCCACGACGCGGTGCTGACGTCGGGCGCGGTGCGCCTGCCCACGCTCGGTGGGCTCGTCGACCGCTGGGTGGCCTCGCGGTCCGGTTAGGCCCGTCGCACGACGAGGACGGCCAGCATCGCCAGCGCCATCCCCGCCGCCAGCCCGGCGCCCCAGAGGAGCCAGCCCGGCGTCTCCCGCGACGACGCCGACGACTCCGCTTCCAGCACCGCCGACGCCACGTAGACGTCCTCCGCCTGGGTGAGGGCGTTGCCGTTCCGGCTGTCCTGCCAGGCCAGGTACACCGCCGCTTCGGCCGAGGCGATGCCGACCGGCGCCGCGCTGCCGATGTTGTTGGACCACACCCCGATGGAACGGTCGATGCTCCGGTCGGTGATCCGTACGTTCGCCCCGAACGTCCGGCCCCCGTCGGTGGAGGACGCCATGAAGACGTCCTGGAGCCCGGCCTCGTCGCCCACGTTCACCGGCGGCTTGGGGCTGAGCCGTCCGTCGTACCAGGCGATGTCGACCCGCCCGCCCGGCGCGATCGCGATCCCCGGATGGGCGTGGTTGGCCACGTCCTCGTCGTTGACCCGCCGGCGCTCGGACCACGACCTCCCACTGTCGGTCGACACCCGCAGCCACACGTCGGCCCGGTCGGCGTCGTCGAACTTGAGGGGCAGGTTGACGCTCTCGGCGCTGCCGTGCCACAGGGCGTAGACGCGGTCCGAGCCCGGGTCGGCGGCGATGACGGGATGGCGCGGGTACTCCTGGTAGCCGGGGTCGATGTCGGCACGCGTCCACGTACGGCCCTGGTCGGTCGACCGCCCGTAGATCATCGGCAGCGGCGGGTCCTCCGGCTCCCACTGGAACAGTGTCTTGCCGCTGTCCCATCCGAGGGACCACCACACAGCGTGGAGGACGCCCCGCCCGTCGACGGCCAGCCAGGCCTGCTCGCTGCCGCGACCGTCGGTGATGTCGACCGGCGGGGAGAACGTCCGGCCGCCGTCGCTGGACGCGGCGACGACGGCGCGTGTCTTGGCCGCCCGGCTGAGGAAGTCGCCCTGTGCCCACGTCACGTAGACCTTCGACGGGTCGTCGGGGTGGACGGCCCCCATCACCCCGTACGCGTACCCCCGAGCCGGATCCCCGGTCGGCGCGTCGTAGACCTTGGTGGTCGTGAACGTCCGGCCACCGTCGGTCGACCGGGCCAGGAAGAGATGGCGGGGGACGAACTTGCGGCCGTTGCCTCCGGTCGCCGCACTCGAGGCGAAGTCCTTGGGGTCGTTGGCGGCGAACGGCAGGTAGAGGGTGCCGTCCTCGCCGAAGACGACGGTGAAGTACGTCCCCCACTCGGCGCCGATGGTGCAGTCGGTGAACGGCTCCGTCATCGGGTTCCCGCCACGGAACCAGCTGCGGCCCTCGTCGGCCGAGATGTGCACCGCACACGACCGCGAGCCACGTACGTCGGCCTCGGCGACGACGAGCTCGCCGGTCCGCGGGTTCCGTCCGATCTGGGGCGAGGAGTGGGCCCGCACCGGTGCATGGTTGACCGTGACCTGGGTGGCGGCCGTGACCACGGGCGGGCGCGGCTGGGCCGCGACCGGTGCCGCGACCAGGAGGACGAGAAGGGACATGGCGGCTGCCAGGCGCTTCCGCGGTCGCACGCCCGGCATTCCAGCAGTCGGGGAGGTGGCCCTCAATAGTGTCAACCCACAGCTACCGGCCGTGCGGGCCGCGTGATCCCGATCAGTAGTCTTCGCGGATGCCCGAGAAGATCACTGCGTCGGCGGACGGATCGCTCAACGTGCCCGACGAGCCGATCATCCCGTTCATCCGGGGTGACGGCACGGGGGTCGACATCTGGCCCGCGGCCCAGCTGGTCATCGACGCCGCGGTGGCCAAGCGGGGCAAGAAGATCGCCTGGATGGAGGTGCTGGCGGGGCAGAAGGCCTTCGACGAGACCGGCTCGTGGCTGCCCGACGAGACGGTCTCGGCGTTCGAGGAGCACGTGGTGGGGATCAAGGGCCCGCTGACGACGCCGGTGGGCGGCGGCATCCGCAGCCTCAACGTGGCCCTGCGCCAGATCCTCGACCTGTACGTCTGCCTGCGGCCCGTGCGGTGGTTCAAGGGCGTGCCCTCGCCGGTGAAGCACCCGGAGAAGGTCGACATGGTGATCTTCCGGGAGAACACCGAGGACGTCTACGCCGGCAAGGAGCTGGAGCAGGGGACGCCCGAGGCGGCCAAGCTCATCGACTTCTGCAAGGCCGAGTACGGCTGGGACATCCGCCCCGACTCCGGTCTGGGCCTCAAGCCGGTGTCGATCACCGGCTCGAAGCGGCTGGTCCGGGCGGCCATCGAGTACGCCGTCCGCAAGGGCCGCACGTCGGTCACTCTGGTCCACAAGGGCAACATCCAGAAGTTCACCGAGGGCGCCTTCCGGAACTGGGGCTACGAGCTGGTGCGGGAGGAGTTCTCGGACGTGGCCGTCGGGTGGGACGACTGCGGGGGCGACCCAGGCGACAGGATCCTGGTGAAGGACGCCATCGCCGACATCTTCCTGCAGCAGGTGCTGACCCGGCCTTCCGAGTTCGACGTCATCGCCACGACCAACCTCAACGGCGACTACGCCTCGGACGCCCTGGCCGCCCAGGTCGGGGGGATCGGCATCGCCCCGGGTGCCAACATCAACTACGTGACCGGGGCGGGCATCTTCGAGGCCACCCACGGGACGGCGCCCAAGTACGCGGGCCAGGACAAGGTCAACCCCGGGTCGGTCCTGCTGTCGGGCGTGCTCATGCTCGAGCACCTGGGATGGCAGGACGCGGCCGACGACATCGTCCGAGCCCTCGAGGCGACCATCGCCGACCGGATCGTCACCTACGACTTCGCCCGGCTCAGCGAGGGCGCCACCGAGGTGAAGACCTCGGAGTTCGCCGCGGCCATCGTCGAGAGATTGTGATCTCGCCCTCCGCCGTTTTCTTCCTGGCCGGCAGCCGAGGGTGGCCGCCTGCGGCGGCGTCGGCGGCCGCCGGCGGTACGGTGGCGCTGTGAAGGTCACCGTGGCCGGGGCGGGGTTCTACGGGTCGACGCTGGCCCTGCGGGTGGCCGAGGGCAAGTACGCCAAGGAGGTCGTCCTCACCGACATCGTCGAGGGGAAGCCCCAGGGCCTGGCCCTCGACCTCATGCAGAGCCGGCCGCTCGTCCCCTTCGAGACCCGCGTGGTCGGGACCAACGGGTACGAGGAGACGGCAGGGTCGGACATCTGCGTGATCACCGCCGGCGTGCCGCGGAAGCCGGGCATGACCCGCATGGACCTGCTCGAGACGAACGCCAAGATCGTGGCCGACGTCACCCGCCAGCTGGTCCAGGCGTCCCCGGAAACCGTGCTCATCGTGGTCTCCAACCCCCTCGACGAGATGACGGCGCTGGCTGCGGCCGTGTCGGGGTTCCCCAAGAGCCGGGTCATGGGCCAGGCCGGCCTCCTCGACTCCGCCCGCTTCCGCCACTTCGTCGCCGAGCGGCTGGGTGTGCCCACCCACGACGTGGACGCCATCACGCTGGGGTCGCACGGGGAGACCATGGTGCCCGTGCCGTCGCTGGCCAAGGTGGGCGGCAAGCCTCTGACCGACGTCCTCGACCGGGACGCGATCGACGAGATCGTCCAGCGGACCCGCGACGGAGGGGCGGAGATCGTCGCCCTGCTCAAGACCGGCTCGGCCTACTTCGCCCCGGCCGCCGCGGCCGAGAACATGGTGCGGGCCGTGGCCGACAACACCAACGAGATCCAGCCGGTGAGCGCCTGGGTCGACGGGGCCTACGGGATCGAGGGGGTGTACGTCGGCGTCCCGGCCAAGGTCGGGCAGGCCGGGGTGCAGGAGGTGGTCGAGCTCGACCTGACCGACGAGGAGCTGTCCGCCCTGCGGACCGCGGCAGACGCCGTCCGGGGCAAGCAGGAGGAGGCGGTCGGGCTACTCGCGTGAGCGGCTCTTCGAGCGCAGCATCACGAACAGGGGGGCCATGACGAACCCGACCCCGGAGACCGGCACCAGCAGGATCGAGAAGGTGCGCAGCCCGGTGGAGCCGGACATGATGCTGAGGAAGAAGACGGCCACCGCGGCCACGATGAGCAGGACGGGCGTCATGACCAGGTGGTCGCTCGGCCGGCGGACGGTGGGGGCGTACGGCTCGTCGCTCAGGTCCTCGGGGTCGAGGTCGTCGTCGTCGTCCTCGAAGGGGTGCCACGCCGATCCCGGGGGAGGGGCCGGCCGGGCCGTCGGCTCCGGCCGGCCCAGTCCGGCGTCGTAGTGCCGCCGCCGGATCGGGTCCCCGAGCACGGCCCACGCCCCGTTGATGGCGGCCATCTCCTCCGGGTCGGCGTCGGGCGCCACGTCGGGATGGTGGCGGCGGGCGAGCCGGCGGTAGGCCCGCTGGATCTCCTCCGGACTGGCGTCCGGCTCGACGCCGAGCAGCTCGTAGTAGGTGGCCACCTTCAGTAGGTCGTGGCCGGCGCCACGCCGGCGAGCAGGGCGCCGAGGTCGGACAGGACCTCCTGGTGGGCGACGAGGGCGGTGACCGACCCCTGCACGTGGAGGCGGCCGGCGGCGAACGCCATGGCCGGGCTGAGCTCGCCCCGGCTGATGGCCGCCGCCGTCCCGTAGTCGGAGCGCAGCTGGACATCGGCCTCCCCGAGGCCGGGCTCGAACGTCACCCGCCCGCCGGCTATCCGCAGGGTGTACTCCACGTCGCCGTCCGGGGCGCCGGTCACCGTCTGGTGGATGCTCAGGGTCGCGCCGGGCGAGGCGCCCGCCGTGGCCGAGGCCATGCGCTCGAGCCACTCCCTGCTGAGGAACCGCATCAATGCCGCCCTTTGTCGCTGCGACCGCCGGCCCTCGACGACCTCCCGGCTGAGGCCTCCGCTCCGCTCCGGCCGTGCCGGCAGGTCGGGCCGGCGTTCTCGCTCACGGCCGACATTCTCCCCCATTACCGTCGCCATCGATGGAGATCGGGCCGGGCGACGAGCGCCGCCACACGCCGGGCCCAGGGCGGACCTGGGAGGAGTCCTGGTACCTGGACTTCGTGTCGGCCGACGGCACCCTGGCCGGCTACGTCCGTATGGCCCTTCGCCCGGGCGAGGGCACGGCGTGGTTCTGGGCCGGGATGGTGGGCGGCGGCCCGACGCTGGTCACCCTTCGCGACCACGAGGTGCCGCCGCCCTCCGGGCGGGGGCTGGAGGTGCGGGCGTCGGGCCTGTGGACCGAGCTGGTGTGCGAGACGCCCCTGGAGCACTGGAGCGTCGGGATGGAGGCGTTCGGCGTGGCCCTCGACGACCCGCTCGAGGCGTGGGGCCGGGAGCGGGGCGACCCGTGGGCGCTGGGCCTCGACGTCGAGTGGGAGGGCACCGGGCCCTCTGAACCGTGGCCGGGCGGCTACTGGCAGCCCTGCCTGGTGCACGGCGACGTGCTGGTCGGGGCCGAGCGGTTCGAGCTGGACGGGAGCGGCGTGCGCCTTCACATCTGGGGGGAGCCGTCGTGGGCCCGGTGGGCGGCCGGGCGGCTGGACGACGGGACGTCGTTCGCGGTGCCGGACGTGCAGGCGGAGTGCGACCGACACGGGCTCCTGCGGTCGGTGGTCGCCGGCGACGTCACCGGCACGGCGGTGGCCGCCGCGCCCGTCCTCGTCCCGGGCGAGGGCCGCCTGGCCCGCGCCCTCTGCCGCTACCGGGCAGGCGACGGCGCCCAGGGCCACGGCTGGGCCGAGTGGTTCCACCCCTCAGCTCCTGCGTAGCGACGTGGCCAGGGCCTGGAGCTCGGCCGGGGCGATGGTGCCCGACACGTGGACGAAGGCCTCGGCGCCCGGGTGGGCGACGACTGTCGTCCCGATCGACGAGATCACGACCGTTCCCTGCCCGAGGGGGCCGAGGTCGGCGCCCCGGCCTTCGCCGGCGCCGGTCAGGTCGGGCTCGGCCGCCGGGACCCCCTGGCGGACGGTGAGGAGGTCCGTCCCCCGCACGTAGGCGTCGACGTGGCTCGGTCCCTCGGCGGCCTGCACCAGGTACCGGCCCTGGTGGGTGAAGCCCGCCGGAGGGGCGCCGAGGGCCCAGTAGCCGGCGGCGGGAGCGACGCCCCGGTCGACCTCCGTCACCTCGACGCCGCCCTGGTCCGGTCCCACTCGCGCCCCCTCGATGGTGAAGGCGTCCAGTTCGAAGGTGGGGTCGATCTCCAGCTCGGTGGTGGTGAGGCGTTGGGACAGCTTGCCGCCGGCCACCGTCACCTCCTCGAGGATGAGGCCGGCGTCGGTCAGGCACACGTCGGCGTAGTCCGACTCGGTGGGTGCGCTGATCTCGAGGCTCTGGAGCGGCGAGCCGGTGCGGTAGACCTGGCACTCCCGTCCCAGGGCCCGGCGACGGTCGCCGAGGACGAACAGTCCTCGGGCCACCAGCTCGTCCAGGGAGGCGGCCAGGCGCAGGTCGCCCAGGGCGACCGTGGGCGCGTTGCCCGCCACCTGGGCCGCCCCCGATTCGGCGTAGTTGGCGTACAGGGCGAAGGTGGAGCGGCCCTGGAACCGCACCGCGCCGCCGGGGGGCTCGCCGTCGCGGATGAAGACCCGCCCGTCGAAGGGCCGCCGGATCTCGACCTCCTCGGTGGTTCGGGTGACCTTGGGCCCGTCGTAGGACTCGGCCGAGTACACGACCCGGTAGGAGGCGGGGGTGGTCGTGATGCCGAGCGTCCCCACGGCCCCGGGCACCGGCTCGGCCCGCAGCTCCCGGGACGGCTCCGGCGCCGGCCGGCTGACCAGGTAGGTGACGGTGCCACCCACCACGGCAAGGGTGGCGACCACGGCCAGCGCCCGGAGCCGCCGCGTGCGCCGGACGGCCCGGCGGGCCGCGTTCGACCTGGCCGCGGCCAGTCGGCGGCGCCGATGCACGGCCGCCCGCCGGCGATCCGACCGGGTGGCGTCGCCGCGGTTGCCGGCCTTGGGCGCCATCACCCGAGATGGTGGCAGCCCTACCTGTGGTTCCGCTGTTAGGGGGTCGGCCCGTCGGCAGGGATGGACAGCAGGCCCGAGATCCACGCCGTCTCGGGAGCTCGGAACTCGACGGCGTCGCGGATGGCGTTCCACGCCGGCTGGTTGGCCGCCTGCCACGACCAGAACGAGACGCCGGCCGCCCCGTGGTTCTGGGCGTAGCGCATGAACCGGAACAGCTCCTCGGGGGGCGGCACGCCCCTGCGGCCGCCCTCCGGAGCCCCGTCGTACGCCTGCCCGACGGGGTAGACCGGCTTGTTGAACCTGGCCAGGTCGCGCATGGCTCCGGCGACGTCGGTGTCGGGCTGGCGGTCGAGCCAGTAGATCATGGGGGCGATGGCGTCGTAGCCAGCGACGATCTCGGCGTACGGGTGCGTCGGCCGCTCCTTGGACGGGCGGGGAACGGTGACGATGAGCGTGTAGTCCTGCCCCACCGCGGCCCGGAGCAGCGCGCCGTAGCGCTTGGCCGCCTCGGGGGTCAGGCGGGTGCCCTCGGCCCGGGTCTCGATGTCGGGGGAGAAGGCGTCGATCCTGTGGCCGCTGGGGGTGGTGTGGCGGATCATGGTGATCGCCCGCTGGATGTCGGCCTCGACCGGCTCGAACTTGGGGAAGTCCCAGCCGATGACCTTGAGGCCGGCGGCGTGGGCGGCGGGAAGGAGCTGGTTGACGAAGGGGACGACGTTGAAGCCGTCCCACGCCGAGCCCATCCGGACCCACAGGTGGGTGAGGCCGGTGGCCTTGGCCTTGGCCACGATGGCGTGGACGTTCCCACCCTCGGTCTTGGCCGGCTCGTAGATCCACATGCCCTTGCCGCTGGGCAGCCACTTGCCGGGCGCCAGCACGGCCGACGGGGCGACCGGGGCGTGCACGTGGGCCGACCCGGCGGGAAGCTGGACCTGGGGCGACTCGGGCGGGGGCTCCGTGACCGTGGCCGGGGGGACGGCGGCGTCCACGCCGGACACGGCCGGGGCGTCGTGGCCGGCGAAGGCGGCGAGGAGGACGACGGCGGCCAGCGCGGCGAAGAGGAGCCGGTCGACGGTCATCCGCGGGCCTCGGGAGAGAAGAGTCATGTAGCGCCCCAGCGAAAAAAAATCCTCCCTCCTGGTTTGAAGCGTGCGGCAAGAGGGAAGAACCGGTGTTGCCGGGGGAGTATACGGCACGTCTGGCGCGCCTCTGACAGGCGCGGGGGATGCGGGCCGACCGAGCAGCTATGGCTGCGAGGGCGGAACGGCGATGGCCCGCTTGACCTCCTGGATGGCCTCGGTGACCTTGATGCCGCGGGGGCATGCGTCCGTGCAGTTGAACGCCGTCCGGCAGCGCCACACCCCCGAACCCTGGTCGAGGATGTGGAGGCGCTCGGCCCCCGCCTCGTCCCGGGAGTCGAAGATGAACCGGTGGGCGTTGACGATGGCGGCCGGCCCCACGTAGCTCTCGTTGCCCCAGAAGATGGGGCACGAGGTGGTGCAGGCAGCACACAGGATGCACTTGGTCGTGTCGTCGAAGCGGGCCCGCTCCTCGGGGGACTGGAGGCGCTCGGTGTCGCCGGGATCGTCCTCGTTCACCAGCCAGGGCATGACCGAGCGGTACTGGGCGAAGAAGGCGTCCATGTCGACGACCAGGTCCTTGAGCACGGGGAGGCCGCGAAGGGGCTCGACGGTGATCCTGGGGCCCACGTCACGGACCAGCAGGACGCAGGCCAGCCGGTTGTGCCCGTTTACGACCATGGCGTCCGAGCCGCACACGCCGTGGGCGCAGGAGCGGCGGAAGGCCAGGCTGCCGTCCTGGTACCACCGGACCTGGTGGAGGGCGTCCAGCAGCCGGTCGGTCGGCTCCACCTCGACTCGGTAGTCCTCCCAGTGGGGCTTGCGGTCCTTTTCGGGGTCGAACCGCTTGATCCTCAGCTGGACTTCCACCGTGGCCACGGTACCGGTCAGGCCCAGGTTCTCCGGCGCGGCCGTCGGCGCCGCCGAAGGCTGCCCCCCTCCTGCCTCAATACTTCCGTTCCATGGGGAGGTAGGGGCCGCCGACCACGGGCTTGTAGTCGAGCCGGATGCTGCCGTCGGGGCGGCGGTAGGCCAGGCTGTGGCGCATCCAGTTGGCGTCGTCTCGGAGCGGATGGTCGTCGCGGAAGTGCCCGCCGCGGCTCTCCGTCCGGACCAGGGCGGCGGCCACGAGGGCCTGGGCCACGTCGAGCAGGTACCCGAGCTCCAGCGCCTCGGACAGCTCGTAGTTGAACCGGCGTCCCTGGTCCTGCACCGAGACCGACCGGTAGCGGTGCCGGAGGCGGTCGACGGCCGCCGCCGCCGCGGTCAGGCTCTCCTCGGTGCGGAAGACGGATGCGTTGAGGGTCATGTCCTCCTGCAGCTCGGCCCGGATGTCGGCCACCCGCGCCGTTCCGGGCCCGCCGAGCAGGGCCTCGATCGTGCCCTTGACCTCGTCCTCGAACCCCGGAGGCAGGCCGGGCGGCTCCCGGCCCTCGACGTACCGGGCCATGGCCGCCCCGCCCCGCCGCCCGAACACGACGATGTCGAGCAGCGAGTTCGTCCCCAGGCGGTTGGCCCCGTGGACCGACACGCAGGCGCACTCCCCGGCCGCGTAGAGCCCGGGGGCGACCGTGTCCTCGGCGTCGAGGACGACTTCGGCCGACACGTTGGTCGGGATGCCGCCCATGGCGTAATGGGCCGTGGGCTGGATCGGGATGAGGTCGGTCTTGGGCTCGATGCCGAGGTAGGTGCGGACGAACTCGGCGATGTCGGGGAGCTTCTCGTCGATCTGCTGAGGAGGCAGGTGGGTCAGGTCGAGGTGGACGAAGTCCTTGTCGGGACCGCTCCCCCGGCCCTCCTTGATCTCGGTGAGCATGGCCCGGCTGACCATGTCCCGGGGGGCGAGATCCTTGACCGTGGGGGCGTAGCGCTCCATGAACCGCTCGCCCTCGGCGTTGCGCAGGACGCCCCCTTCGCCGCGAGCGGCCTCGGAGAGCAGGATGCCGAGCTTGTAGATGCCGGTGGGGTGGAACTGGAAGAACTCCATGTCCTCCAGGGGGACTCCCCGACGCCAGAGGAGGCCCGGGCCGTCGCCGGTCAGGGTGTGGGCGTTGGAGGAGACCTTGAAGATGCGCCCGAACCCGCCGGTGGCGAACAGGGCGGCGCTGCACTCGAAGACGTGGAGGTCGCCCGTGGCCAGCTCGTGGGCGACGACGCCGGCCACCCCCCGCCGGGGGTCTCCGTCGACGAAGGCGATGTCGAGCACCTGGAACTCGTCGAAGAAGGCCACGCCCCGGGCGACGCACTGCTGGTAGAGGGTCTGCAGGATCATGTGACCGGTGCGGTCGGCCGCGTAGCAGGCCCGCTTGACCGGGGCCTCGCCGTGGTTGCGGGTGTGGCCCCCGAAGCGCCGCTGGTCGATGCGGCCGTCCGGTGTCCGGTTGAAGGGCAGCCCGTAGTGCTCCAGCTCGATGACGGCGTCGACCGCCTCCCGGCACATGATCTCGGCCGCCGGCTGGTCGACGAGGTAGTCCCCGCCCTTGACCGTGTCGAAGGCGTGCCACTCCCAGGAGTCGTCCTCCACATTGGCCAGGGCCGCGCACATGCCTCCTTGGGCGGCACCGGTGTGGGACCGGGTGGGATAGAGCTTGGAGATCACCGCCGTCCGGCACTTCCCGGCAGTCTCGATGGCCGCCCGGAGCCCGGCGCCACCGGCCCCGACGATCACCGCGTCGAACCGGTGCCGGTGGATGTCCATCTCAGTATCCTGGCGCGCCCTGCGGGGAAAGGGGGATGTGATGTCGGACGCCGACAAGGCGGTGACCCGGCGCATCTACGAGGAGGTGGTCGGACAAGGCCGGGTGGAGGTGCTGGACCAGATTGCCGCCCGGCGCGGTGGAGCACTGGGCGACGCCGGTCGACACCATCCGCGTGTGCACCGCGCACTGGGGCTGGAAGGACTCCTCGCCGTTCCTGCTGGCCGCCGGCCCGGCGCCGGGGTAGCGGTCAGGACTTGGTGAACGGCCCCTGGAGTACGGCGTCGAGCTCGACGCGGCCGTCGACGGGGTTGAGCTTGACCGTGTAGGGGCCTTCGCCGAACTGGAAGCCGGGGGTCGGCGTGAGCGTGGTCGCGTCGCGGACCTGGAGGCGGCCGGTGGCGGTGACCTTGCCCGGGCCGGTGAGCTCGAGCGCCCCGGCCGGCACCTTGACGACGACCCCCCGCTGGGCGCTGATGACCGTGCGGGCGTCGGCGGTGAACTCCACCGAGTCCCGGGGGGTGCCCACCCCGGTGGCGCCCACCGCCACGGGGGCGCCGGCCCGGTAGGTCCCCGGCTTGAGGGCGCGGGCCGAGCCGTCGACGGTCCACGCCGCCCCACTGGCGTCGACGTCGACCTTGGCCCCGCCCAGGTCGATGGATCCGCCGGTGCCGGTGATGGGCAGCGGCGTCCCGCCCCCCCAGACGATCGACGTCCGGCGCCCGCTGACCAGGGCGTTCTCGATGGTGGCCCGGCCGACGCCCCGCTCAAGGGCCGTGAGGGTGAAGGGGGCGGCGATGGTCGCGGCCGCGCCCTGGGCACCCTCGGCGGTCAACTTGTCGACGCTCCCCCTGACGAAGACCTGCCCCGGTGCGGGAGGAGGGCCGATGTCGACCGTGGTGGCCGTCGTGTCTTCCCGGATCCCGCCTCCCTTGAACCGATCGAGCGCCGTGGTGTTGCTGGCGACCACCCGGACGCCGACGGCGAGCGCGACCGCGGAGAGCACCAGGGCGGTGAAGTAGGCGATAACCCGGTTCATAGGGCGCAAGGGTACGGTGGCCCGGATGTCCTCAGTTGCATTCAGGCACGCAGCCAAGCCGGCGACCCTCGGTCAGCTACGCGAGTCCGGCTGGGAGTCGGTCCCGGTCAAGGAGGAGGTGCGTCGCAACGCTGCGGCGCGGATCGCCGCCGGCAAGCCGGTCGTGTCCGGAGTGGTCGGGTACGACGACACCGTCCTCCCCCAGCTGGAGAACGCCCTGCTGGCCGGGCACGACGTCATCTTCCTGGGCGAGCGAGGCCAGGCCAAGACCCGGATCATCCGATCGCTCGTGGAGCTGCTCGACGAGTGGATGCCGGCCGTCGCCGGCTCCGAGATCAACGACGACCCCTACCACCCGGTCTCCCGCCACGCCGGCGACCTCATCCGCGACCACGGCGAGGACACGCCGATCGAGTGGGTGCACCGCTCCACCCGCTTCGGCGAGAAGCTGGCCACGCCCGACACGTCCATCGCCGACCTCATCGGCGAGGTCGACCCCATCAAGGTGGCCGAGGGCCGCTACCTGTCCGACGAGCTGACCCTCCACTACGGGCTGGTCCCCCGGACCAACCGGGGCATCTTCGCCATCAACGAGCTGCCCGACCTGGCCGAGCGCATCCAGGTCGGCCTCCTGAACGTGCTCGAGGAGCGCGACATCCAGGTGCGGGGGTACAAGATCCGCCTGCCGCTCGACCTCATGCTCGTCGCCTCGGCCAACCCCGAGGACTACACCAACCGGGGCCGGATCATCACTCCGCTCAAGGACCGCTTCGGCGCTCAGATCCGTACCCACTACCCCCTCGACACCGACCTCGAGATGGCCGTCGTCCGCCAGGAGGCCAGCCCCATGGGCGTGCCCGAGCTGACGGTGGACATGCCCGACCACATGGCCGAGATCGTGGCCACCGTCAGCCACGAGGCCCGGCGCTCGCCGCATGTCAACCAGCGTTCCGGTGTCTCGGTGCGCTTGACCATCGCCAACTACGAGACCGTGGTGGCCAACGCCACCCGGCGGGCTCTGCGCCTGGGCGAGACCATGGTCGTCCCCCGGGTCAGCGACCTCGAGGCCATCCCCGCCTCCACTGCCGGCAAGGTCGAGATCGAGACCCTCGACGAGGGCGACGACGGCGCGGTCCTCGAGCGGATCGTCAAGGCGTCGGTGCTGGGCGTCTTCCGCCGGCGGTGCCCGATCGAGCGCTTCCGCGACGTGCTCACCGAGTTCGAGGGCGGGACGATCGTCCACACGGGCGACGACGTGCCCTCGGCCGACTACGTGTCGGCCCTGGGCCGGCTGCCGGCCCTGCGGGCCGCCGCCCTGCCGCTGGCCGGCAGCGAGCACCCCGCGGCCCTGGCCAGCGCCGTCGAGCTGGTGCTCGAGGGCCTCCACCTGTCCCGCCGGCTGAACAAGGACGCGGCCGGCGCCCGGGCCACCTACCGGGGCCGGGGATGATCCCCCACCCGTTCTGTCTGCAGTTGGCCGCGTATACGCGGCCAGCTGCAGACAGAACGGAGGAGTAGCCCATGCCCGCGCGCTTCTCCTACTCGCGCTGGGACGGCACCCAGACCGGGTTCGATCTCGACGCCGAAGAGGTGCTGGCCCAGGCGACCGACGACCTCGTCTACCACGGGGACGTCAACGCCGCCCTGCGGCGGATGCTCCAGGAGGGGCTGAAGGACCGGATGGGGGAGCGCATCGCCGGGCTGCGGGAGCTGTTGGAGCGGCTGCGCCAGCGCCGGCAGGAGGAGCTGGGCAGGCACGACCTGGGCGGGGTGTACGACGACATCGCCGACGAGCTGCGGGAGGTCGTCGGCCAGGAGCGGGCCGCGCTGGACGCGCTCGAGGAGGCGGCCCGTCAGTCCGGCGACCAGCGGCGGGAGGAGGTCGTGGGCGAGGCCATGGCCGAGCGGCGGATGCACCTCGACCTGCTCCCCCCCGATCTCGCCGGCCAGGTGCGGTCGCTGTCGGAATACGACTTCGCCTCGGGCGAGGCCCGCCAGCGCTTCGAGCAGCTCATGGACCGTCTCCGCCAGGAGCTGCTGCAGGCCCAGTTCAACCAGATGTCCGAGGCCATGAGCAACATGACGCCCGAGCAGATGGCCCGGCTCAAGGACATGCTCTCCGCCCTGAACGTGATGCTCGACCGGCGGGCCGCGGGCGAGGACCCCCGGTTCGAGGAGTTCATGGCCACCTACGGGGACTTCTTCCCGGGCAACCCCCAGACCCTCGACGAGCTCCTGGAGCAGATGGCCCGCCAGATGGCGGCCATGCAGCAGTTCCTCAACTCGCTGTCGCCGGAGCAGCGGGCCCAGCTCCAGGCCCTGTCCGACCAGCTGCTGGACGACATGGATCTGCGCTGGCAGATGGAGCAGCTGGGCCAGCATCTGCGGGCCGCCCAGCCGGGCGCCGGGTGGGGGGAGAGCCGGCAGACGACCGGTTCGGAGCCGCTGGGCATGGGCGAGGCGGCCCAGCTCATGGACCGGCTCAGCTCGCTCGACCAGCTGGAGAACCTGCTGCGGTCGGCCGGGTCACCGGGGGCCCTGGCCGAGGCGGACATGGAGGCGGCCGCCGACCTGCTCGGGCCGGACGCGGCCCGGAGCCTGGAACGGCTGGCCGAGCTGACCAGGATGCTCGAGGAGGCAGGGTTGATCGAGACCCGGGAGGGCCGCCTGGAGCTGACGCCCCGGGGGCTGCGGGCGGTCGGCCAGCGGGCCCTGTCCGACCTGTTCGCCCGACTGGCAAAGGACCGCGTCGGCCGCCACCAGGCCGAGCGGGAGGGGCCGGGCCACGAGCGGACGTTCGACTCCAAGCCCTACGATTTCGGCGACCCGTTCAACCTCCACATCGAGCGCACCATTCGCAATGCCATCGGCCGCACCGGCGGGGGAACGCCCGTGTCGCTCGACCCCGAGGACTTCGCCGTCGAGCGGACCGAGGTCCTGACCCGGACCAGCACGGTCCTGCTCCTCGACCTGTCCCTCTCCATGCCCATGCGGGACAACTTCCTGGCTGCCAAGAAGGTCGCCCTGGCCCTGCACGCCCTGATCAGCAGCAGCTACCCCCGGGACTACCTGGGCATCGTCGGGTTCAGCCAGGTCGCCCGGCCGTTGCGGCCCGAGCAGCTCCCCGAGGTCTCGTGGGACTTCGTCATGGGAACGAACATGCAGCACGCCCTGCTCCTGGCCCGCCGCCAGCTGGCCCGCCAGTCGGGCACCAAGCAGATCGTGATGATCACCGACGGCGAGCCCACCGCCCACCTGGAGGCCGACGGGGGCGTGTTCGTCAACTACCCACCGGTGCGGGAGACGGTGCGGGCCACGCTGGCCGAGGTGGCCCGCTGCACCAAGGAGGGCATACGCATCAACACCTTCATGCTGGACGCCACCGACCACCTCCAGGCCTTCGTCGAGCGCATGACCCGCATGAACAAGGGGCGGGCGTTCTTCACCACGCCCGAGACCCTGGGCAGCTACGTCCTCGTCGACTTCCTCGAGCACAAGCGGGCCCAGCGGGGCGACCGCCGTCGGGACCGCCGCCGCCCGGCCTGAGGCGTTACGCCGGCGGGACCGGCGGGGAGGGCGTATACCCCCGGGCCACGCGCGCCAGCCTCCCCCGGATGCCGAAGAGGTAGACGAGCGAGACCATGACTCCAACGGGGAAGAGCAGGGCCGGACCGGCCAGGAGGCCGATCACCCACGCCGTCTTGTTCTGATCGGCCGCCGCCCACTGGCTGTCGGGACGCACGAGAGCGTCCATCAGCGCCCAGATCACCAGGAGGAGGAACGGGAGCACAGCGAGCGCGATCACGTACGTCAGGCCGAGGCCCCGCAGTCCGATCATCGTCCGCCCTCCTGTGCGCCGCGGAGCCTACGCCTCACGGGCCTGAGCGCGTCGAGTGTGGGCGATCCGGTGCGGTATGTCGCCGCCGATCGCCCACACTCAAGCCTGGAGGGACTCGTACAGCCGGCGGGTGTGGTCGTCGAAGGCGACGAGCCTGACCAGCTCGACCGAGGTGGGGGTGGAGCGGATGGTGTCGACGGCGATGGTCGCTGCCTCCTCGGCCGGGTAGCCGTAGATCCCCGTCGAGATGGCGGGGAAGGCCACCGAGCGGGCGCCCACCTCGTCGGCCACCTCCAGCGCCCGCCGGTAGCAGGAGGCGAGGAGCTCGGCCTCCCCGGACGAGCCGCCTCGCCACACCGGTCCCACGGTGTGGATCACCCACCGGGCGGGCAGGCGGAAGCCGGGTGTGGCCTTGGCGTCACCGGGAGGGCAGCCGTTCAGCAGCCGGCAGGCCTCCAGGAGCTCGGGCCCCGCGGCCCGGTGGATGGCCCCGTCGACCCCGCCTCCGCCGAGCAGCGAGCTGTTGGCCGCATTGACGACGGCGTCGACCGGTTCGGCGGTGATGTCTCCCTGTACCACTTCCAGGCGCATGTGGCGCGGATCGTACGCGCTCCGGGCTTGCGCTCGGCCGAGATCGCGGCCATGATCACAGAGTTGTAATTACAAGGGTGGCAGCCGCCGCACGACGAGCACTCTGAGGGGAGGCGGCCGATGGAGCAGAGGCGGGGACACCGTTTCGACCTGGGCGACCGCAGCTGGCAGGGGCAGGCCAACTGCCTGGGGGTCGACCCGGACCTGTTCTTCCCGGAGCGGGGGGCGTCGACGCGGGAAGCCAAGGGGGTGTGCCGGGGCTGCGTCGTGCGGGAGGAGTGCCTCGAGTACGCCCTGGTGAACGGCGAGAAGTTCGGCATCTGGGGCGGCCTGAGCGAGCGCGAGCGCCGCCGCATCCGCCGCCAGCGCACGCTGGCCCGCCAGACCGACGGCGCGGGCGCGGCCTCCGCGTAACCAGGCTTCCCCGCCTTCCCGGCGGCGTCCGGGAGCGACCACGACCGCTCCCGGACGTCAGCCTGGAGGGGCCCGAGCGGCCCTCTACGCGGGGGGGAGGGTGCGGTCGGCGCCGAGGTCGAGCTCGGCCCACCGGTCCTCCGGCACGGCCTCGAGCACGGCGGCCGGGACGAGGCCCACGAGCTCGGCCCGCTCGACCGGCGCCCGGGCGGCGACGGCGTCGTAGGCCTCCGCCGGGCCCGTCCGGAACGGCTCGACCAGGTTCATCGACACCTGGGCCCGCCCGCCCACGTCGAGGCCGAGGGCCCGCAGCGCCGGCCCCCGGATCTCGCGGGCGATGCGCCGGGCGTCGGCCACGCCGACCCCCTCGGCCAGCCACACGTTGTAGGCGACGAGCACGGGCCGGGCCCCGGCGCAGATGGCGCCCGCGGTCGGGTGGGCCACCGGTCCTCCGGTGTCGGGGGCGAGGCCGGTGAAGGCGTGGCGACGGACGTCGGGCAGCGTCCGCTCCGGCCCGTACAGGAAGCAGGGCACGCCCAGCTCCTCTCCGGCCCAGCCCGCGAACCGGTCCCGCGCCGCCACCGCGTCCTCCAACGACGACCCGCTGAGGGGGACGAAGGGGACGACGTCGACGGCGCCGAGGCGGGGGTGCACGCCGACGTGGAGGCGGAGGTCGATCCGCCGCACACCCTCGGTCGTCACGGCGCGGGCCGCGTCCTCCACGCCCGCCCCGGCCAGGGTGAGCACGGCCCGGTTGTGGTGCGGGTCGGCGTGGACGTCGAGCACGCACTCGCCGCCGGCGAAGGCGATGGCGTCGACCACGGACCGGTCCCGCCCCTCGCTCACGTTCACCACGCACGCCAACACGTCACCCGTAGGCTCGCGCGCCGTGGACATCGGGCTGGCCCTGCCCCAGTACGACTTCTCGGTACCGGGCGAGTCGCCCCTGCGCTGGGAGACGGTGCTCGCGTGGGCCCAGACGGCCGAGGCCCTGGGGTTCGGCTCGGTCTGGCTGTCGGACCACCTGTTCCTCGACATCGCCCGCTACGGCGCCCTTGGCGGCGACCACGGGTGCTTCGACCCCCTGGTGTCCCTGGCCGCCATCGCCCGGCGCACGAGCACGGTGCGCCTGGGCACCCTGACCCTCTGCGTGCCGCTGCGGCCGGCGACGGTGTTGGCCAAGGCCCTCGCCACCCTCGACGTGGTCTCAGGGGGACGGCTGACCGTCGGGCTGGGCGCGGGCTGGTACGAGCCCGAGCTGCTCGCCGCCGGGCTCGAGCTCGAGCGACCGGGCGTGCGCCTGGCCCGGCTGGCCGAGTCGGTGCAGGTGGTGCGGGGGATGTTCGGCGGTGGCCCGTTCTCCTTCGACGGCGAGTACGAGCGGGCGGACAAGGCCCGCTGCCTGCCCCGTCCCCTCCAGCGCCCGGCGCCGCCGATCTGGGTGGGCGGCAAGGGCGAGCGGCTGGTCGAGCTCGCCGGGCGGCACGCCGACGGGTGGAACACGGCCTGGATCTGGACGCCCGAGGACTGGGCCGGACGGGCCTCCCTCCTCGACCTGGCCTGCGAGCAGGCCGGGCGCGACCCCGCCTCGGTCACCCGCTCGGTGGGCCTCTACGCGCTGGCCGGCGAGGACGAGGCCGACCTGGCCCGCCGGTACCGCCGGCTCCAGGAGGTGTCGCCCGCCGGGGTCCTCGACCAGGTGGACCTGGACGAGTGGCGCAAGGGGCGGTTGGTGGGCACGGTCGAGCAGGTGGCCGAGCAGGTCCGGGAGTGGGAGGGACTCGGCGTCTCCAGCCTCGTCCTCACGGCGGGGGCCGTCCCCTTCGCCCTCGCGTCGGGTGACGACGTGGAGTTGCTGGCCCAGGCCTGTAGGGTGTGAGCCATGGGTGGGTTCGGAGCACCGGAGCTGATCATCCTCCTTCTCGTGATCCTTCTGCTCTTCGGCTCCACCAAGCTGCCGAAGCTGGCCCGGTCGCTCGGCGAGGCCCAGAAGGAGTTCAAGAAGGGGGTGGCCGAGCCTGACGCCCCCGCCCCGGCCCGAGCAGCGGCCGAGGAGAAGGTCACGATGACCAAGGCGGAGCTCGACGCCCTTCTGGCCGAGCGGGAGGCCCAGGCCCGCAAAGACGCACCCCCTTCGGCGTAGCAAGGGAACCCGGCGGCTCCGGCCGTCGTTCTCGTGTCGGGTAGTGGGGTACCCACCTGGGAGGATGTCGCTCGCAACCACGGGCGGTTCCTCTACACGGTGGCCTACCGCCTGACCGGTAATCACGACGACGCGCAGGATCTGGTGCAGGAAGTGCTTCT
>DATAAD010000112.1:0-8697 GCA_036260295.1 Acidimicrobiales bacterium | reverse complement strand
CGCTCGAGGGCGGGGTCGATGCCGGCCAGGGCGCCGTTGATGCGGTCGACCTGGTTGGGCAGGGTGACCACGTTGCCGCCGGCGCCCACGACCGCCCGCTGGGCGGTGGCCAGGTTGCCGTTGATCGAGGCCAGGGAGTTGGTGATCACGATCAGGTACCCGACCACCACCAGGGTGACCACGGTGAGCAGGATCACCCACACCTTGAGCCAGCGGCTCAGGAAGGTGGTCTGGTCGTCTACCGCCCGTCGCCGGGGGGTGGGCCGCAGGTCGGCCTGCGGCGAGGACATCACTTGAACCATGTGTTCTTCTTTCCTCTCAGCAGGGGACCGGGTCGGGGACGCTGTTGTTGCCGGTGAGGGCGCCGGCCTCGATGCAGGCCAGGTTGCGGTCGGCCCGGCGGGCACCGGTCAGGATGTTGCCGGTGTCCTCCTTGATCTGGTTGGCCAGGCGCAGCGTCTGATCGAGGTTCACGTTGATCTGGGCCACGCCGTCGTTGATCGACCGCGCCGTGTTCAGGATCGTGCCTGCGGTGCCGTTGATGCCCCGGGCCGTGCCGTTGATGGTGCTGGCGCTGGCGTTGATCGAGGTGGCCAGGCCGTCGACGGACTGGGCCAGGCGCACGATCTCGTCGAGCTTGCCCTGCAGGGGCTGAGCGGTCTCGAGGATGGAGCCGGCCAGCTCGTTGGTGCGGCCCAGCTTGAGCACCGCCTGGGTGGCGGTGTTGATGCCCCCACCGGTCTGGGCGATGACGCCGGCCTTGTCGTTGATGCGCTCGGCGTGCCACGCCGTGCGCTGGAGCAGGATCACAGCGACGGCCACGACCGCCACCACGATCAGCAGTGAGAACGTGGCTTGGCCACGTTCACTCAGGGCAGGTCGGCTTGTCGCCGACCGCCACCGCTTCGTCATACTTCCCCCCTGGATAGGTTGGGCCGGGACCCACAACACGACTGCGACGTAGGTTGCTGCGGGCGTTTGTGGTGTGGAGCCCCGAGCGGGATACCACTGGATGTGGTCGGCACTGTATTGCCCGCCACGCTCCGGTGCAATAGGCATTCCTCGCTCTGCGTCACAAATTCCGTCACCGTTCGTGGCAGCCCGGAACGCGACAAGGCCCCCGCCCGGAGGCGGGGGCCAAGCTTGGATCAGCGGTGATCGGGGAGGACTACCAGCCGCGGGTGCCGGGCATGAGGCGGTAGCCCACGGTGGACAAGCTGTGGGACGGCTTGCGCTCCCGCCCCTTGCCGCCAGTGACGAGGGCCTCGAGGTCCTCGTCGATGGCCGAGACGTTGTTGGCGATGTCGCGGATGACCGGGGCCAGAGGCTCCGTCGCCGCGGCGATGGCCCGGATGCCGATGATCACGGTGCCCACGGTGAAGCTCACGTGGTTCAAGATCAGGCAGATGTTGATCAGGTAGAGCGCGATGGCGGCCACGATCACGGCCACGCCGATCAGCGTTACGACGGTTGCTGCACCCATGTTTCCTCTCTGTCTTTCGAATGCGGGGCGGACGTTGACGACTGCGGACTACAGGATGCGCTGGAGGGCGGCGCCGTAGCGGCTGGCCGACGACCGGGCGGCAGCAGTCAGATCGCGGGTCTGGTAGAGCTTCGGCACCGAGTCGAGCGTGCCGGTGAGCTTCACGCCGTGATCGAGGATGTCGTCGGCGTATGCGTAGATCTCCTTGGCCGGGCGCAGGACCCGGTTCAGGAAGAGCAGGCACACCGGGGCTACCACGAAGAGAAGCACGATGTTCCCGAGCCACCACAAGACCACGACGGATACCTCCTGAGACGGACTGTCGGGGGCGCCGGGCCGGCACCCGGGGGCATTGTATGTCGTGGACCTATAGATGGAAAGACCCTGTAGCGGCGCTTCTCCTAGGGCAGGTTTCGGAGCGCTCGCGCCGGGCCGGCAGGCCCGGCTGGCGCGCCGCTAGCCGTGTCGTCGGTCGCTCCGCCGCCGGCCCCTGAGGGCCGGCCGGCAGGGCCTCGCCTTGCTCGGCGGGGCCGGCAGGCCCGGCCGGCGCTCCGCTAGCCGTGTCGTCGGTCGCTCCGCCGCCGGCCCCTGAGGGCCAGCCGGCAGGGCCTCGCCTGGCTCGGCGGGGCCGGCAGGCCCGGCCGGCGCTCCGCTAGACCGCGGCCAGTGCGTGGTCGACGAAGTCGACGATGCGCACCACGGCCTCCCGCACCGGCGCGCCGGCCCCCACGGGCAGGACCTCGCCCCGCCGGTCGGCCTCGATCACGTCCTGGTCGGCAGGGACGATGCCGGCCAGGGGGACGTTGTACTCGGCGCACACCTCGCGGAAGAACTCCTCGTCACCCTCCTGGGCCTTGTTGCCCACCCCGTAGACCCGGGGGATGCCGAGCTCCTCGGCCAGGACGATCGTGCGCCCGGCGGTGAGGATGGACTTGCGGCTGGGCTCCATGACCACCAGCAGGACGTCGGCGTAGGCCAGGGTGCCCCCCGAGCGGCTCAGGTGCTCGAGGCCGGCCTCCATGTCGACCAGGGTGACGTCGGCCTGCTCGTCGATGGCTGCTCCCAGGATGCTGCGCACGGCAGCGTGGCTACCGCACGTTCAGCCGGCGCCCGCCTGGGTGATGCGCATGGCGTGGAGGAGCGTGACCTGGGACGGCGTGACCGCCCCGTACTGGTTGACCAGCTCGGCCGGGGTCATGGCGCCGTCCCCCGCGCCGACGACCACCGAGCGGGGCAGGAGGGGGATCTCGTCGGCCTGGTCGGCGTTGAGGCCGAGGCTGTGGGCCAGGTTGGGGTTGGAATCGGTGTCGATGGCCAGGACCCGGTAGCCGCGGGCGGCGTAGGTCTGGGCCAGGAGGGCGGAGAGGGTGGTCTTGCCGACGCCGCCCTTGCCCACGATCCCGAGTTTCATGACGTCCTCCGTCGCAGTGGGTGTTCTCGACATCTTCCCACAGCTATGATTCCCAAGAAGACCGACCAGGCCGTACAGGAGGAGTTCGCCATGCCCAACGGGCCCACCGGCGTTCGGGACTACACCCACGAGAACGAGATCCACGTGGAGCCGGGGTGGATCCACGAGCCGACCAACACCGTGCCGCCGTACCCGCCCGAGCTCGAGGCCGCCCTCGACCGGGTGTCCCGCCAGGACAACAGCCGCCTCAAGGGCACCGAGTTCGACATCGTCATGCGCCGCCTGCAGCGCGACGGCGACGACCGCTACAAGATGCCGGTCGCCAGGCGCAAGTTCGGGATCAGCGCCACCACCCGGGTCGTCGGCTACGACGACGAGGAGGAGTAGCCGCCCCCTTCACAGGTTCTGCCCGACCACCGGCGCTCCGGCGCCGGTGGTCGTGGTTCTGGCCGCGAGCGAGGGCTGACCCCTACACGACCTTCATGTCGCGGACCTGGTCGACGGTGATCTTCTCGACCAGGCCCGAGGCCGACTCCAGCTCGAGGCGGGCGCCGCGGTCGACGTGGCGGGCCGTTCCCCTGGTCTCGCCCTTGGGCAGGAGCCGGATCATCACCCGGTTGCCGAGCAGCCCACACCGCTTCTCGTAGGCCGCCGCCGCGCTGGCCGCCCCCTCGCTCAGCCCCTCCAGGGCGTCGTCGACCGCCTTCACCGTGCCCTCGAGCAGGGCATCCTTGCCGGATGCGTCGAGACCCAGCTTCGGCAGGTCGAAGCGCAGGGTGATCACCACGCCCTTCACCCGGCCCGGGCCCAGCTGCACCTCGGCCCGCACCGCGGCCACCTGCTCGCGGGAGGACGCCTCGACCACCGAATCGGGCCACCACGTCGAAAGCTCACGCCCGGTGACGGCCTGGGCCCCCTCGGCCGCAGCCAGGGCGGCCAGCAGCCAGCTGCTGTCGGCCTCCTCCACCGAGAGCGGGGGACGCAGGACGACCGAGCAGGCCAGGGTGTCGGTGGCGGGAGCGGTCCACAGCCGGCCGTGCAGGCCGCTGGCCCGGATCTCGTGGTCGACGATGACCGTGGCCCCCTGGGGGGCGTCTTCCTGATTGGCCCAGGCCAGGGCCATGGCCTCGGACGAGACGGCCACGGGGAAGTGGCGCATCGGGTGGCCGAAACGCTCCACCGTCTCCGCCTGGAGCGTCGGGAACCCGGAGGCGGTGACGCGTGGCGTCGACGCCGGCCCGCCTTGCTCAGTCACACGCGCTCATTTCGTCACCTGCGGCACCAGTCGTTCGATCCGCCACTCGGCGTCCTCCGTTGCCAGCTCCACCGAACCGACCGGCAGGTTACCGCCGAACCCGACGGCGACGGGCACCGAGATGACCACCCGGGCCCGGCCCGCCTCGGGCGGCTCGGGGTCCTCCTCGTACTCGAGGGCGTCGAGGTCGTTGCCGGACAGATCGGCGCGGAGGCCGTTGACCAGGTCGGCCAGGAACTCGTCGCGCTCGGCCGGCGCCGCCGTGCCGTCGCGCAGGCGGGCGACGAGGGCCTCGTCCATCCCCCGGTTGGAGGCCACCTTGAGGACGGTCGTCCGGGCCTCGATGCCCATGAGCTCCCACACCTTCTGGTGCTCGCCCCAGACGATGGCGTCGACGAACTCCCGCGCCGTGTCCACCGGCGAGCGCCCGCTCCCCCCGCCGGATCCGTTCCCGCTCAAGATCTCTCCTGTTCGCTGCGCTCGCCGGCCCTCGAGGCGCCGCCAGCAGGGGCCTCCGCTGCGCTGCGGCAGGGCCGGCCGCGCCGGCCGGCGTGCTCGCTCACGGGCGCTCCCATCCTTCGCCTTCCATGAAGTCCCGCACCGACACCCGCTGCGGCCCGCCCAGGGCGTCGCCGATGGCCTGGTCGACGGCCCGGTCGGCGTCCAGGCGCACGTCCTCGTCGTCGATGCTGCGGTGGCCGGCAATGATCGCCCGGAGACCGACCGACTGCTGGTCCTGAGGCAGCTCGACGAAGAGCTTGACGATCGTCTCGTACGCCTTGCGTCCTTCGTCGTAGCCCAGCTCGCCGACCGACTTGGTGAGCTCGGCGATGGACGAGGTCCGTCGGGGCTCGGGGAGCGCCAGCAGCCGGAAGACGCGCTCCCGCACCAGCACCGTGCGCTCGTCGACGTCGACGACGGTGAGCAGTGCGGCGAAGTGGTCGGTGCGGCTCTTGCCGGGCGCCGTCTCCTTGAGGGCGTTCTCCACCCGCTCGAGGCTGGCGTAAGCCTGCTTCCACGCATCGGCGTGGAGGCGGGTGTCGAACACGCCGACCGCGTCCTCGAAGCTGGCCAGGGCCCGGCGCAGGTTGGCCGTCCCCCCCTGGGCCTCGTGGGCCAGGCCCAGGTTGTGCTTGACCAGGGCGTGGTAGTACGGGAACGCGGTGCGGGTGAAGACCAGCAGCGAGTTGTTGAAGGCCCGGATGGCCTCCTTGAGGAAGGCGGCCTTGCCCTCGGGCGACGCCTCGGCCAGGGCGCTGCACGTCACCCCGACGCTGTGCTCCACCATGCCGTGGTGCAGCGGGTTCTCGTCGGGGTCGATCATGCCCCGGGCCTCTTCGAAGTCGGCCAGGGCCGCCTCCAGCCCCTCCTCGGTGCCCAGGGCGGTGTGGGCCTGGCCCCGGTTGTGCAGGGTCGAGATGATCCCCCGCTTGCCCTCGTCGGTGTAGGCGTCGAACAGCTCGACGGCCGCGTCGAAGGCCTCGACCCCGGCCTGGGGCTGGCCCATCTCCGTGCGGGTCAGCCCGAGGTTGTTGTAGGCCGCGGCCCGCTCGTTGTCGCTGCCGCCCTCGGCGAAGAGGGCGACGGCCTTCTCGAACAGCTCGGCCGCCTTGGGCCGGTTGTTCAGGGCCCGGTGGGCGGCGCCGGCGGCGTTGAGGACCCGGGCGTGGTGGACGGGCTCGAACCGGGGGTCGAAGATCGCCGCGGCCACGTCGTAGAAGGCCAGGGCCTTGCGCAGCTGCTCGGCCGGGTTCCCGGTAGGCAGCTCGGCGTAGGCCAGGCCCAGCCGGTAGGCCAGCACCGCGTGCTCGTGGGGCCGGGTGGCCCGGGACGTGGCCGCCAGCTGCTTCTCGAGGTCGGCGATGGCCGCCTTGTGGTCGATGGTCGACTGGTCACTCATCGCTCGTTCCCATCAGCTCCTGCAGGTGGCGAAGTATCTCGCGGACGGCGACGTCGCACGCAGCCGTGACCTCGGGCGACATGGGGATGCCTGGCGTCTCGGCGTCGACCGGCTGGCAGCCGACCATGATCGTGTTGTCGGGCAGCACCCCCAGCGCCTTGGACATGATCAGCGCCCGCTCGGGGGTGGCCAGGTGGACGTCGGCCAGGAAGTCGTAGCGCTGGCCCCACTCCATCTCGTCGACGTGGGGCACCTCCACCGCGATCAGCATGACGTGGCCCGGCGGCCGGCCCCGGTCGACGGCGTCGACGACGACGAGGGCGTCGTAGCCCGACTGGAGCTCCTGGACCAGGGCGATGCCGCCGATGCCGGTCTCGACCACCTTCACGGCCTCCGGCAGGTCCATGGCCATCAACCGGTGGGCCACCTCCACGCCGAAGGCGTCGTCGGCGCGGAGCTTGTTCCCCACTCCCGCCACGAGGACCCGCTTCGACGGGCGCGCCTCGGGCGCCGCCTCGTCCGGGAGCGCCCCCAGCGCCTCCCACGCGGCGGACGAAGAGGTCAACGGAGGGCGCCGGTGACCGTCTCGGCCACCCGCAGGGCGTACCCCTTGACCACCCACCAGGTCAGGTACTCCTCGAGCTCGCCCCAGGCGGCCTGGTCGACGTCGTCCTTCCAGTGGTCGAGGCGGCGGCTGACCTCGGAGGCGATGATGCGGTCGAGGGCCTCGATGGTGCGGTCCTCGTCGCCCAGCAGGTGGCCGCCCGCCCCTTCGGTGCGCAGCTCGGCCGCGATGTTGACCGTGGCCTCCTCCAAGGCGTCGAGGTCGGGCAGCTCCTCGTCGGTGCTGGCCTGGAAGTCGAGGCCGGCCTCGGTCTCCTCCACCCGCCGCAGGCAGTACCCGCCGATGGCGGCCGCGCCGGCCCAGATCCCGATCTCGGGGACGGGCTGCGATGTGCGCTGCTCGGCGACCGAGCGGTCGACGTAGCGCCGGGCCAGGGCGGTGAGGGGATGGGACTGGGCCAGGGCGCGCGCCCGGTAGGCCAGGTCCTCGGCCGTGAGGTGGCCCGTCTCGCGTTGCCCGCTCGTGGGGCCGTTCGGGCCCGGGCTGCTCATGAAGCGGGAGGCTTCCTACCGATCTGGAGCAGCGTGGGCTCGGGCTCGGGCAGGGCCGGCTCGGGCTCGGCCTCGGCCGGCTGGACCACCTCGAGGCGGCGGAAGTTGGGCCAGTGCCGGCGCAGGGCCTCCTCCAGGCCGCCGGTGAGGGTGGCCGTCGAGCTCGGGCACCCGTCGCAGGAGCCGAGCATCTGGACCTTGACCACGCCGTCCTTGATCTCCTCGACCGTGATCATCCCGCCGTGGGACTCGATCATGGGCCGCAGCTCCTCGAGGGCGGCGTCGACCGACTCGGCCGCGACCATGGCCTCCCGCTCGTCGGGCGCCTCACCAAGGTCGTAGGCATTGAGGAAGTACCCGGTGACGTCGTCGCGTGCGACGGACTCGAGGAAGATCTCCCCTCGCCAGGCCCGGATCATCTCCACCAGCCGGCCCAGGCCCTCCCGGTGGAAGGCGTCGAAGAGGTCCATCATCTCCTCGACCCGGTCGCGCACGCCCGCGTCGGGATGGCTCATGAGCTCGTCGTACAGCTGGCCGACCCGGGGCATGACCTCGTCGTAGCCCAGCATCTCCACGTCGACGGGCTGGAAATCGGTACTCATCAGTCGCTCGCCTCTCTCCTGCTCTCGGCCCCCACGCCCGCGTCGGGCTCCAGCCCGACCTCTTCCTGGATCATGGCCAGCACGGTGTCGACCACCGACTCGACCTCTTCTGAGAAACCGAGCCCGAAGGCGCGGTCGCCCGGCTCGATCTCGATGACAACGGTGTCGGGCGGAAAGCCCTTCCAATACCGGACCACGGCCAGGGTGTGGTCGAGGTCGATGATGCCCCCGACCGCTTCGCCCAGCCGGTCGGCCACCTCCTCGTCGCTGGGAGGGGTGAGGTCGAGCTGGTAGCGGCGGATGGTGCCGGGTGGGTCGATGTCGCGAGGCATGGCCCCGACCAGGACGACCTTCTCGGGCTTGGCGTCCTGCAGGGTGTGCAGGACCCGGTGGGCCGAGTAGGACAGGTCCTCGAGCACGACGTCGTCGGGCCACTCCTCGTCGCGGATGCGCTTGAGGAACTGGGTGCCGAAGTCGAGGTCGCGCAGCCAGGGCAGACCGATGCCGCCCACCAGCACTCGGGTGGACCGGCGGTTCCCGACGGCGGTGGGTGTCTCCATAGGTTCCATTTAACCCCGAACGCGCAGATACCCCCCGAAGGGGGTACCTGCAACAGCGGTTTCTTCTCTACTCGAGGGTGCAGCCGCAGGAGTTGATCTCCCGCGTGATGATGCCCTTGCCGGTGTCCATGTGGGTCGTGCAGGGCATGCAGGGGTCGAAGCTGCGGATGGCCCGCAGGACGTCGATGCCCTTGATCTGGTCGTCGGGGACCGACTCCAGGATGGGGGTGTCGACGATGGCCTGCTCGTAGGGGCCGAGGCCGCCGAAGGGGTCGGTGGGAGCGGCGTTGAGCGTGGACGGGGTGGTGATCTGGTAGTTCACGATCTTGCCCTTGTCCATGATCATGTGGTGCAGCAGCCAGCCCCGGCC
>DATAAD010000111.1:0-1556 GCA_036260295.1 Acidimicrobiales bacterium | reverse complement strand
TGGGCCACAACATTGCATGGTCACGTGCGGACCGGGATGTTCTCGATGAGGTGGTCGCCCAGGCTGGCCAGGCCTTCCATGACCAGCTGGCCGCCCGCGCCCCCGGCCCGGACGCCGCCCAGCGCCTCCACCGACTCCCGGGCGTAGCGCCGGGCCACGTCGACGGCGGCGCCGACGGCCCCGTTGGAGCGGATGATGGCCCGGGCCGCGTCCACCTGGTCGCGCTCCAGCGGCGACCCCAGCAGCCTCCGCAGCGCCTCGGAGGACTCGGCCGACGCCAGGGCCCGGATGACGGGCAGGGTGTAGACGCCCTCGACGAGGTCGTTGCCGGCCGGCTTGCCCAGCTCCTCGTCGGTCGCCACCACGTCGAGGATGTCGTCGACGATCTGGAAGACCATCCCCACCCGCTCGCCGTAGGCGGTCAGGGCCTCGATCCCCGGCCGGTCGAGGCCGGCGGTGATGGCGCCCACCCGGCAGGAGGTGGCCATGAGCGCGGCCGTCTTGCCGTTGATGGAGACGAGGTAGGACTCCTCCGACCGGGTCACGTCGAAGGTCTGGGCCAGCTCACGGACCTGGCCCTCGCACAGCTTGCCGATGGTGGCGGCCAGGAGCCCGGCGACCTCGGTGCCCAGGGAGGCGGCGATCTCCGACGCCCGGGCCAGGAGGAAGTCCCCGGCGAGGATGGCGACCAGGTTGCCCCAGCGGGCGTTCACCGACTCGACGTTGCGGCGGGTGCGGGCCTCGTCCATGACGTCGTCGTGGTAGAGCGACCCCAGATGGACCAGCTCGACGGCCACCGCCCCCATGACCACGTCGTCGTCGGCCGGGCCGCCCCCCAGCTCGCCCACGGCCACGGCCAGGGCGGGCCGCAGCCGCTTGCCACCCGCGGTGATCAGGTGGGCCGCCACCTCGGCGAGGAACGGGTCGCCGGTGCGCACGTTGGCCAGCAGGGCCTTCTCGACCCGGGCCAGGTCGTCCTCCAGGCACGGGAGCGACAGCAGCGGCGCGAGACTGACCACGGTCGCGACGCTACGTCAATCCGGCTGGGTAAAGGAATCCGGCAGGGGCGCCGAGTGTTGGTTTCATCGCGGGCACCACTACACTGACGCTAAGAGCCCGCCGTCCCCGTTAGGGGGTTCCACCTTGTTCGAACGTTTCACAGACCGAGCCCGCCGGGTCGTCGTACTGGCCCAGGAGGAAGCTCGCCTCCTCAACCACAACTACATCGGCACCGAGCACATTCTGCTCGGCCTCATCCACGAGGGCGAGGGGGTGGCGGCGAAGGCCCTCGAGCAGCTGGGCATCTCCCTTGAGGCCGTCCGCACCCAGGTCGAAGAGATCATCGGACAGGGGGGGTCGTCCCCCAGCGGGCACATCCCGTTCACTCCGCGGGCCAAGAAGGTCCTCGAGCTCTCGCTCCGGGAGGCCCTGCAGCTCGGCCACAACTACATCGGCACCGAGCACATCCTCCTCGGCCTCATCCGTGAGGGCGAGGGCGTGGCCGCCCAGGTGCTGGTCAAGCTGGGCGCCGACCTCAGCCGGGTCCGCCAGCAGGT
>DATAAD010000110.1:0-10197 GCA_036260295.1 Acidimicrobiales bacterium | reverse complement strand
TCCGGACGATCATGGCGTCGGAGCAGTACCTGGTCGGGCCGTTGACCCGGGAGGGCTTGCGCCGGGCGATCGAGGAGCCAGCGCGGCGAGTCGGCGTCGAGTTGGAGGCCGGGCTGCTCGACACCATCCTGGCCGACGTGGGCGCCCGTCCCGGGAGCCTGCCGCTCCTGCAGCACCTGCTCTTCGAGCTCTGGCAGCGGCGCCGCGGCCGGATGCTCACGCTCGAGGCCTACGTCGCCGCCGGTCGCCTGGAAGGCGCCCTGGCGAAGCGGGCGAACGCGCGCTACGAGGCGCTTCCCACCGCCCAGCAGGAGATCGCCCGCCGGGCCCTGCTCCGGCTGGTCCAGCCCGGCGAAGGGACCGAGGACACCCGCCGGCGGGCCACTCTCGACGAGCTGGTGAGCAGCGGCCAGGACCCGGCCGAAGTCGAGCGGGTGGTCGAGGCCTTGGCCCAGGAGCGGCTCGTGACCTTCGGCCACGACGACGCCACCGGCCAGCGGGTGGTCGACATCACCCACGAGGCGCTCATCCGGGGCTGGCCGGAGTTCCGGGAGTGGATCGCCGAGCGCCGCGACGAGCTGCGGGCCGAGCGCCGCCTGGGCGAGGCCGCCGTCGAGTGGGACCGGGCCGGGCGGGACGACGGCCTGCTCTACCGGGGCGCCCGGCTGGCGGCCTGGGACGGGCACGGCTTCGAGGGCCTGAACGACCTCGAGCGGGACTTCCTCGCCGCCAGCCGGGCCCGTGACGCCCGTGCCGCCCGGAACCGCCGGGCCTTCACCGCCGCCCTCGCCACCGTCACCGTGCTGACGCTCATCGCGGCCTCCCTCGCCTTCGTCGGCCTGCGCCAGGCCGACCGGGAGAGGGACCGGGCCCAGACCGCCACCCGCCTGGCCACGTCCCGCCGCATGGCGGCCGAGTCCGTCACCGCCCTCGGGCGCAACGACCAGTCCCTCGCCGCCCTGCTCGCCCTGGGCGGCGACCGCTTGGCCCACACCGTCGAGGCGTCCAGCGCCCTGGCCAGCGCGCTCGCCGCCGACGTCGACCCCTCCACCGTCCTCACCGGCCACACGGCCGACGTCCGGGCCGTGGCCGTGACCCGGGACGGCACCATCGTGAGCGGCGGGCTGGACGCCACCGTGCTGGTGTGGCCGCCTGACGGCGGCGACGCCACCGATCTGCGAGGCCACGAGGGGGAGATCCTCGACGTGGCGGTCGAGCCAGACGGCCGTCTGGTCCACTCGGCGGGGACCGACGGGACGGTGCGCACCTGGGACCCAGGGACGAGCCAGGAGACGGTGAAGCGCACGGTGGAGCCGGTCGCCGCCGCGCCCGCGCCTGGCCCCTCGGGAGGCGGCGGTGGTGGTGGAGGCGGTGGAGGAGGCGGTGGTGGGCGGGCGCCGGTCGCCGCCCCGCCCGCCGGCGGGCCCGTGCGGGTGCGGGCCCTGGCCGTCCAGCCGGGCGGGGACCTTCTGGCCGGGGCCGGGGAGGACGGCGCGGTGCGGCTGTGGAACCGGACGGGGACGGCGGCGGTCCGGACGGTGGCCACCGCCGAGCCCGACCTGCGCGACGTCGCCTGGCACCCGAACGGGGCGACGTTCGCCACCAGCAGCCGCCTCGGCACGGTGCAGATCTGGGACGCGGCCCGGGGCGAGCAGATCCGGTCGTTCAGGGGCTCGGAGGAGCCGGTGTTCGGCCTGGCCTGGTCGCCGGACGGCTCGACCCTCGCCGCCGTGGGCCGCGACCGCACGTTGCGCCTCTGGGACGTGGCCGCCGGCCGGGCGCGCGCCGAGGCGGTGGCCCACGACTCGGAGATCTACGGGGTGGCCTGGTCCCCCACCGGCGACCGGGTGGCGACGGCCAGCGCCGATCGCCGGGTACGGCTCTGGGACCCGTCCTCGGGGCAGCAGGCCGGCCAGCTGGTGGGCCACGCCACCGACGTGCGGGCCGTGGCCTTCGGCGCCGCGGGGTCGGTGGTGTCGGCCAGCAGCGACACCACGGTACGGGTGTGGCGCCCGGACCGGGCGGGCACGGCCAGGAGCTTGGCGGGAGCGGGTGACGGAGTGCTCGACGTGGCCGTGGCGGACGACGGGCGCCTGGTGGCCGGGGCGGCGCGGGACGGCACCGTCTACACCTGGTCGCTCCCGGAGGGGACGGCGGGACGTGGCCTGACCGGCCACGCCGGCCCGGTGTTCGCCGTGGCCGTGCTGCCCGGCACCCGGCGGGTGGCCTCCGCGGGCACCGACGGGACGGTCCGGGTCTGGGACACGGCCACCGGGGCGTCCGACGTGCTCCGGAGCCACGACGGGGCGGTGCGGGCCCTCGTCGCCACCGAGGACGGGAGGCTGGTGAGCGGCGGGTCGGACGGCGCGGTCAGGATCTGGCAGCCGGGACGGGGGACGGCGCCGGTCGCCACGCGGCAGGGCCACACCGGCGACGTGCTGGCCGTGGCCGTCCACCCTTCGCAGCCCCTGGTCGCCAGCGGCGGGGTGGACGGCAGGGTGCACGTCTGGGACGGCGAGGGGGAGGCCACGCGGGTCGACACCCTGGGCACCGAGGTCCGGTCCACGGCCTGGAGCCCCGACGGCGAGACCCTGACCGTGGCCGGGGCCGACGGCAGGATCCGCCGCTACGCGGCCCCGGGCTGGGAGCCGGCGGGCGAGCTCGACCACGGCGCCGAGATCCGGGACCTGGCCTACACGAGCGACGGCACCGTGCTGGCCTCGGCCGGGCGCGACCTCGTCGTGAGGCTGTGGCAGGACGGCGAGCTGTTGGCCGCCCTCTCGCCGCATGGCAGCGACGTCCGGGCCGTGGCCTTCCTGCCGGATGACCGGGCCGCGGTGTCGGCGTCGAACGACGGCCGGGTGCGGGTGTGGCCGGCCCCCACGGCCTGGGCCGACACCGCCTGCCGCCTGGCCGGGCGCGACCTGAGCCCCGAGGAGTGGGACCGCTTCGCCGAGGGGGTCGGCGGGGAACGCCCGGCCCTCTGCTGACTGCCCCAGCGTTGTGGCTGCACCTAGCCGCGTATGCGCGGCCAACTGCAGCCAGAACGGAGAGCCGCTATCGGGTCGTGGTCGTGGACGCCGCGCTCGTGGAGGTGGTCGGCGGGGGCAGGGGGCCGTGGCAGTTATGTGACCCGGAGTCGGTGAACGTCTTGCCCGCCTCGGGGACGAACTGCCACTGGTAGCTGTTCGACCGCAGCGTGAGGGCGATCAGCCCGTAGGTGTTGTCGTTTCGGACCTCGCTGCCGGGGGCGGGCGGGCCGAAGGGGTAGTGACTGCGCCCGCCCGTGCCGACCACGAACTGGCGCACGCCGCGGGCGGTGTCGACCTCGCCGGCCGGGTTCAGGGGGGCGAACCGCTCGTAGTTGTGCTCGTGGCCGCTGAGCAGTATCTCCACACCCGCCTCGTACAGGGCGAGGTAGAGGGGGGCGACGGCCGGCGTCGGCCCGTGGGTGGTGCCCGAGGACCAGCGGGGGTGGTGCCAGATGGCGAGCGTGCACTGGGTGGGATGGGCGTCGAGGTCTTCGCGGAGCCACTGCTCCTGCGTGCCCCCGGTGGCGCAGCCGACGACCTCGCAGTTGGAGTTGAGGACGACGATGTGCCAGGCGCCCAGGTCGTAGCTGTACCAGCCCAGGGGCGGCTCCCCCGCCGACGCCCCGAACGCCCCGTAGTACCCCCCGGCTCGGAACACCCCGTACTCGTGGTTGCCCAGGGCCGGACGGGTGCGGTCCTTGTGGCGGCCCCACGTGGGGTCGTAGCAGTTGGCGAACTCGGCGGCCGTGCCGTTCTGGTACACGTTGTCGCCCAGGGTGGCGACGACGGCGTTGGGACGGGCGTCGAGGAGGGCGGCGGTCGCCTCGTCGCCCGTGGAGTTGCAGGAGGCGATGTCACCGGCGGCCAGCAGGGTGGCGGCCGGGACGCCGGTGGTCGTGGTCGCCCCCGGCAGGGTCGTCACCGTGACCAGTGGGGTGGGCGCGGGATCGTCCATCCCGCCGCTGCAGGCGACGAGGACGACGGCGAGCAGGAGGGGGACGGCACGGCGCATGGTGGGCATTCTCGCCCGTCGTTCGTGGTAGGCACGGGAGATGCAGTACCGGCGCCTGGGGCGCAGCGAGCTGATGGTGTCCGAGATCAGCCTGGGGTCGTGGCTGACCTACGGCACGGGCGTGGAGGCCGAGCGGGCCACCGCCTGCGTGCGGCGGGCCTTCGAGGTCGGGATCAACTTCTTCGACACGGCCAACGTCTACGGGCGGGGGGCGGCGGAGACCTTCCTGGGCGAGGTCCTGGGCGGCGTGGACCGGTCGTCGTACGTGCTGGCCACCAAGGTGTACTTCCCCATGTCGGACACCGACCGGGGCCTGTCCGCGGCCCAGATCCGCAAGCAGTCGGAGGCGTCGCTGCGCCGGCTCCGTACCGACTACGTCGACCTCTACCAGTGCCACCGGTACGACAAGGACACGCCCCTCGAGGAGACCATGGAGGCGCTGACCGACGTGGTGCGGTCGGGCAAGGCCCGCTACATCGGGTTCAGCGAGTGGACGGCGGAGCAGATCGAGGCCGCCCTGGCCATCCCCGGGGTGGAGCGGTTCGTGTCCAGCCAGCCCGAGTACTCGATGCTGTGGCGCAAGGCCGAGCAGGTCATCCCCGTCTGCGAGCGGGAGGGGATCAGCCAGATCGTGTGGTCGCCGCTGGCCCAGGGGGCGCTGACCGGCAAGTACAAGCCGGGGTCGCCGCCCCCGGCCGACTCGAGGGCGGCCGGACGGTCGGGCAACATGATGGGCCGGTTCCGTGAGGACTGGGTGCTGGAGGCGGTCCAGCGCCTCCGCCCGCTGGCCGACGACCTGGGGCTGACCATGGCCCAGCTCGCCATCGCCTGGGTCCTCCAGGAGGACAACGTGGCCTCGGCCATCATCGGCGCCAGCCGTCCCGACCAGATCGACGAGAACGTGGGGGCGTCCGGCGTGGCCCTCGACGACGGCGTGCTGGCCGCCATCGACGAGACCCTCGGCGACGCGGTCGGGCCCGAGCGGCCCTCTGAGCGGACAACCGGGCCCTGATCTCGCTCGACTTCACCGGCACCCTCGTGGTGGTGCCGTCGATCACCTTCCCGCCGGTGGAGCTGGCCAAGATCGTCGCCGCGCAACGGTACGAGGAGCGCATGCTGTTCCTCGCCCTGCTCCTGCGGAACCCGGGGCTGCGGATCGTGTACGTCACCTCGTCGCCGGTGGACCCTTCCGTCGTCGACTACTACCTCCGCTTCCTCCCCGACCCCCACCCGGCCCGCTCCCGGCTGCACCTGGTCGACCTCGACGACCCCTCGACCCGCGCCCTGTCCGAGAAGATCCTCGACCGCCCCGGGATCCTCGCCGCCCTGCGGGAGCTGGCCCCCCAGGGCGGCACCATGCTGCCCTTCAACGTGACGCCGGCCGAGGCCCGGCTGGCGGAGGAGCTGGGGCTGGAGCTGTGCGGGCCGCCCAGCCGCCTGGTCCCGCTGGGGTCGAAGTCGGGCTCCAGGCGGGTGGCGGCCCGGGCCGGCGTGGCCCGGATCGAAGGGGCCGAGGACCTGTTCTCGGTGGCCGAGGTGGCCGCCGCCATCTCCGGCATCCGGGCCCGCCGGCCCTCGGCGGAGGCGGTGGTGGTCAAGCTCAACAACGGCTTCTCCGGGCAGGGCAACGCCATCCTCGAGCTCGACGGGCTGGGCGACCCCCTGCCGGCGTCGAAGACGACCTTCTGCGCCAACGAGGAATCGTGGCCCACGTTCGCGGCCAAGATCGAGGAGGAGGGGGCGATCGTCGAGGAGCTCCTTCGGGGGGAGGGGCTGGAGTCGCCCAGCGCCCAGCTGCGGATCGCGGCCGACGCCTCGGTCGAGCTGCTCTCGACCCACGACCAGATCCTCGGCGGGCCCGAGGGCCAGGTCTACCTCGGGTGCCGCTTCCCGGCGTCGGCCGAGTACCGGGCGGCGATCACCGAGGAGGCCCTGCGGGTGGGTGCGGTGCTGGCGACCGAGGGCGTGGTCGGCTCGTTCGGGATCGACTTCCTCGTCGTGCCGGGCGAGGGCGTCTACCTCAGCGAGATCAACCTGCGCATGGGGGGCACGACCCACCCGTACTGGATGGCCCGCCTGGCCACGGGCGCGGGGTACGACACGTCGCGGGGCGAGCTGGTGGCGCCGGACGGCCGCCCCGTGCGCTACGTCGCCACCGACAACCTCAAGTCCCAGCACCTGGCCGAGCTGGCGCCCGCCGACGTCATCGCCCGGGTGGACGACGCCGGGCTGGCCTTCGACCCCGCCACCGGCACGGGCGCCACCCTGCACCTGCTCGGCGCCGTCCCGGGCTACGGGAAGATGGGCGCCACCTGCATCGCCGCGAGCATCGAGGACGCCGACGACCTGTACCGGCGGCTGGTGGCCGTCCTCACGAACCGGTGACGCTCAGCGGCCGGGCGTCACCGGTTCGGCGAAGCGGTCAGACCCGACCGCCCGGGCCGCGCCGGAAGGCGGCGTCGGAGCTCGAGGGCCCGCCGGGGGCCCGGCCCTCGGTGCCCTCCTTGTCCGGGCAGTTCTCGCGGTCGCCGCGAGGGGCCTGGTCGGGGGCGGTCGTCTGGGCCCCCGAGACGCTCGGGACGCCCAGGATCAACCCCGCGGCGCCTCCCCCGAGCAGCCCAGCGGTCAGCGCCAACGAGGCGAGCAGCTTCTTCCTGGCCATGCAGTGCTCCTTCTTGGTACGGGACGCACCGAATCTCGCCTCCCTGCCTGGTACCGCCCTGTGGCCGGGCTTGGAATCGGCTACGGAGTGACGCGCTGCAGGGTGGCGTTGTACTCGCTGTGGAGGGTGAACAGCCCGCCGGCGGCCGAGGCGTCGGTGACCGAGCGCTCCCTCACCCACAGCCGGCTGGCCCGGTCGATGTTGAGCGTCAGCTGCTGGCGGGCCGTGACCGAGGACGGCGCGAGGGTCACCGTGGTCCGCACCACGAGGGTGTCGACCGGGCGGCCGGCGACCGTCACCCGCTCCTCGCCCACCACGTCGACCACGAGCTTCGCGGTGGCCGCCCCGGTCAGGTCGGCCTCGGTGTGGGCGCCGGGCCGGGCCCCGGTGGGAAGCAACAGCACGGGCGCCGCCGGTCGCAGGTCGCGCGTCTCGCTGACGCCGCTGAAGATGGCGGTCAGGCGCAGGGAGACGAGGAACACGCCCTCGGGCCGGTAGTCCAGGGTGAACTCGGAGGCCAGGCCGTTGCCGGCCGCGTCGCGGAGGTTGCGGACCAGGCGCTGGCGGGTGCCCGAGGGACGGTCGACGACGAGGGTGGTCACCTCGGGGAAGGCGGTGACGCTGCCGGCGAACGTGCTGCGCCCGGACGTGTCGTAGTAGTAGGTGCCCGGGACCGCCGGCGCCAGGGCGGTGGCGCCGGGAGCGGCGGTCGTCGCCGGGGCGCCACGGCGCGTGGTGGTCGTGCCGGCCCGCGACGTGGTGGTCGTGCGGGCGGGGAGGGTGGTGGTCGACGTCTCCGCCGGGGCCGCGGTGGTCGTCGTCGTCTCGGCGACGGCCTGGCTGGCCGAGTCGCGCACCGCGTCGGCTGTGTCGCCGGCGTTCCCGCAGGCGGCGAGGACGACCAGGAGGGCCGCCAGCGCCACACGGGCGCGCCCGCCCATCAGTTGCGTTCGGGGACCGTCTCGGCCGAGTCGAGGGCGCCGATGACCGCGGCGGCGATGCCCGGCCCGTCCAGCCCCACGGAGGCGAGGATCGACGCGGGCGACGCCTGGGCGATGAACCGGTCCGGGAGGCCGAGCACGACCACGGGCGGGACGGCCCGTCCCTCGGCCGAGGTGGCCACGGCGTCGGCGATGGCGCTGCCCGCTCCACCCAGGCGCACGCCGTCCTCCACGGTGACGACCAGGCGATGGGTGGCGGCGTCGACGATCATGACCGGGTCGAGGGGCTTGACCACCCGGACGTCCCAGACGGTGGCCGACACCCCTTGCTGGTTGAGGACCCGAGCCGCCTCCTCGCAGGCCTCGACCATCTTGCCCACGCCCAGCAGGCACACGTCGCTGCCCCGGCAGACCAGCCGGCCGGCCAGCCCCGAGCCCACCTCGTCGGCCGGGACCTGGCGGGCCGGGCCCTTGGGATAGCGCACGGCCGAGGGCCCGTCGTTGATCGACAGGGCCTCGGTCAGCATGACCTCGACCTCCTGGGCCGACGAGGGCGCGAAGAGCGTCATCCCCGGGACCTTGCTGAGCAGGGCCATGTCGAGGATCCCGTGGTGCGAGGGGCCGTCGTCGCCCGTGATTCCCGCCCGGTCGATGGCGAAGACGACCGGCAACCCGTGCAGGCCGACGTCGAGGTTGACCTGGTCGAAGGCCCGGGTGAGGAACGTGGAGTAGATGGCGACGACCGGGCGCAGGCCGGCCATGGCCATGCCGGCCGCGGCGGTGACCGCGTGCTGCTCGGCGATGCCCACGTCGAGGAAGCGGTCGGGATGGCGGGCCTGGAAGGGGAGGAGCCCGGTGGGGCCGGGCATGGCCGCGGTGATGGCCACGATGCGGGGGTCGTCGGCCGCGGCGGACACGATGGCGTCGGCGAAGGCCTGGGTGTAGCCGGCGGGCATGGACGGCGGGGGCCCGGTGACGGGGTCGAAGACCGGGGTGTCGTGGAGGCACTTCTCGTCGTCGTCCTCGGCCGGCTTGTAGCCCCTTCCCTTCTGGGTCAGGACGTGGACGAGGATGGGCTCGTCGAGCTCGGCCGCCCGCCGCAGGGTGTCCTCGAGGACGGGGATGTCGTGGCCGTCGACGGGCCCGATGTAGCGCACACCCAGGGCCTCGAAGAAGCCTCCGGAGCCCAGGACCTCACGGGACGCGGCCCGCACGCCTTCCAGCCCCAGCTCCAGGTGCTCGCCGATGCCGGGGACGCCCTTGAGCATCCGCTGGATCCGGTCGCGGCTCTTCACGTAGGAGGGGTTGAGGCGCAGGCGGGTGAGCCCGGCGGCCAGGCGCGACACCGTGGGGGCGTACGAGCGGCCGTTGTCGTTGAGGATGATCAGCACCCGCCGGCCGCTGTGGCCCAGGTTGTTGAGGGCCTCGTAGGCCATGCCCCCGGTCATGGAGCCGTCGCCGATGACCGCGACCACCCGCCGGTCGGCCTCGTGCTGGAGGTCCATGGCCATGGCCAGCCCGTGGGCGTAGCCGAGGATGGTGGAGGCGTGGCTGTTCTCCACCCAGTCGTGGGGCGACTCGGTCCGCGACGGGTACCCCGAGAGCCCGTTGGCCTGGCGCAGGCTGGCGAACCGCTCCCGCCGGCCGGTCAGGATCTTGTGGACGTAGGCCTGGTGGCCGGTGTCCCACAGCAGGAGGTCCTTCGGGGACTCGAAGACCCGGTGCAGGGCCAGGGTGAGCTCGACCACCCCCAGGTTGGAGCCCAGGTGGCCGCCCGTCACCGACACCGACTGGACCACGAAGGCGCGAATCTCCCCCGCCAGCTGCTCCAGCTCGGCGGCGTCCAGCTCCCGGAGGTCGCCCGGCCCGGTGATCGTCTCCAGAAGCATCCCGATCATCTCAACCTACCCCCGAGGGGCGGTTACCAGTAATCGCGCCGCCGCTACGGTGTGCCCCCGATGGACGCCGACCGGTTCCAGTACCTGATCCTCATGGGTTTGTGCCTGCTCATCACCCTGCCCCTCGAGTTCGTGTTCGGCGCCCGGGTGTGGCGCCGGCCCCGCCGCCTGGCCGCGGCCATGGGCATCCCCTTGGTGATCTTCCTGGTCTGGGACGTCGTCGCCATCGCCCGCGACCACTGGACGTACAACCCGCGGTACGTCACCGGGTGGGACCTTCCGTTCGACCTCCCCGTCGAGGAGCTGGCCTTCTTCCTCGTCATCCCCATCTGCAGCCTGCTCACGCTCGAAGCCGTGCGGAACGTCCTGAACCGCGACTGATGGAGTACACGTGGGCGTCGATCGTGGCCTGTCTCGTAGTGGTCGCGGTCGAGCTGCTGTGGCTGCGGACCGGGCTGTTCGGGAAGGTGACGTTCTACGTCTCCTGGGCCATCATCCTGTTCTTCATGGTGCTGGTCGACGGGTGGCTGACCAAGCTGTCGGCGCCGATCGTCCTCTACAAGGAGCAGGAGAACAGCGGGGTCCGGTTTCCGTGGGACATCCCGGTCGAGGACTACCTCTTCGGCTTCGCCCTCATCACCCTGACGATGCT
>DATAAD010000109.1:0-24862 GCA_036260295.1 Acidimicrobiales bacterium | reverse complement strand
CTGGCTTCGTGGCCTTCGTCCGTCAGGCCCGCCGCCGTGACGTCCCGGTCACCGCTTCGGTGCGCAAGTAACACCCAGCGTCACCAAGTAGTTCACACCTCACTGCCGGGCCTTCGGGCCCGGCAGTGGCGCGTCCGGGGGCGACTCCTGCGAGCCCCGCGAACTGGTGCACGGAATGGTCGCCGGGACGACCAGATGCGTCACCAGTTCGAGCGGTGAGAGCCCAGCCGTCCGCCCACCGCCCACCGCCCCCGCCTCCGGCTCTCCACTCACCCCCTGGCCAGGATGGGGACGGCTCGAGAGCCTCGGCCCCGAGGTCGCCGCTCGGCCCTGGGCCCACACGCGAAAAAGCCGCCGCCGGGCGCTCACTGGGAACGCCCGGCGGCGGCCGGGAAGACGCTGGTCGGGCTAGACGCCCACGCCCCGGCGGTTGCTGACGGCGTTGTAGATCAGCAGGACGATGATCGCCCCGATGACCGAGCCGATCAGGCCGGCGGTGTTGCCCAGGCCCTGGTCCTGGGTCTCGCTGCGGAACAGGACGTCGGCGAGGAACCCGCCGACGAACGACCCGACGATCCCCAGGGCGATCGTGGCCCCGATGCCCATGGGGTCACGGCCGGGGACGAGGAAACGGGCCAGCGCCCCGGCGATGAGGCCGATGACGATGAGCCCGAGGATGAAACCAATCATGCGCTTTCTCCTTGGTTCGAACGTGCTTCCCACGCGTGTTCCCGCCGCTCAGTGGTCGCAAACGCGCTATCGGCGGCGCCTGTTCGACTTCTTCCTCTTGGCGCCGGAACGGCTCTTGGCGCCCGCCGGTCGGGCCGGACGGGGCGGCGGTGTGGCCGGCACCGGCGACGGCAGCCGGACCACGAGCAGGGCGCCGACGATGGGGACGACTGCGACCAGCACGAGGAGGAGGGCCCGCAGCAGGTCGGACACCCCGTCGTCGCCAGCGTCCACCTCGGCGGAGGCGAGGACGAACCACCCCACCGACTGGAGCTCGGTGAACAGGCCGTGGTCCTGCCCGTAGGGCCGGAACGTCCGCTCCTCCCACGTCCGGCCGTCGGCCGAGTACAGGAAGCGGTTGGCGGTGTCGCCGGCGGTGAGGGCGATCGTCCCCTGCCTGGCCAGGCGCTCCACCGGGGTGTCGGACGGGACGTAGGCCAGCTCCACCCGGTAGGCGTTGCTCACCGCCCGCAGGCCGGGGGGGAGGGGGCCGAGGGTGCCGGGGTCCATCGGCGTCAGCCGGGCTCGGACGGCGGTGTCCGGCGGGTGGGGCGGCACCGACCCGTGGTCGAGGCCCAGGATGGCCTGGGCGTCCGCCGTGGCCGCGTTGGATGCGGTGACCCCTTCCGGGCCGAGCGGGAACTCCTGCTCCACCGACCGGGGGGCCACGTTGTCGGTGGCCCGCTCGGGCGGCGGGTTGACCCAGGCGTAGGGCGTGGGCGGGGCGAACCCGTCGAACAGGGGTAGCACCGGGCGCGACGACAGCTGGGCCGTGGCCACGGCGACGACCACGTACAGCAGGGCCAGGCCCACACCCGCCCGGGCCAGCCGGAACGTCACTGGATCGGGATCGCCTGCAACGGCCGGGTGGCGAAGGCGGGCGGCCAGACGACGGCCTGGGTGCCGGCGTCCACCCACTGCCAGATGACGCTGACCGCCCGGCGGTTCTCGCCGGCGTCGAGGGCATCGGGGCCGGCCAGGTCGAGGCCGGCGCCGTTGGGCAGGGTGCCGCCCTCGAGCTTGACCTCCCGGGCGGCGCCGGCCACCTCCCGGGCGGCGACATCTCCGGCCGCGGGCAGGACGTGGCCGACCAGGGCCCAGGCGTTCGCGAACCCGGACAGGGCAGCAGGCGTCATCTCCTCGCCGTGGCGCTCCCGGTACCGGGCCCGTCCCCAGGCCAGGACCTCCCGCCCCTCGTCCTGAAGGGCGTCGACCCGGACCTCCCGCCCGTCGGGCTTGTCCGACGCGAACAGGCCCACGGCAGCGGGGCCGAGGGCGGCGGCGAAGGAGGGCATGCAGTAGCTGGAGCTCGTCCCGATGCTGGCCTGCAGCTTGAGGCCCTGGGACACGGTGGCCCGGCGCAAGGCGATGCCGTCCTCCAGGTAGGCGGACACGAAGAGCACGTCGGGCCGGGTCTCCGCGATCGAGCGGACGAGCGCCTCGGCGTCGAAGCCCGGGATGGAGTACGGGAAGGTGCCGACCAGCTCCTGCCCACCGGCCTCGGCCTCCTCGGCCGCCCCCAGGCCCACGGCCCGCCCGTAGGCGTCGTCCACGTAGGCCACGGCGTAGCGCAGCGGTGTGGTCGTCCCCAGCTTGGTCGAGAGCTGATCGCGCACGAAGGCGACGGCGGCCCGTCCCAGGCCGGCGCCCATGGGGGCCAGCCGGAAGAACGACTCCCCCGCCCCGGCGTCGCGGCCCACCTGCCCCACCGCCCCCGTCTCCCACAGGAGCATGCCGGAGCGCTGGGCGGCGGCCGCGGCCGGGGCCGAGATGGTGCTGCCGTAGGTGCCCAGGACGACCTCCACCCCCTGGCGCCGCAGGTCCTCCATGGCCCGGGGGGCGGCGTCGCCGCGGTCGACGTCGACCAGCTCCAGGCGGACGGGGCGGCCCCGCACGCCTCCCCGCTCGTTGGCCAGCTCCACGGCCAGGCGCACCCCGTTGGCCTCCTCGGCGCCGCCCGGTCCCTGGCGCCCCGACACGGGATAGATGGCACCCAGGGTGAGGGCGTCGCCCCGGTCGGCGGTCCACGAGCACCCGGCGGCGACCAGGACGACGGCGACGACGAGGACGGTCAGGGGCTTGGGCATGGTCGACCTCACAGGAGCGCCAGGGAGTTGGCCAGGACGTGGGTGGCGGCGGGGACCGACCACCGCCCGGTGGCCGCCCGCTGCCAGGACAGGACCAGGCCGGCGGCCAGGTCGAGGGGCAGGACCCACCAGCCCCAGACGGTGACGTGCACGGCGGCGAAGGCGACCGCGGTGCCCACCACCGCGACCGCCGGCCCCCACGACCCTTCCACCAGGGCGTACAGGTGGCGCCGGAAGAACGCCTCCTCGGCCACCGCGGCCAGGGCGTTGAGGCCCAGGGCGACGGCCAGGGACCGGGGGCCGGCGGGCACGTCGAGAAGGGCCCGGCCGGCCACGAAGCCGGCGGCGCCCGTGCCGAGCACCAGCAGCGACACGTCGAGCCCCGCTCGCTCGGGCAGAAGCGGCCAGCGGAGCCCGGCCAGGCCGAGGGTGACGAAGAACACCACCCGCCACTCCACTCCCGCCCCGGCGGGGAGGAACCAGGGCCGGGCCAGCAGGGCGACGATCCCTGCCCCCGCCACCGCCCAGGCGCCCCACGACAGGACCGTCGGCCCCGGCAGCCGCACCGCGGTCACGGCGTCTCCTGCTCCTCGGCCTCCCCGGCCTCCTCGGCCTCCTCGGCCTCCCGGTCCCGGCGCCGGCTCGACGCCCGCGACAGGAGGGCGAACACGGCGATGGGCACCACGATGAAGGCGATCTCGGCCAGAGCGCCGGCGGTGCCCCCGTGGGCCAGCATGCGTCAGGCCCCCAGCAGCAGGGCGAGGCCGCCCACGGTGAAGACCACCATGGCGGCCAGCAGCGGGTACTGGGAACGGGTGGCCTCCCGACCGGAGAACAGGGCGAGGGCCCGGTCGTGGGCGATGACGACCCCGGCCACATGGCCGGCGATGATGCCCGCGGCCTGCACGTAGGCGATGGTCGTGGTCGAGACGGCGGTGAAGTCGACCGCGTTGTTCGCCGTCCCGAAGAGGTCCCATCCGCGCCCCAGGGGGTCGGAGGCGAGGGCGACGGCGCTCTGGCCCTCGAAGATCAGCAGGCTGAAGTAGTGGGCCAGGGCGTAGGCGAAAGCGATGGGGACGAGCGAATGGACGAAGGCCGCCGTCAGCTCGGGATGGCGGCGCCGCTCCATGCGGGCGGTGATGCGCATGGCGCCCACGAAGGCCAGGGTGACGACCGACACCGCCCAGACCAGCCCGAGCGTCCCCAGCAGGGCCACCTGGAGGGTGTCCATGTTGCGGGTGAGGTCGATCCAGAACCGGGTCCGGCTCAGCCCGTCGTAGCTGGTCGAGCCCAGAGCCACGATGACCAGGGCCTGGGTGGCGGCGTCGGGGCGCAGGCCGACCAGGCCCGACAGCGGCGGGCGCAGGCGGATGCGGCCCTTGTCGTCGGCGTACACCGGGGCCATGTGGGCCAGCAGGCCGAAGAAGACGGTGAACCCCTCGCCCTGGCGCAGCCACCCTCGACCCCACCGCACGGTGGCCAGGAGCACGAGCGCGGTGTAGACGACGATGGCCACGGCGAGGGTCCGGGGCTGGGCCCGGTCGGGGTAGACCAGCTCCAGCCAGACGAAGCCGGTCAGGGCGGCGACCGCCGGCCACCGACCCCAGCGGTAGGGCTTGGGCGTCCTGGTCGCCACCAGGGCCGCCAGGGTGTCGAAGGGGTTGACGACCGACCAGAGATCTCCGACCAGGGCGCAGACCAGCGTCATGCCCACCCAGAACACGACGTAGACGAAGACGGGGGCGATATTGTCCGCGGTGTCGGGGTCGCCGAACCCGGCGGCCACGAGGAGCAGGGCGAACAACACCAGGCCCAGGGCCCGACCGGCCCCGAGCAGGAACCAGGTGAGGCCCCTCGCCTGGAGCAGGATCCGCCCCTTGACCCCGTCCTCCAGCTTGCTCGTCCGCCAGAACACGGCCAGGCCGGCGAAGGAGACGAGCAGCGCGGCGGCCGCCCCGTAGGCGAACATCCACAGGGGCAGGGGAAGGTCGGTGCGGGCGCCCAGGCCGTGAGCTGACGCGGGCGTCGCCCCGACCAGGACCAGGCCCGCCCCGACGACGCCGGCGACGGCCGAGCGACGCAGGAAGCTCAGCGGACCTCCAGCGTGAACAGCAACCTGTGCGACCGCTCGAACTCGACCTCGAACACCCCGGGGATGTTGGCGTCGAACCGGATGTCGACGGTGCCGCCCGCCGCCACCGGAGCGCTCTTGTCGTAACCGTGCACGTGCACCTCCTCGGCCACGTCACTCGTCACCCGGACGATCACCGGCTGCCCGACGGGCACGCGCTGGCGTGACGCTCCCTCCACCTGGCCTCCTCGGACGGTCACCGACACGACGTTGCCGGTCGCCGGCCCCGTGCCGCCCGGGGAAGGGGCGACGGTGCTGGTCGGGCTGGTGGTGGGGGTCTGGCCGGTCTCGACCGTGGGCGAGCCGTCGTCGCCGCAGGCGATCAGGGCGACCAGGGCGAGCGCGACGAGGTAGACCCGGCCCATACCGTGAGGAGGCATGGTCAGCAAGGTAATCGCTGGGCTACCTTGACCGGCCGCGAGGACCGTCACCGGGGGGGATGACACATGAGCGGCAGGTACCGGCGAGCTCGGCTCGTCTGGCTCGTCCTTGGCGTGGTCGTCGCTGCGCTCGCACCGGGCGCGTCGGCCCAGGAGCCGCTTCCCGAGGGCCCCGTGGTCACAGGGTCGGTGCAGGTGACGACCAACCCCGACCCCGGCCGGGGCCACTCCACGCCCCAGATCGCCCGCAACCCCGTCACCGGTGAGCTGGTGATCGCCGAGGCCGAGGTCAGGACCAGGAAGACCTGTGACATCCACATCTCGGTCGACGACGGGCGCACCTGGTTCGACGGCGGCAGCCCCATGACCCGGCCGTTCACCGACTGCAGCCTCCAGGCCACTAACGGCCCCTACATCACCCTCCAGTTCACCCCCGACGGCACCCTGTTCGCCGGCTTCTTCGGCAGCGACCCGAAGTACACCACCCAGCTCAACCGCAACGACATCCCCCGCCACATCTTCGTGGCCCGCTCGACCGACAGCGGCCGGACGTGGAGCACGGCCATGGCGTTCGAGGGCAGGGAGGGCGACCCGGGCATCGGGGGGAGCCGCCGGGCCCAGCTCTCGGTGGACAACCGGAACCCCCAGCACGTCTACGTGGGCTGGCAGAAGGGCGGGTTCACCAGCCCGGCGCCGGGCGGCGCCCGCAAGGCCATGCTCTCGGTGTCCCACGACGGGGGCCGCACCTTCGGCCCGCCGCAGGAGCTCAGCGACCCCCGGGGCGGCGGTCAGCCCCGCACCGCGGTCGACTCCAAGGGCGTGGTCCATGCCGTCTTCGCGGCCGACACCTTCGGCACGCCCACCGGCGACGCCGCCCCGCCCCGCCCCATCGTCTACCGCCGCTCGGTCGACCAGGGCCGTACCTGGTCGGCGCTCCAGGAGATCGACCCCGGCAACGTCGGCTTCAGCTTCAACCGGCGACAGCTCCTCGCCGTGGACCCGGTCACCGACGCCCTCTACGTCACCTGGCACGGGAACCCCAACCCCCGGGCCCGCCGGCCGCCGGTCAACGAGCCGTCCACGCCCGCCTTCGACGACCGGGAGATCATGTTCCGCTCGTCCCAGGACGGCGGCCAGACGTGGAGCACGGCCAAGATGGTCAACGACGACGCGCCCAGGCCCAACATCCAGCACTACAACCCGGGCATCTCGGCGGCGCCCAACGGGCGTCTGGACCTGGCCTGGTACGACTTCCGCAACAGCCCGACCCCCGAGTTCGAGGGCCCGGGCGGCAACGCGGGAGGGATGAACGACATCTATGCCGCCTCGTCGTTCGACCGGGGCGAGACGTTCACGGCCAACGTCCGGGTCAACGACCGCATCATCGACCGCAACATCGGGCTGTGGTCGAACAACGTCCACAGCCAGACCAGTGTGGCCGTCACCTCGTCCGACACCACCACCTACGTGGCCTGGCAGGACTCCCGGAACGGCAACTCGGTCAACAACGCCGAGGACATCTACTTCGCCGCCATCCAGCACGCCCTGCCCGAGGAGGCCACCTCGGACGAGGACGACGACGACGTGCCCGGGTGGCTCCTCGTGGGCGCCTCGGCCGCCGTCGGCATGGGCGTGACGACCATCGTCGCCTTGGCCGTCAACCGCCGCCGCACCCGGGTCGCCTGAGCGGCGGGCAATCCCTTCGGCCGCGGCGGCCGTAGAAGAACCTGAGGCCCGGCTGGCGGCCCTCGAGGTCTCCGGTCCGCCGCGCCCGTCGGTCGACTCGGTGACCTCGACTGCAGCCCACCGAGCGAAAGGACGACGCATGGCAATCTTCACCGACGAGCACCGGACCACCTCCGCGCCCGGCGAGCCGGAGAGAACGGCCCCGGCGACCAGGCGACCCGGCTTCGCAATGGGCGCCATCGGGCTGGCCCTCGCCGCCCTGCTGGCCATGCTGGGCGCGGTGATGAGGAGCAACGCCGACTTCGCCCACGGCGAGGTGACCCGTCAGCTGACCGCTCAGCGGATCACGTTCAAGCCGCTCGACGCCCTCGACGACCGGGAGCGCCGAGTGCCCTGCCTGGTCGCCAACGCGGGCCAGCCGCTGACCACCGGCAAGCACGCCCAGTGCTACGCCGACCACTTCATCGGCGCCCACCTGAGGTCGCTGGCCGGGGGCATGACCTTCGCCGAGATGCGGGAGGTCCAGACCTCACTGCGAGCCCGGCTCGCCGACGCCCAAGCGAGGAACGACCCGTCCGCCGCCGACCTCCAGCGCCAGCTCGACGAGGCCAGCCGCCAGCGCCAGGCCCTGTTCGAGGGCGAGAGCAACCGAGGGCTCCTGCTCACCTCCTACGGCTTCGCCACCCTGGGGACGAAGGCGGACGAGGCCGCGAACGCCGCCTTTGCCGCCGCCGCCGTCCTGCTCCTCGCCGCGGGCGTCAGCCTCCTGCGGGCCGGGCGTCCCAGGTCGGGATGAGCTGACGGGCGGCCCGCGCCTCGTCCACCCGCCCCACCGGCGAGGTCCGGGGAGCGGCGTGGGCCTCCTCGCCCGAGTCCTCGGCGATGCGGAGCAGGGCGTCGGCCAGGGCGGCGAGGGTCTGGGGGCTCTCGGTCTCGGTCGGCTCGATCATCAGCGCCTCCTCCACGATGAGGGGGAAGTAGGTGGTGGGGGCGTGGAAGCCCTCCTCGAGCAGGCGCTTGGCCACGTCGAGGGCCCGCAGGCCGCGAGCCTTCTTGAGGTTGGTGGCCGCGGCGACGAACTCGTGCATGCACGGGCGGTCGTAGGGGATGTCGTAGGTGCCCCGGAGCCGGTGGCGGAGCCAGTTGGCGTTGAGCACGGCGGCCTCGGACACCTTGCGCAGCCCGTCACCGCCATTGGCCAGGATGTAGGACCAGGCCCGGGCCAGAGCCAGGGCATTGCCGTGCCAGGAGTGGATGCGGCCGATGGAGCGCTCCGGCGTCGACCACTCGTACGGGCCCGAGCCGTTGGCCCGCACCGGCCGGGGACCGGGCAGGTAGGGCGCCAGCCGCTCGGTCACGGCCACCGGCCCGGCGCCCGGCCCGCCTCCCCCGTGGGGCACGGCGAAGGTCTTGTGCAGGTTCATGTGGACGATGTCGAAGCCCATGTCACCCGGACGGGTGACGCCGAGGATGGCGTTGAGGTTGGCCCCGTCGTAGTAGAGCAGCCCGCCGACCTCGTGGACGGACCGGGCCATGGCCACGATGTCCTCCTCGAACAGCCCGAGGGTGTTCGGGTTGGTCAGCATGATCCCGGCCACGTCGTCGTCGAGGCGGGCGGCCAGGGCGTCGAGGTCCACGAGGCCCCGGTCGTCCGAGGGCACCTGGGTGACCGTGTAGCCGCCCAGGGTGACCGAGGCCGGGTTGGTGCCGTGGGCCGAGTCGGGGATGATGATGCGCCGCCGTTGCCCGTCCTGGCCGTTGGCCCCGTGGAAGGCCCGCATGAGCAGGAGCCCGGTCAGCTCACCCGCGGCCCCCGCCGGCGGCTGGAGCGTGGCCGCGGCCATGCCGGTGACCCGGCACAGGGCATCCTCCAGGTCGGCCAGGAGGGCCATCCAGCCCTGGCTGAGGGACGCGGGGACCGAGGGGTGGACGTCGGCCAGTCCCGGGCGGGCCACGGCGTCGTCGCACAGCTTGGGGTTGTACTTCATGGTGCAGGAGCCCAGCGGGTACCCGCCCAGGTCGACGGAGAACTGCCGGTGGCTCAGCCGGGTCATGTGGGCCACGAGGTCCCGCTCGGACACCTCGGCGACCGGCGCCGGCTCCTCCCGCAGGTGAGCGGCCGGGACCAGCTCCTCCGCCGTCCACTCCGGCACCCCGGTCGTCCGGAACGTGGCCGCGAACCGCGCCGGCGCCGACAGCTCGAACAAGGTGGGCTCGCTCTCGCGCCCCATCAGCGGCGCGCTCGTCGCCCGACCGCCAGGCGCGCTCATCCGACCACCTTCTCGAAGGCAGCCGCGTAGGCGTCGATCTCGGCCCGGGTGCGCTTCTCGGTCACGGCGACCAGCAACCCGCCGCCGTACTCCTCGCCCAGGGCCACCCCACCCAGGAACCCCTCGTCGGCCATGCGGTCGACGACGACCTCGGCGGGGACCGGTGTGCGGACCGCGAACTCCCTCAGCACGGGCGCCCCGGCCAGGGGCTCGACCCCGTCGATCGCCAGCAACGCGTCCCGGCAGTGGCGGGTGCCCCGGGCGCAGCGCAGGGCCAGCTCGCGCAGGCCGGCGGTGCCGAGCCACGACAGGTGGACCAGGAAGGCCACGGCCATGAGCGTCTGGTTGGTGCAGACGTTGGAGGACGCCCTCTCGCGGCGGATGTCCTGCTCGCGGGTCCGCAGGGTGGTCACGTACGCCCGGCGGCCCTCGGTGTCGACCGTCTCCCCCACCAGCCGGCCCGGGAGGCGCCGCACGTGCTCCTCGCGGCAGGCGAACAGGCCCAGGTAGGGCCCGCCGAACGACAGGGGGGCGCCGAAGGGCTGCCCCTCCCCCACCACCACGTCGGCCCCCAGCGAACCGGGCGGCTTCAGCAGGCCGGCGGAGACGGGGTCGGCGGCCACCACCAGGTAGGCGCCCAGGCGGCGGGCCAGGTCGGCGGCGCCGGCGACGTCCTCCAGGCACCCGAGGTAGTTCGGCGCCTGGACCACGATCGCCCCCGGTGCCCCCTCGGAAGGGAACCGCGTCAGCCCGTCGTCCAGCGCGACCTCGACCAGCTCGTGGCCGGTGCCGACCGCCATCGTGGCCATCACCTCGCGCCACTGCGGGTGGACCCCGCGCGACAGCCACACCTCGGAGCGCCCGGTGGCGGCGACCGCGAGGTTGACCGCTTCGACGCAGGCCGAGGCACCGTCGTACAGCGAGGCGTTGGCCACGTCGGTCCCGAAGAGCCGGCAGACCAGGGTCTGGTACTCGAAGAGAGCCTGGAGCACGCCCTGGGCCACCTCGGGCTGGTAGGGCGTGTAGGCGGTGACGAACTCCGAGCGGAAGGCCAGCCGGTTGACCACCGAGGGGATGTCGTGGTCGTAGGCCCCGCCGCCGGCGAAGCACACCAGGTCGCGGCCCACCGGGCGGTTGGCGGCCGCGTACTCGTCCATTCGGACGGCGACGTCGGCCTCGGACAGCCCGGGGGCCAGGTCGAGGCCGCCGGCCAGGCGCAGGGCGGCGGGGACGGCGTCGAACAGCTCCTCGACCGACGACAGGCCCATGGAGGCCAGCATCTCGGCCACCTCGGCGTCGGTGTGGGGGACGAAGTGCACGGCGGGCTCAGCTCCTCCGGCGGGCCACGAACGGGGGGTAGACCACCCGGGCGGGGAGGCGCTGGCCCCGGGCGTCGACCGACACCGATGCCCCCTCCTTCAGGGGCGGCGGGAGGAAGGCGAGGGCGATCCCCCGGCCGAGGGTGGGCGAGAAGTTGCCGCTGGTCACCTCGCCGACCGGCGCTCCGTCCATCATCACTTTGTACCCCGCACGGGGGGGCTGGCGGCCCTCGACCTCCAGGCCCCGCAGGACGCGCTCGACCCCCCGCTTGCGCTCCGCCTCCAGCGCCTCGCGGCCCCGGAACTCGCCCTTGCCCCACGCCACCACCCAGTCGAGCCCGGCCTGGGCCGGCGTGATGCCCGGGCCCAGCTCGTGGCCGTGGAGGGGCAGGCCGGCCTCCAGGCGAAGGGTGTCGCGGGCCCCGAGGCCGGCGGGCAGGATGCCGGCGTCGAGCAGGGCGTCCCACAGGTCCTCGGCCGCGGCCGCCGGGATGGCGATCTCCACCCCGTCCTCACCCGTGTAGCCGGTGCCGGCGACGATGCACGGGACGCCCCGCCAGGAGACCTCGCCCACCGCGAAGCGGGGCACGGCGGCCGCCTCGGGGAAGGCGTCGGCCAGCCACCGGCGGGACTCCGGGCCCTGGACGGCGAGCACGGCCCGGCTGTGGGTGATGTCGTCACCCCCGATGGCCGCACGGACGCGGTCGGTGTTGGCCGCGTTGGGCATCACGTGGAACTCGTGGCCGGCGACCCACCAGACGATGATGTCGTCGAGCACCGACCCGTCCTCGTCCAGGAGGTGGGTGTACTGGGCCCGCCCGGGGCCGATCTTGGCCAGGTCGTTCGTCAGCGTGCGCTGCATGCCGTCGTAGGCGTCCGGCCCCCGGAGGCGCACGGTGCCTAGGTGGCTGACGTCGAAGACGACCGCCCCGCTCCGGCACGTCCGGTGCTCGGCAAGAGTGCCCGTGGGGTACGAGAGCGGCATCTCCCAACCCCCGAACGGGACCATCTTGGCCCCCAACGCCCGGTGGGCGGCGTCGAGGGGCGAGCGGCGGTCGGCCATGGACCCCGAAGGCTACCGCCGGGTCAGCCCCCCAGCGGCGTGTGGTCCTCGGCCACGACCTCGTCGGGCGGCGGGGGGCCGGGAGGCGTCCCCTCGCCGAAGGGCCGGCCGCCGAGCGCCGCCCGGCCGTGGGACTCGAGCCAGCCCGACAGGTCCGGCCCGGCCGGGACGATCCGGGTGGGGTTGATGTCCACGTGGACCTCGTAGTAGTGGCGCTTGATGTGGTCGAAGTCGATCGTGTCCCCGAACCCCGGGGTCTGGAACAGGTCGCGGGCGTAGGCCCACAGGACGGGCAGCTCGGTCAGCTTGTGCCGGTTGCACTTGAAGTGACCGTGGTAGACGGGGTCGAAGCGCACCAGGGTGGTGAACAGGCGCACGTCGGCCTCGGTGATGGTGTCACCCACCAGGTAGCGCTGGCCCTCCAGCCGGTCCGAGAGCCAGTCGAGCCGGTCGAACAGGCGGCGGTAGGACTTCTCGTAGGCGTCCTGGGTGCCGGCGAAGCCGCAGCGGTAGACCCCGTCGTTCACGTCCCGGAAGACGACGTCCATCACCTCGTCGATCTCCTCACGCCGGTCCTCGGGGTAGAGGTCGGGGGCGCCGGGGCGGTGGAAGGCCTTCCACTCGGTGGACAAGTCGAGGGTCATCCGGGCGTAGTCGTTGGTCACCACCGCGCCGGTCGGGATGTCGACGATCGCCGGGACGGTGATGCCCTTGCCGTAGTCGGGGAAGCGGGCGAGGTACGCCTCGCGCAGTCGCTCGATGCCCAGGACGGGGTCGCGGCCGTCCCGGTCGAGGTTGAACTCCCAGCTCCGCTCGTCGTGGGTCGGCCCGGCCACGCCCATGGACAGCACGGGCTCGAGCCCCAGGAGCCGGCGGACGATGATCGCCCGGTTGGCCCACGGGCACGCCCGGCTGACCACCAGCCGGTAGCGCCCCGGCTCCACGGGGTAGCCGTCCCGGCCGTCGGCAGTGATTCGAGTGGAGATGTACCTGGTGTCGCGGTCGAACTCCCCGGAAGGGTTGACGTAGCTGGCCATGGCCTATTCCTCCCCGGGTGGTAGGACCGGTACCCATGAGTGAGGAGCCGGCCCGTATCGACGCCGTAGACATGACACGCCGGGCGCGAGAGGCGTACGGCCCCGACGGGCGGCTCGCCTTGCCGCCCCAGGTCGGCTGGCCGATCTTCCCGTTCGAGGCCGAGGGCCTGCGGATGCGACCGGTCGAGGATCCCGTGGTGCCGGAACCACCCCGCAGCGGCGAGGCCGGGGCCCGCTGCTGGACGTGCGAGGAGCCCGACGATGGGTTCCTGTGGACCGACCCCCGGTGGCTGGTCAGCATGTCACCGGAGCCCCTCTCGGTCCCGGCCGTGACCCTTCATCCCCGGGAGCACCTGGACTTCGGCGACCTGACCGAGGAGCTGGGCGCCGAGCTCGGGATCCTCCTCGTGCGGGCCCAACGGGCGCTGGCGTCCATCGAGGGCGTGGGCCGGGTCCACGTCTACAAGTGGGGCGACGGGGGCGCCCACCTCCACGTCTTCGTCGTGGCCCGGCCGCTGGGGGTGATGCAGCTGCGGGGCATGTACCTGAGCACCTGGATGCACGCCCTCCCACCCCTTCCCGACGACCGGTGGCAGGCCATTCGCGCCCATGTCGCCCGCCGACTGCGGGGCTGAACGCCCCACCCGCCGGTCAGGGGGCCAGCGCGGCCAGCACCTCGCCGTGGAGCAGGCCGTTGGTGGACACCGCGCTCCCCCCGTCCGGACGGGCGGCGCCGCGCAGGTCGGTGAAGCGGCCCCCGGCCTCCTCGACGATGACCTGGACGGCGGCCACGTCCCAGACCGAGACCTCGGGCTCGGCGGCCACGTCGACCGCCCCCTCGGCGACCAGGACGTGAGACCAGAAGTCGCCAAGGCCGCGGGTCCGCCAGCACCGGCGGGCCAGGGCGAGGAACCGCTCGCCCAGGCCGTGAGGCTCCCAGCCGACCACGCTGTCGTAGCTGAGCTGGGCGTCGGCCAGGTCGGACACCGCAGACACCCGGATGGCCTGCCCCTCGGCGAACGCCCCCTCCCCCCGTGCCGCCCACCACCGCCGACCGAGGGCGGGGGCCGACACCACGCCCACGACCACCTCCTCCTCGTGCTGGAGGGCGATGCACGTGGCCCAGACGGGGATGCCCCGCACATAGTTCTTGGTCCCGTCGATAGGGTCGAGGATCCAGCGCCACCCGCCCGATCCCTCGGCCCCGAACTCCTCCCCCACGATGGCGTGGCCGGGCCGAGCGGCGGCGATCCGGTCGCGCAGCGCCTGCTCCACGGCCCGGTCGGCCTCGGTGACGGGCGTGAGGTCGGGCTTGGTCGTCACCACCAGCTCCCGGTCGCGGAAGCGGGCCAGGGTCATGGCGTCGGCCACGTCGGCCAGCTCGAGGGCGAGGGCGAGGTCCGAAGCCAGGACGGGGTTGCAGCTCAGGCCGGCCGGCGCCGGCTCTGGGGGGCCGGCGGCTTGTCCTCCTCGGCCGCCTGGGCGAACCGGAGCGGGAGCGGCTCGACCCCCTCGTCCACGGGCGGGATGCTCTGGGACGGGGGTTCCAGGCCGTACTTGACCAGGAGGTTCAGGTAGTCGCGCTGGTAGAGGACCCGGATGCTGACCTCCGGGTACAGCTCCTTGAGCCGGCGAGCCTTGCGGTTCTTCTTGGTCACCAGCTTCTGGTTCATGGTGGTGATCTCGATGAACAGGTCGTAGGCGGGCAGGTAGAAGTCGGGTGTGAAGGCCTGGGCCGACCGGCCCTCGCTGTCCCACTCCAGCACGAACGTCCGTGGCTCGTACTGCCAGACGATCCCGTAGAAGTCGAGGAGCTTGGCGAACTGCAGCTCGGAATTGTGCGCGAAGCGAACCTCGCTGTGCGGCAGGGGCCGGTCGCCCGCAGCCGGCTCGGAGCCGCCCAGGTCGCTCAGGACGGCTAGCCCCCTACGCCCCCGGCCCCGGCCATCGACCCCTGCGAGGGATGGGAGGCGTGCTCGGCCGCTCGGGCCCGGGGCAGGTCGGTGATGGCGGCGTCGAGCGCCTCCTTGACCCCGCCCAGGGCGACGATCGACAGGACGCCCTGGCCCCGCCGGATCAAGTCGACCAGCTCGCCGTCGGTCCGCACGAGCACGGACCCGGCGCCGTTGATCACCAGGCTGGCGGTGGCGATGTCCTCACCCAGGTTGTGGCGGAGGTACTCGATCGCCTTCCGCGCCTGCTGGAGCGAGACACCGGCGTCGAGCAGGCCCTTGATGACCTTGAGCTCCACCAGGTCCCGGTACGAGTACCGGCGCTGCGTCCCCGACCCCCGGGCGTCGGCGATCGACGGCCGGATCAGGTTCGTGCGCGCCCAGTAGTCGAGCTGCCGGTAGGTGATCCCGACGATCTTGCAGACCTGCGGCCCCCGGAACCCGATCGAGTCGTCCTCGCCCATCCCATCCCCTTTTCACGAGGTCGAGCGCTTACCCAAGCCGTGTAGTTACGCTCTTGTGAGCAGAGTAGGCGGCGATCCACAGGACTTCAACAACCTGGAGGGACGGGTGGCCCGTAGGGGACGGGTGGCCCGTAGGGAGGGGACCCGGCCACCACAGCGCAACGAGGATGGCTGGGGAGGGACCCTGAGGGACAGGCCCGCCCCCGGGGGCGGAGGGGATCGAGGCCCGGTCGAGCGACTTAGGAGGCGAAGTCCTCGGGGTTCACACCCTCGAGGAACTCGCGGAAGCGCTCGACCTCGTCGTCCTCCTCGTCGTCGTCCTCGCTCATGGTGACCGCCGCCTCTTCGAGGACGGCCTCATCGGCGTAGATCGGCGTCCCGAGGCGGGCGGCCAGGGCGATGGCGTCGGACGGGCGGCTGGAGACCTTGTAGCCCGAGCCGTTGGTGGTCATCTCGATCTCTGCGTAGAAGGTGCGGTCCCGCAGCTCGGTGATGACGATGCGCTCGACGCCCACGCCCAGGGCGACGAGGAGGTCGCGGAGCAGGTCGTGGGTCAGCGGGCGGGCGGTGACCACGCCGTTCTGGGCGAAGGCGATGGCCGTGGCCTCGACCGGGCCGATGAAGATGGGCAGGACACGGTGCTGGCCCTGCGCTTCCCGCAGGAGGACGATCGGGCTGTTGGTGGGCATCTCCACCCGCACCCCGACAAGGTGCATCTCGACCACCAGCCGACGTTACCTCGCGTAGAGCGCGGCCACATACGCGTCCGGGTCCTCCTGGAGCACGGCCAGGTCCCCGGCCACGACCCGGTCCAGGTTGCGGTAGCGCTGGGCGTAGTCGAGGCCGTAGCCCAGCACGAACTCGTCACCGATCTCGAAGGCTCGGTACCGCACCGGGGTCGGGATGATGCGCCGCGACGTCCGGTCGAGCAGGGCGCAGGCCTCCAGGGACCGGGGCTGGCGCCGGCCCAGCTCGCCCAGCAGGTAGGTGAGGGTGAGGCCGGTGTCGACGATGTCCTCGACCAGCACGACGGCCCGCCCGGAGACGTCGAGGTGGAGGTCCTTGACGATGCGGACCCGCCCGGTGTCCGGGGCGTAGGCGGAGATGGCCATGAAGTCGATCACCGGCACGATCGTCAGCCTGCGGACCAGGTCGGCCAGGAACGGGACGCTGCCCTTGAGCACGGCGACGAGGACGACACCGTCGCCGTGGTCCCGGGAGATCTCGCCCGCCACCCGGGCCGCCCCCGCCACCAGCTCCTCCGCGGTGAACAGGACCGGAGGAGGGGTTATTGCCCCTCGATGTACTTCCGGAGGGCCTGGCGGAGCATGGCCGCCCGCAGGCCCTGGCCCAGGCGGGTGAGGTCGGACAGGGCGTCGGCGGCCTGGCGGCGGGCCTGGGGGTTGCGCTGCTTGAGCATGGGCATGACCACCTGCTCGAGGAAGCCGGCTTCCCGCTCCCCCGCCGTCTTGTACATCCGCAGGTGGCGGGCCTCCACGCCGTACTTCATGAAGCCGGCGGCCAGCTGGGCCACGGTGAGGGCCTCTTCGTCGTAGTACACGCTCGAGGCCGCCCGGCGGCCGGTGAGCAGGCCGTAGCGCTCGAGCTCGCGGAGATCGTCGTCCTCCAGGCCGCTGGCCGCGGCCAGCTCGGTGATCGTCATGCTGACCCCGCCCGACGACAGCACGAGGGGCGGGGGCTCGGCGGCGGCCGCGGCCGAGGGCAGCGGCGAGGGGGTGGGCCCAGGGGCCTGCGCCGGGGGCGACGGAGGGGGGGCGGGCTCGTCGGCCGGTTCCGACGGGTCGGCGACCGGCTCGGGCCCGACGTCGTCCGCCGCGCTGTCGCCACCGCCCCGGAGCCGGCCCTTGATCACCTTCAGGGGCAGGAAGTGCTCCCGCTGCTGGCGCAGTATCCAGCGCAGCCGCTCGACGTCGCTGTCGTAGAACTTGCGGTAGCCGGACGGGGTCCGCTCCGGGTCGAGCAGCCCCTGGCTCTCCAGGAACCGGATCTTGGAGATGGTGACGTCGGGGAACTCCTCCTTGAGCAGGGCCAGCACCTCCCCGATCGACAGGTACGCCCGCTCCTCCACCGTCCCGCTCACCTCGTCGCCGTCTGCGACGGCTGCCACGCCGAGCGAGGCACTGTGCTCATCGGTCCGCTCACCTGCGTTCGCTCACTCCTCCCCCGCACCGCCCCCGGCGAAGAACACCAACCGGAACTTGCCGATCTGCAGCTCGTCGCCGTTGGACAGCGGCGCCTCCTCGATCCGCTCGCGGTTGAGGTACGTCCCGTTCAGCGAGCCCGCGTCTCGCACCACGTAGCCGTCGCCCACCCGGTGGATCTCGGCGTGGCGGCGGGACACGGTGATGTCGTCGAGGAAGATGTCGGAGTCCGGGTGGCGCCCGGCCCGGGTGACGTCGCCCTCGAGGACGAACTTGGACCCGGCGTTCGGCCCCCGCTTCACGACGACCATGGCCGTGGTCTCCTGCAGGTCGCCGACGGCCACGGCCAGGTCCTCGTCGAGGATCTCTCCCGTGGCGTCGACGGGTGCGAAGGTGATCGTCGTCTCCTCTCCCGAGTCGACCTCGAGGGCCGAGCCGCACGACGAGCAGAACCTGGCCCTCAGGGCGTTGCGGTGCCCGCAGTTGGTGCAGAAGACGTCCGTCACGCCGGATCCGGGCTCACTCGGCGGTCAACGAGGAGTAGGCCGCGGCGTCGAGCAGGGAGGCGCCCTGGAGGTCGGTCGGCTCCATGACGCAGATCCACCCCTGGCCGTAGGGATCCTCGTTGATGCGCTGCGGCTCGTCCGCCAGCTCGGTGTTGACCTCCACCACCGTGCCGGCCACCGGCGCGTAGATCTCCGACACCGACTTGGTCGACTCCACCTCGCCGAGGGGGTCGCCGGCGTCGACCACCAGGCCCACCGCCGGCAGCTCCACGAAGACCACGTCGCCCAGGGCGTCCTGGGCGTAGTCGGTGATGCCGACCCGGATCTGGTCCCCGTCGCGGAGCGCCCACTCGTGGTCCTTCGTGTACCACCGGTCCTCGGGCACCTTCATGGCGCCAGACGCTAGCGCCCGGCGCCGCTCACCGGAGCACCATCGTCGATGGTGCCCCGACGGGTGCTTGTCGGCCCCGGCATCCCAGGCCGGTCATCGGAGCAACTGGCGGATCAAGCGGGCGTGCTCCTGGGCCAGGCGGCGGGCCTCCACGTCCGACGGCCCCTCCGTCCACACGTGGGTGACGGGCTCGTCGGGATCGGGGAGGATCAGCACCCAGCTGTCCTGGAAGACGATCTTGACCCCGTCGACGAGGACGAGCTGGCCGTCCTTGGCCGTCTCCACCACCTTGCGCATGACCAGGCCCTTCTGCTCCCACGGGGTGACCACCGTCTCCCTGGCCATGTGGAGCCTGGGCAGCCCGGCGACCAGCTTGGACAGGCGCAGGCCCGACCGGGCCAGCAGCTCCAGCAGGTGGACGAGGGCGGCGGTGGCGTCGTAGGCGGGCAGGAAGGCGGGGATCACGAAGCCGCCGTCCTGGCTGGCGGCCAGGGCGATCCCGTCGGGCGACGCGGCGACGTCCATGATGTGGGCCGACGAGACCTTGGTCCACACGATCTCCGCCCCTGCTTCGGCCGCGATCCGCTCGGCCGCCGAGCTCACCGACACCGGCAGGGCGATGCGCGCCCCCTCGTGCTGGGAGGCGACCAGGGTGACCATCACCAGCAGGGCCTGCTCGTCGGAGAGCACGTGGCCCTCGTCGTCGACCAGGGTCAGGTGCTCGCCGTGGGGGTCGATGACCGCACCCAGGTGGGCGCCGGCCGACCGGACCAGGTCGGCCACCCGGGCGGCGTGGGTCTTGGCGTCGAAGGCGGTCGCCCCCGCGGTGGAGGCGTACGGGTTGACGGCCAGGACGTCGGCGCCCAGCTTGGTCAGGACGTTGGGCATGACCAGCGACGTCGACCCGTAGGCGTAGTCGAGCACCAGCTGGAAGGCGGCGGCGGGGAGGAGAGCGGCGTCGACGCTGGCCAGCATGGCCGCCGAGTAGTGCTCGAGGGCCCGGGCCGGGTAGCTGATGTCTCCGATGTCGGCGGCGAAGGCCCGCCGGAAGTCCTCCCGGTAGAAGTAGCGCTCGATCTTGCGCTGCTCGGCCTCGTCGACGTCGGTGCCGTCGGCGTCGAGGAACCGGAGCGTCACCGACTGGGGGTCGCCCCGGGCCAGGCGCACGGTGATCCCGCCCTGGCCCTGGGACCGTCGGACCTGGAAGCGGGTCACGGGCACGGGCGACATCTCGAGGTCGGTGACGTTGACCCCGCCGGCGTTCAGCCCGGCCATGACCGCCCGCTTGAGGGCGCGGGCCGCCCGGCTGGAGTCCCGCGACGTCGTGACCGTCGACCCCTTCTTCATGGTGGTGGCGTAGGCCATGGCCACCCGGCAGGCCAGCTCGGGGGTGACGTCCACGTTGGCCAGGCCCGACACCCCGTTGCGGGTGAACAGGCTGCGGGCCCCCCGGGACTCCCACACGATCGAGGAGTTGATGATCGCCCCCGGCTCGACCGTCTTGAACGGGTAGACCTTCACGCCCGGGTTGACCACGGCGTGGTCGCCCACGAAGCAGTTGTCCCCCAGGACGACGCCCTCCTCGCAGCGAGCGTAGGCCCGCAGGTCGGTCGATCGGCCGATCACCGACCCCCGCAGTCGCACGCCCTGGCTGATGTAGGCGTTGTCGTGGACGACCGAGCGCTCGAGGAAGGCGTCGGAGCGCACCATGACGTTGGTGCCCAGCACCGAGTACTGCTGGAGCTGGGCCCCGGCCTCCACCCGGCAGTAGTCGCCGATGATCGCCGGTCCGGTCACCCGGGCCGCGGGGTCGACCTCCGCCCCCTCGCCCAGCCACACGCCCTCGGCGATCCGGAAGCCGGGCAGGTCGAGGGCGACCTTCTGGTCGAGCACGTCCTGGTGGGCCCGCAGGTAGGCCTCGAGGGTGCCCACGTCCTCCCAGTAGCCCTCGGCCACGTGGCCGAAGAGCGGCTCGCCGTCGGCCAGCAGCCGGGGGAAGACGTCGCTCGAGAAGTCGACCGACTGCCCCTCGGGGATGTGGTCGAACACGGCCGGGTCGCAGACGTAGATCCCCGTGTTGACCGTGTCCGAGAACACCTGGCCCCAGGTGGGCTTCTCCAGGAACCGCTCGATCGACCCGTCCTCTCGGGTGATGACGATCCCGAACTCCAGCGGGTTCTCCATGGCCTTGAGGGCGAGGGTGGCCACGGCCCCCTTGCGCTCGTGCACGGCCACCAGCTCGGACAGGTCGATGTCGGTCAGGACGTCGCCCGAGATGACCAGGAAGGGCTCGTCGAGCTCGGCCTTGGCGTTGCGCACGGAGCCCGCCGTCCCCAGGGGCGTCTCCTCGGTGGCGTAGACCATGCGGACCCCGAACTCGGCCCCGTCGCCGAAGTAGGTGCGGATCGTCTGGGGCAGGAAGGCCAGGGTCACCACGATGTCCTCGAAGCCGTGGGACTTCAGGAGCCGCACGATGTGCTCCATCATCGGACGGTTGGCCAGTGGCATGAGCGGCTTGGGCTGGTTCGACGTCAGCGGCCGGAGCCGGGTGCCCTCGCCCCCCGCCATGATCACCGCTTTCATGCGGCCAGCCTGCCGGCCCGGCCGGCGCGCCCCTCCTGGAGGGCCCTGCGAGCCGGCCCCACGTAGGTGGCGGCCGCGTACCACGCCATGACCAGGCCGGCGATGGAAACCGGCCAGGCGACCGCCGTGGCCGGCCCGTGCCCGTGGCCCCACAGGAAGAGCGGGAAGGCCACCATCATGAGGAAGGTGCCGGCCTTGCCGGCCCAGCTCACGTCGATGCGCCGGGCGCCGAGGGCGCCGAGCAGCAGTGTTATGCCGGCAACCAGGAGCTCGCGGACCACGGCCGCCCAGAAGATCACCGGCGGGACCGACCCGTCGACCAGGATGGCCACCATCCCCACGATGAGGAGGATGCGGTCGGCGACCGGGTCGAGGACCTTGCCCAGGTTCGACACCTGGTCGAAGCGCCGGGCGATGTAGCCGTCGACCCAGTCGGTGCAGCCCAGCCCGGCCAGCAGTAGGGCGGCGGCGACCCGGTTCTCCCGGTCGAACAGCAGCCACAGGAAGACCGGGACGCACGCCAGCCGGCCCAGCGACAGGGCGTTGGGGACGGTGACGATCCGGTCGAGGCGACCCTGGTCCTGGTCGGGCGCCGGCATCGGCGGCATCCTACCCCCCGGGCCCGAGCGGCCCCCCGAGCGGGGTAGCCAGGGCCCGAGCGGCCCCCCGAGCGGGGTAGCCGGCCCGACGCTAGTGTCGCCCCGATGGGGGTTGAAGCGGTTGTCGTCCCGCGCCCGCTGGCGGTCGAGGCCTTCACGGTCACCAGCTGCGAGCTCCGGGTCACCAACACCGGTGAGGCCGAGGACGAGTTCACCTTCGCCATCGACCGGGAGGCGGCCCAGTGGGGGTGGGTCAGCCCGCCCACGGTGACCGTCCCCGCCGGCGGGCGGGGCTCGGTCAAGGTCATGTGGCGCCTGCCGAAGGCGCCGAAACCGCCCGCCGGCCCCCTCCCCTTCACCGTCACCGTGACCTCGGTCAGGGACAGGTCCGTGTCGACGGTGGCCGAGGGGCTGGTCGACGTCGCCCGCTTCTCGGACTTGCTGCTCACCCTCAACCCCACCACCGCCCAGGGCAGTGGGCCGTCCCACCACACCCTGGCCCTGTCCAACCGGGGGAACGCGCCGGTCCGCGCCCGCCTCAAGGCCGTCGACGAGGGCGGAAACCTCGACTTCGACCTGGAGCCGGTCACCGTCGAGGCGGGGCCCGGCACAGCGGTCAACGCCAACCTCCGGGTCAGCCCCCGCCAGCGCCTCCGGCGAGGGACGGTCGAGCGGCCGTTCGAGGTGGTCGGCGAGATCGAGGGCCAGGAGCTCGTCCGGGTCCAGGGGAAGTTCGTCCAGGAGGGAAGCGGGTCCCGCCGGGTGCCGATCATCGCCGCCATCGTCGTGGCCGTGCTCGTGCTGGGCGGAGCGTTCGCCCTCGCCGGTGGCGGGGACGGTGGCGACGGCAGCCCGGCCGAGACGACGGCCTCCACGGCCACCGCCACCGCGGCGGGCGACGACCCGGCATGCCCGGCCCGGGGCCACGACAACCGCGACCGGGGCACGACCGGCGCCCTGCCGTTCAACTACTCCTTCCTCTTCACCACCCCCGACGGGTGCCACCCCATCCGCTTCAACCCGTGCGAGCCCATCCACTACATCGTCAACCCGGCCAACGCCCCGCCCGGGGGGGTCGACGACGTCCGCCGGGCGTTCCGCACGATCGCCGAGGCGGGCGGCTACACCTTCGTCGACGACGGGCTCACCGACGCCGACCGGTTCGACTTCGGCCGCCAGGCCTACAACCCCGCCCTCTACGGCGAGCGGTGGGCCCCGATCGTGGTCAGCTGGTCACGCCTGGGGAGCCAGGGCCGCAACGACGTCATCATCGCCGGCCGGGGCAACGGCCACGTGGTCGACGGGGCCATCGTGACCGGGATGCTCGACCTCAACGCCGACGCCCGCATCGACGCCTCCCGGGAGACGCCGGTGCCCGGCGGGTTCGGCGAGGGCATCTCCTGGGGACGGGTCATGCTCCACGAGCTGGGCCACGTGTTCGGGCTGGGCCACGTCGAGAGCAAGAACTCGATCATGCACGAGGCGCTGTTGGAGCAGACGCTGAGCCGCACCGAGTACGGGGTGGGCGACATCCAGGCGTGGCGCCAGATCGGCCGCCAGGCCGGGTGCGTCGAGACGCCCCGGCCCCGGCCCGTCCCGCCCATCGGCGGCGCCCGGTTCGCCACCACCACCACCACCGCTGCCGCCGGGTAACCGGTGACCGTCGCCGGAGTGGTCCTCGCCGGAGGCGCGGGACGGCGGCTCGGCGGCGTCGACAAGGCCTTGTTGCGGGTGGGAGGTGTGACCCTCCTCGACCGCGTGCTGTCGGCGGCCCGGCCGGTGTGCGACTCCCTGGTGGTCGTCGGGCCCTCCCGGCCGGTCGACGTCCGGTTCGTGCGGGAACCCGAGCCGGGCGGGGGCCCGGTCCCCGCGGTGCGGGCCGGCCTGGCCGCCTTGCCCGGGTCCGACATCGTCCTCGTCCTGGCCGCCGACCTGCCCTTCCTGGGCTCCGACCACCTGCGGCTGCTACTGGCCCATGTCGAGGCGGCGGCCGCCGACCGCGGTGGTCCCAACCCGCTCCTTGCCGCTTACAGGCGCGCCGCCCTGGCCGCCCGCCTCGAGCACCTGGGCGCGGGCGACCCCGCCGGCAAGCTCCTTCCCGCCGGCGTGGCGACGGTCGACCTCGGTCCGGCGACGCTCAACGTGAACCGCCCCGAGGACGTGGAAGCGGCCGAGCTCCTCGTCGAGCACGAGGACCACGTGGTCGCCACTGCCCACTGGCTGCGGGAGCTCGTCACTGCCACGGTGCCCGACGCCGTCGAGCGGGTGTACCCGGGATGGCACGGCTTCGGCTACCGCCATCCGCGAGCCGGCTACTTCTGCGCGGTCTTCCCCCGGGCTGAGACCGTGCAGCTCTCCTTCGAGCACGGCGCCCGCCTCCCGGACCCCCGCGGCCTCCTCAGCGGGGAGGGCCGCCAGGTCCGCTACGTGGACGTCCGGACACCGGGCGACCCGCCCGCCGACCTCCTCGTCGAGCTGATCGACGCCGCCCTGGTCGACCCCACGTCGTGATCCCGGCAACGACGTTCGATCGGCCTCTACCCGTCCCCGCCGCGGACCGACGGGAGAGCTCCAGCGCCTTAGCCTCGGGCGGCGAGCCCATGCCTTGACGGCGTGTTCTCGCTTCCCGCGGAACCACTCCTCGATTTGGATGCGGAGCCGAAGAATCGCGCCATGGCACGGCTTGTCGATCCCGCGATGACGGTCATCGCGTGGCTCCGCCCCGGCCCTAGGGTTGGACGGCGAGGACGTCGAGACTGTCAACCGTTATGGAGGAGCGGTCATGGCGAAGCTGATCTACGTGTCGAACATGTCCCTCGACGGCTGCACCGAGGACGAGCGCGGCGCCTTTGACTGGGCTCCGCCGGACGACAATGTCTTCGCGTTCATCACCCAGCTCATGCGGTCCGCAGGCACGTACCTCTACGGGCGGCGCATGTACGAGACGCTGGCCGTGTGGGAGACGGACTCCAGCCTGGCCGCGCAGTCGGACCTCATGGCCGACTACGCGAGCGCATGGCAGGCGGCGGACAAGGTCGTCTACTCCTCGACCCTCGCCGCGCCGACCACCGCGAAGACTCGGCTCGAACGCCGCTTCGACCCCAGCGCGATACATGACCTGAAGGCCGCCGCCAGTAAGGATCTATTGGTGGGTGGCCCGAACCTCGCAGCACAGGCTCTCGTCGCCGGGCTGGTCGACGAGCTCGCCCTGTTCGTCTGGCCGGTCGTCCTCGGTGGGCGCAACCCCGCACTGCCGAGGGACGGGCGTTCCGATCTCGAGCTCATCGACGAGCACCGATTTGGTAGCGGCGTCGTCCACCTCCGCTACCGCCCTCAGTAACGACTCAGGGAATCGCACCCTCGCCCACTGCCCCAGAATCCCGGTGCCGCGACAGCGAGCGCGGGTCGAGTCCGGCCTCGTCGGTCGCACTCGCGAATCTGGTGGCCGCGAGTGGGCAACTCCTCCTCGCCACCAACACCTGCCCCGCAGAGGACACTAACTA
>DATAAD010000108.1:0-16631 GCA_036260295.1 Acidimicrobiales bacterium | reverse complement strand
CGGCCGGCCTGCGCCGGCGAGCGGCCCGGAAGAGGCCGCCTCCGGCGGCGGGCGCGGCCGGCGAGGGGGGACCTTTCACGCCGCTGGGTCCTCACCTCCTGCGGGGTGGTGGCGGTCGACGGCCCAGGCGGTGGCCTCGCGGCACAGCGTGGGGTGGAACTTCCACCGGGCCAGCTGCTGCTCGGCGGCCTCGGCGTCCTCGCCCAGCTCGATGAGGCTGAGGGCGAGGCGGCGGGCCCGCCGGCGCTGCTGCTCGTGGGCCGGGGTCTGGAGCTGCGACTCCTGCCAGGCCTGGTGGGCGGCGGCCAGCTCCGGGGGCAGGCGCAGGATCTGGCGCCGGTTCAGCGGAGGCAGCTTGCGGCGCACGGCCAGGGTGCCGTCGGCCCGGGCCTCGGCCGCGTCGAACTGGCAGCACCGTGACAGGGCCCGCATGAACGGCGAGTGGCGCCCGCCCTTGGAGCCGAGGCCGAGAGCCTGGGCCGTCGCCGCCAGGTCGAGGTCGAACCCCTCGGGGGAGGCGTCGAGCCGGTTGGCGAGGAAGCGCATGAGCCAGGTGGTGGACGGGCCGAGGATGCCGAGCCAGAAGCGCTCGACGTACACCGAGCGGGGGTCGTGGCCCAGGGCGTCGATGACGCCGTCGGGCCAGGGGCGGACGGGGATGAAGGCGGACGGGGTGTCCGCCGGGAGCAGCGAGACCGTGCTCAAGAGAAGCCTCCGAACCAGGATGCTAGATACCAGGGGGGAGTCTCGTGTCATTTCATTACAGTTGACGCCGGGCTAGGCTGTCAAGGGATGGAAACGGCACCGGCGCTCGTCGCCGCCGCCCGACGGATCGTCGTCCTCACCGGGGCCGGCGTCTCCACCGACTCGGGCATCCCCGACTTCCGGGGGCCCCACGGCGTGTGGACCAAGGACCCGGCCGCCATGCGCAGCTCCAACATCGCCGACTACGTGGCCGACGCCGAGGTCCGCAGGCGGACGTGGCAGATGCGCCTGGCCTCGCCGGCGTGGACGGCCCGGCCCAACCCGGGCCACCTCGCCCTGGTCGACCTCGAGGGCCAGGGCCGGCTGCACACCCTCGTCACCCAGAACATCGACGGGCTGCACCAGCGGGCCGGCAACGACCCCTCCCGCATCGTCGAGCTCCACGGCACCATGCGGGAGGCGATGTGCCTGGCCTGCGGGGACCGGGGGCCGATGGAGCCGGTCCTCGAGCGCCTGCGGGCCGGCGAGGACGACCCGCACTGCCTCGTCTGCGGCGGCCTCCTCAAGTCGGCCACCATCTCCTTCGGCCAGTCGTTGGTCGTCGAGGACCTGCTCCGGGCCGAGCGGGCCGCCCTCGACTGCGACCTCCTGCTGGCCGTGGGCTCCACCCTCACCGTCTCCCCGGCCTGCGACCTCGTCCCCGTGGCCGCGTCGGCCGGTGCCACCGTGGTCATCGTGAACGCCCAGCCCACGCCGTACGACCGCATCGCCGCCGCCGTGGTCCGGGAGCCCATCAGCCAGGCGCTTCCCGAGCTGGTCCGCCGGTGAAGCGGTGCGGCGGGAATGTCGACCTGCGCGGTAGGGTTTCATCGGTCTGAACCCGCGTCTTCGAGGATCGACAAACCATGCCCACCTTCCGTGACCTGCTGGCCCAGGCCAAGGCGACGATCCGTGAGGTCGACACCGAGGCCGCCGCCGCAGCCATCGCCGCCGACCCCTCCATGGTCGTGCTCGACGTCCGCGAGGCGGACGAGTACGAGCAGGGCGCCCTGCCCAACGCGGTGCACATCCCCCGCGGCCACCTCGAGAGCCAGGTCGAGAACAAGCTGCCCGACAAGTCGGCCCCGGTCGTCGTCTACTGCGCGGGCGGCACCCGCTCGGCGTTCGCGGCCCGCACCCTGGGCGAGCTGGGCTACAGCGACGTGGTGTCGGTGGCCGGCGGCTTCAACAAGTGGAAGAACGAGAACCGCCCCTGGGCCACGCCCCGCACCCTGAACGCCGAGCAGCGCAACCGCTACCAGCGCCACCTGCTCCTGCCCGAGGTGGGCGAGGCCGGCCAGCAGAAGCTGCTCGACGCCAAGGTCCTCCTGCTGGGCGCCGGCGGCCTGGGCTCCCCGGCCGCCCTGTACCTGGCCGCCGCCGGTGTGGGCACCCTCGGCGTCGTCGACATGGACGTGGTCGACGAGTCCAACCTCCAGCGCCAGATCCTCCACAACATGGACCGGGTGGGCGAGCGCAAGGTCGACTCGGCCAAGAAGACGATCGTCAGCCTCAACCCCGACGTGAACGTGGTCACCTACGACGTCCGCCTCGGGGCCGACAACATCCTCGACGTGTTCGACGGCTACGACGTGATCGTCGACGGCACCGACAACTTCCCGACCCGCTACCTGGTCAACGACGCCTCGCTGCTCAAGCGCATCCCCGTGGTGCACGGCTCGATCTTCCGGTTCGACGGCCAGGTCACGGTCTACGCCCCGTACGTCGGGCCCTGCTACCGCTGCCAGGTGCCCGAGCCCCCGCCGCCGGAGCTGGCCCCGTCGTGCGCCGAGGCGGGCGTCCTGGGCGTCCTGCCCGGCATCATCGGTTCCCTCCAGGCCATGGAGGCCATCAAGCTGATCCTCGGCCTCGGCGACCCTCTTATCGGCCGGCTGATGGCCTACGACGCCCTCGAGGAGTCGTTCCGCACCTTCAAGCTCAACCGCGACCCGGCCTGCCCGGCCTGCGGGCCCGATGCGGGCGAGATCGTGATCGCCGAGTACGACGAGCTCTGCATGCCGCACCCGAGGCAGTCGCCGGCTGCCTAGACCCCTTTCCGGGTCGCCAGTTCGTCACCGCCGGCCTCGGCCGTCTCCGCGTCCACGGCCAGCTCGGTGGTCGACGGCGGCGTGACCGAGGACGCCCGGCGCCTCCGGGCCCGCCCCCGCCGCTCCAGCCCCGGGGTCGATTCCATCGTCCGCGGGTCGAGAAGGTCGCGAAGACCGTCGCCAGCGAGGTTGAAGGCCAGGACCATGAGGGTGATGGCGATGCCCGGCCAGGCGATGAGCTGCGGGGCCCGGTCGATGAACGACCGCGCCTCGGCCAGCATCGCTCCCCACTCGGGCGTCGGCGGGCCCACGCCGAACCCGAGGAACGACAGGGCCGAGACGCTGAGCAGGGTGCTCCCCATGTCGATGGTGCTGAAGACGACCGTCGGCCCGAGCAGGTTGGGGGCGACGTGGCGGAACATGATCCGGAGACGGCTGGCGCCGATGGCCCTCGCCGCCTCCACGAAGACCTGCTCGCGGACCTTGAGCGTCATGCCCCGCACCAGCCGGGCGTAGCGGGGCCACTGGACGAGGATGATCGTGATGATCAGGTTGCGCAGGCCCTGACCGAGCAGGCCCACGACCACCAGGGCCAGGATGAGGGTGGGCAGGGCGAGCAGGACGTCGACGGCCCGCATGATCATGGTCTCGGCGAACCGGCCGTACATCCCGGCCACGAGGCCGAGGACGATGCCCAGGACGGTGATCCCGGCCGTCGCGCTCACCGCCATCCCGAGCGAGAGGCGGGCGCCGTGGAGGATGCGGGCGAACACGTCGCGCCCGACGTTGTCGGTGCCGAGGGGGTGGCTCGCACTGGGTGTGGCGAACCGGTTCGAGAAGTTCGTCTCGATCGGGTCGTGCTTGGCGATGACCGGAGCCAGCAGGGCGGCGCCGACGAACAGCACGATGATCACCAGGCCGGCCACGGCCGTGCGGTCGCGGGCCAGTCGCCGGAAGAGCCGGCGGCGGACGGGGACGAAGGTGTCGCCGGCCTGGCGGAGGACGGCTTCAGACGTGCTCAACGTCGGGCTCGAGCCGGATCCGGGGGTCGAGGAGGCCGTAGGCCACGTCGACCAACAGGTTCGTAAACAGGTAGATGGTCCCCGCCAGCAGGACGGCGGCCTGGATCACCGGGTAGTCCCGTTGGTGGATGGCCTCGACGGTGAGCCCCCCGAGCCCGGGCCAGGCGAAGATGAACTCGGCGATGACCACCCCTTCCAGCAGGCTGCCCAGGGCCGTCCCCAGGTAGGTCGTGACGGGGATGGCGGCGTTCCGCAGCCCGTGCCGGAGGACCACCCGTACCGAGCCCATGCCCTTGCTCCGCGCCGTCCTCATGTAGTCCTCGGTGAACACCTCCAGGAGGCTGGCTCGAAGGAGGCGGGAGATGATGGCGGTCGGGGTCACGGCGATGACGACCGCCGGCATCACCAGGCTGGCCAACCCCTGCCGGCCGGCGACCGGGAAGAGCCCCATGTTGGTGGCCAGTTGGATGATCAGGAGGTAGGCGAGGAAGAAGTCCGGTATCGAGGCGCCCAGCAGCGCCCAGAACCGGAAGAGCTGGTCGCTCCAATGTCGGTGGAACATGGCGGCGAGGATCCCGACGGGCACGCCGACGACCAGCATGAACAGGAGTGCGGCGGCGGTGAGCTCGATGGTGGCGGGAATGCGCTCGGCCAGCTCGTCCGAGACCGGGCGGCGCTTGGAGAAGGACTCGCCCAGGTCACCGGTGAACATCCCTTTGATCCACGAGCCGTACTGCACGAAGAACGGCCGGTTCAGGCCGAGCTCCTCCTTGGCCCGGGCGATGTCCTCCGCAGTCGCCTCCTGGGACCCCGACCGCTTCCGCGCGTACTCCTCCGCGGGGTCGCCGGGCGCGTTCGAGACCAGCAGGAAGATCAGGAACGAGAGGGCGAGGAGCGTCGGGACTGCGATCAGCAGGCGGCGGCCGAGATACCTCGCCACCTCCGGGCTACCTGCCCGGAGGCGACATCGTCAGGCTGAACCAGGTCTGGTTGGTGAACGAGGGGTGAGGGTCGCCCAGGTCCACGTTCCTGGCCATGCCGTAGATCCGGAAGGCGCCGGCCAGGGGGACGACCAGGTAGTCCTTGTTGATGAGGATGTGCATCATGGTCGCCGAGGCCTGCTGCACCTCGGCCGTGGTCTTGGCCTGGTCCGACTTGACCACCTCGGCCTCGAAGGCGGGGCCGTTGGGGGTCACCGGCGGGGCGCCGGGGGCGAACTGCACGTTGGTGGCGCTGCGAGCCGCCATGCGCAGGACCGGCAGGAAGGCGGGGTTGCCGTCGTTCTGGTTGGGCGGCTCGAGGTCGAGGTCGAAGTCACCCTTGCCCTGGGCGTAGAGCGAGTTCCGGGTGGCCACGTCGGGCGTCTTCTTGATCTCGGTGTCGATGCCGACGTCCTTCAGGTTCGACTGGATGACGAGGAGGGCCGACTCGGGGACCTCCTGCTGGCCGAGCAGCTTGAGGGTCAGGCGCCGGCCGTCCTTGGACCGGATGCCGTCGGAGCCAACCCGCCAGCCGGCCTCGTCGAGGACCCTGCGGGCCCGGTTCACGTCCCGGGGGATGGGCTGCACCATGCTGGCCGAGGGCCCGAGCACGGATTCGGGGGCCATCCACCGGCCCGGCTCGCCGTTCCCGTCGAGCACCACGTCGACGTAGGAGTCGCGGTCGATGGCGAAGGAGACGGCCTCCCTGACGGCCGGGTCCTGGGTGAGGCGGCCCTCGAGCTTGTTGACGTAGAGCAGGTGCACCCGGCCCGGCTTGGACCGGACGACCTTGAAGTTGGCGTCGTTCTCGAGGGACTTGGTGGCGTCGGCGGGAAGGTCGATGGCGATGTCCGCCTGACCCGACTTCAGGGCCTCGAGGCGGGTCTGGGGGTCGGGGTAGAAGCGGATGTTCATCTTCCGGACCTTGGGCTTCTCACCCCAGTAGTTGTCGTTGCGCACGAACGAGGCCGTCTGCTTCGGGGTGTAGCTCTCGTACTTCCACGGGCCGGTCCCGGCGTAGGGGGGCGTGTCGTTGTGGGTGCCGTTCTTCACGATGGCCCCCTCGGGGTGGACGATCTGCTCGGGCAGGCGCAGGTTGGGCGTGACCGGCGTGAAGTCGACTGTGTACTGGTCGATCTTCTTCACGGAGTCGGGCCCGAGGGTGTTCAGAACCGTGGTGAGCGTCTTGCCCTCGGGCTGGCGCACGCCCCAGGTCCACACCACGTCGTCGGCGCTGAAGGGCGTCCCGTCGTGGAAGGTCACGCCCTGGCGGAGGAAGAACCGCCAGGTCCTGCCGTCGGGCTGGAGCTCCCAGCGGGTGGCCAGACCGGGCTTCAGGGTGTAGTCGGAGGCCAAATAGATGAGGGGCTCGTAGACCTGGACGTTGTACACGTACATGAAGTGGTACGACTTGGCGCCCGTACCCCCCTCGGTCCACTGGTCCTCGTTGGCCGCCACCCGGACCTCGGCATTGAGGTCCGGCTGCGCGCCCGTCCGGGCGCCGCCGCCCGCAGTGTCCGAGTCCGAGCCGCCCCCGCATGCCGCGGCCAGCAGTCCGAACAGCATGACGAGAGCAAGTGCCTTACGACGCATTCCTGTTCCCCCTCGCAACGTTCCCAAGCCGGAAGGTGCCGAGCACACCCAGACGCCCAACCTCTAGCGCGATTCTGGCATGTGGGCGGATTTACCGCACGCCGCCTACTGTCTCCTGCATGGCCCCGGTGCTCGAGATCTCGGACCTCGAGGTCGCCTTCCCGACCATGGAGGGCAGGGTCTCGGCCGTCCGCGGGGTCGACCTCACCCTCGACCCGGCCCAGGTCCTGGGGATCGTGGGGGAGTCGGGCTCGGGCAAGACGGTGACCATGCTGGCCACCCTCGGCCTCCTGCCTTCCAGCGCCGAGGTGAAGGGCTCGGTCAGGTTCAAGGGCCGGGAGCTGCTCGGGCTCCCGCCCCAGGAGCTGCGCAAGATCCGGGGGTCGGGCATCGCCATGATCTTCCAGGACCCCCGCACGTCGCTGAACCCGGTCCACACCATCGGCCACCAGATCGTCGAGGGCATCCGCATCCACCATCCCGAGGTCGGCCGCAAGGAGGCGGCCAAGCGGGCGGTGGAGCTGCTGGCCCTCGTCGGGATCCCCCAGCCCGACAAGCGGGCTCGGGACTACCCCCACCAGTTCTCGGGCGGGATGTGCCAGCGGGCCATGATCGCCATGGCCGTGGCCAACGACCCCGACGTGCTGGTGGCCGACGAGCCCACCACCGCCCTCGACGTCACCATCCAGGCCCAGATCCTCGACCTCCTGCGCGACATCCGCCGGGAGAAGGGGGTGGCCATCGTCATCATCAGCCACGACCTGGGCGTGGTGGCCGGCCTGGCCGACCGGGTGGCGGTGATGTACGCAGGCCGCGTGGTGGAGCGCGGCAGCGTGGACGACGTCTACGAGCGCCCCCGCCACCCGTACACCCAGGGCCTTCTGGCGTCGATCCCCCGCCTCACCGACAGCGGCCACGGCCTGCTGCGCTCCATCGGCGGCGGCGCCCCGTCCCTGCTCAACCTGCCCTCGGGGTGCGTCTTCCATCCCCGCTGCGCCTACGCCCGGCCCAACTGCCAGGTCGACGACCCGGCCCTGCGCCCGGTCGGGCCCGTCGAGGCGGCCTGCCACTACGCCGAGGAAGTGGGCGCGGCCAGCGTGGCGTCCGGATGAGCGAGCCGGGCACCTCCGATGCCGCCGGGCCCATCCTCAAGGTCCGGGATCTTGTCAAGGAGTTCCCGGTCAAGGGCGGCGGCAAGGTGCACGCCGTCTCCGGGGTGTCGTTCGACCTGGTCGAGGGGGAGACGCTGGGCCTGGTCGGCGAGTCGGGCTGCGGGAAGTCGACCACGGCCCGGTGCGTGCTCCGCCTCATCGAGCCCACCTCGGGCACGGTCGAGTTCCGCGGCCGCGACATCCTCGGCCTCGGCCGCAAGGAGCTGCGCAAGCTGCGGGCCGACCTCCAGATCGTGTTCCAGGACCCCTACGCCTCGCTCAACCCCCGGATGCAGGTGTGGTCGATCGTGGCCGAGCCCCTCATCGTCCACGGGACGCCGGCCAAGAAGGCGAGGGCGCGGGCCAACGAGCTGCTGGAGCTGGTCCGCCTGCGGCCCGAGCACGCCGGCCGCTACCCGCACGAGTTCTCCAGCGGCCAGCGCCAGCGCATCGGCGTGGCCCGGGCCCTGGCCCTCGAGCCCGACGTGCTGGTCCTCGACGAGCCGGTGTCCGCCCTCGACGTCAGCATCCAGGCCGGCGTGCTGAACCTGCTGGAGGAGCTGCGGGCCGAGCTGAAGCTGTCGTACCTGTTCATCGCCCACGACCTGTCGGTCGTGCGCCACATCTCCGACCGGGTGGCCGTGATGTACCTGGGCAAGATCGTCGAGATCGGGACGCGGGACGACATCTACACCCGGCCGGCCATGCCCTACACCCAGGCCCTCCTGTCCGCCGTACCCGTGCCCGACCCGGCCGTCGAGCGGCGCCGCAAGCGGATCGTCCTCTCGGGCGACCTCCCCAGCCCCGTCGACCCCCCGTCGGGCTGCCGCTTCCGCACCCGCTGCTGGAAGGCCCAGGACATCTGCGCCGAGGAGGAGCCGGCCCTGATCGACCGCGGCCAGGGCCACCCGTCGGCCTGCCACTTCGCCGAGGAGCTGCAGGTCGTCCCGTAACCGGACCCGGCCGCCGTAACCTGGTTCGGTGGCCGTGCGCTTCGTGATCGTCGGCGGTGGCCCGGCCGGCAACCAGGCGGCGACCACCGCCGCCCGCCTGGGCGCCAACGTCACCCTGGTCGAGCGCGACGTGGTCGGCGGAGCCGCCCACCTGTGGGACTGCATCCCGTCCAAGGCCATGATCGGCACGGGCGGGGCCATGTCGTTCGTCGACCGGGCCCCGGGGATGGGCCTGGCCCACGTGGACGCCGCCCTCGACGTCGACGCCCTCAAGCACCGGATCGTCGCCATCGAGGACCGCCTCCGGACCTCGATCGAGGACCTCCTCGCCGACCAGGGCGTGCGGGTCGTGCGCGGGACCGGCCGCCTCACCGGGCCCCACACCGTCCTGGTCGAGACGGCCGAGGGCGCCGAGGAGCTGGACGCCGACGCCATCCTGGTCGCCACCGGCAGCCGACCCCGGATCCCCGACTGGTGCCGCCCGGACGGCGAGCGGATTCTCACGACCCGGCAGGCCTATCCGCCGCCCGCCATGCCCGATCACCTGGTGGTCATCGGGTCGGGCGTGACCGGCGTGGAGTTCGTCCACATGTTCGCCTCCTTCGGGGCCAAGGTGACCCTCGTGGTGAGCCGCCAGCAGGTCCTGCCCAACAAGGACGCCGAGGTGGCCGCCACCCTCGAGGAGGAGTTCCTGCGCCGGGGCGTCCGCCTGCTCATCGGCGCCCGAGCCGTCGGCATAGACCGGGAGGGCGAGGGGGTGGTCGTCCGCTGCGACGACGGCCGCGCCGCGCGGGGCAGCCACGCCCTGCTGGCCATCGGGTCGGTCCCCAACACCGACGGGCTCGGGCTGCAGGAGGCCGGCGTGGTGGTCGACGAGCGGGGCTACATCCCGGTCAACCACCACTGCCAGTCCAACCTGGCCCACGTCTACGCCGCGGGCGACGTGTCCGGGAAGCTCCAGCTGTCGTCGGTGGCAGGCATGCAGGGGCGCAAGATCGCCGAGCACGTCATGGGGCTCCACTCGCGTGAGCACCGCCACCTCGACTACGACAAGGCGCCGCAGGCCGTCTTCACCGAGCCCGAGATCGCCGAGGTGGGCGTGGCCGAAGCCGAGGCCTTCGCCACCGGCCGCAAGATCCGGGTGACCAAGGTCCCCTTCTCCTCGAACCCCAAGGCCCTGATCAACCACGACTCCAGGGGCTTCGTGAAGATCGTGTCCGACCCGGCCACGGGCGTCGTCCTGGGCGGGTCGATCGTCGGCCGCCACGCGGCCGAGCTCATCTCCGTCCTCGCCCTGGCCGTGAACTGCAACCTGCGGGTCGTCGACGTGGTCGACAGCCTCCTCGTCCATCCTTCGCTGGCCGAGTCGCTGAGCGAGGCGGCCGAGTAGCGCGCAGCCCCCCGAACTGGTGGCGGATCTGGCCGCCAGGGCGGCCATTTCCTTCACCAGTTCGGGGGGCTGGGCGCTACTCGATGACGAACAGCACGTCGCCCGCGCCCACGTTGTCGCCGGGGGAGACGTGGACCTCGCTCACCGTGCCCGCCCCCTCGGCGGCGACCTCGTTCTCCATCTTCATGGCCTCGAGCACGCACAGCCCCTGGCCGACCTCCACGGTGTCGCCTACGGCGACGAGCACCTCGATGATCGTCCCCTGCATGGGGGCGACGACGCGCCCACCGACCGCCCCCGCCGGCGCCGACCCCGACCGGCCCTTGGGACGGCGTGGAGCGCCGCCCGCGGACGGCGGGGCGACCGCCGCCGACTCGGGGAGCCAGACCCGCACGTCGTAGCGTCGCCCGTCGACCTCGACGGCGACGTCGCGGGGCACCTCCCCGGGCCGGGGCTGCGTGCCGGCCGCGCCCTGGCCGGACGTGAGGTCGGAGAAGTCGACCCGCTCCTCGACCCAACGGGTGGAGTGCCGGTTCTCGACGAAGTCGGGGTGCTCGAGGATGCGGAGGTGGGCGGCGATGTTGGTGGGCACGCCCTCGATGGCCATCTCCCGCAGGACCCGAAGCATCCGCCGGCGGGCCTCCTCCCGCCCCGCCCCCCAGGTGAGCACCTTGGCGATCAGGTTGTCGTAGTGCTGGCTGATGGTGTCGCCCTCGCCGTAGCCGGCGTCGATGCGGACGCCGAAGCCCCCCGGTCGTGAGAACCGGGTCAGCGTGCCCGGCGAGGGCATGAACCGCCCACCGGCCACGTCCTCGGCGTTGACCCGGCACTCGATGGCGTGGCCCCGCGGATCGAGGCTCTCCTGGGTGAACGAGAGGGGGGCGCCCGACGCCACCTGCAGCTGCTCGGCGACCAGGTCGACGCCGCAGGCCAGCTCGGTCAGCGGGTGCTCGACCTGGAGCCGGGTGTTCATCTCCAGGAAGAAGAACTCCCCGTCCTGGACGAGGAACTCCACCGTTCCCGCATTGGTGTAGCCGGACGCCCGGGTCACGGCCACGGCCGCCTCGCCCATGGCCCGGCGAAGGTGGGGGGTCACGCCCGGGGCAGGAGTCTCCTCGACGAGCTTCTGGTGGCGGCGCTGGCTCGAGCAGTCGCGCTCGCCCATCCACACCGCGTTCCCGTGGGTGTCGGCGAAGATCTGCATCTCGACGTGGCGGGGCCAGTCCAGGTACCGCTCGACGTAGATCTCGGGGTTGCCGAAGTAGGCCTGGCCCTCCCGCCGGGCCGAGTCCAGGAGGGAGGCGGCCTCGTCGGGACCGTTGACCACCTTCATGCCCCGGCCGCCGCCTCCGAAGGACGCCTTGATCGCCACCGGCCAGCCGCGGGCCTCGCCGAAGGCCACCACCTCGTCGGCCGCCGTCACCGGCCCGTCGCTCCCCGGCACCACTGGCACGCCGGCCCCTGTCGCCGCGGCCCGGGAGGACACCTTGTCGCCCATCACCTCCATGGCCTCGGGCGGCGGCCCGACGAACGTCGCCCCCCGGGACGCCAGGGCTCGGGCGAAGGCCGGGTTCTCGCTGAAGAACCCGTAGCCGGGGTGCACGGCGTCGGCCCCGCTGGCCGTGACCGCGTCGAGGATGACCTCGGTGTTCAGGTAGCTCTCGGCCGCCGTCTCCCCGCCCAGGGCGTAGGCCTCGTCGGCCAGGCGCACGTGCAGCGACCGGCGGTCGAGCTCGGAGTAGACGGCGACGCTGGCGATCCCCAGCTCCCGGCAGGCCCGGATCACCCGGACGGCGATCTCACCCCGGTTGGCGATCAGGACCTTGGAGAACATGGGGCCGCAATAATGGCCCAGGCCGTGCCGCACACCCGCTTCTCGGACGTACGCCGCTTCGCCGAGGTCGACTCCACCAACCGGGTGGCGGTCGACCTGGTCCGGGCCGGGGCGCCCGACGGCGTGGTGGTGGTCGCCGACCACCAGACGGCGGGCCGGGGCCGCGGGGGCCGGACCTGGGAGTCGCCACCCGGAGCTTCGCTCCTGGTCTCGGTCGTCCTACGGCCGGCCCCCGCGCTGGTCACCCTCGCCGCCGGCGTGGCCGCGGCCGAGGCGTGCGAGGCGGTGACCGGCACGCCGGTCCGGCTCAAGTGGCCCAACGACCTGCTGGCCGTCGACAGCCGCAAGCTGGGCGGCATCCTGTCCGAGTTGGTCGACGGTGCCGCCGTGGTCGGCCTCGGCGTCAACCTGGCGTGGGCGCCGCCCGGGGCTGCCTCCCTCGGCGGCGCCGTGGACCGCGACGCCCTCCTCGAGGCCTGGCTCGACGCCCTCGACCGGCCCGGCGACGTCCTCGGCCGCTACCGGGGCCGGTGCGCCACCCTGGGTCGGCGGGTCCTGGTCGCGCTGCCCGGGACGACCGTCGCCGGCGTGGCCACCGACGTCGACGACCTCGGGCGGCTGCTGGTGGACGGCCGCGCCATCGCCGCCGGCGACGTCGTCCACGTCACCGGCGGCGAGCCCCTGAGGGGCTAAGGCGTCACTCCGCAGAGGGTGGCGCCCACGACCATGTGCCCCACGGCGATGGGGCCGAGCAGGTACATGTGGGCGCCGACCACCGTGGTGGAGCCGTCGGCGTTGGTGGTCTGCTCGTTGAAGACGATCGTGAAGCTGTCGCCGATGTGGTCGAGCGTCCCGCTGATCGTCGTCCCGGGGGTCGGGTTGGTGGGGATGCTCTGGGTGCTGGTCACCTCCCCCGTGTTGGGGTCGGTGGACGTCTCGACGAAGCCGTTGGTGATCTGCACGGACGGAGACACGGTGCTCCCCGTCTGCTGGCAGGTGGTGACGATCTGGGGCATGACCAACGGCCCGGGACCGGCGTTGTTGATCGTCGCCCGGGTCAGCACGCTGCCGCTGCCGCTGGTCGAGCCCTGCGTCAACACCGTCTGGGAGCCCGAGCTCACGTAGGTCTCGGTGGCGGTGTCGTACCACCCGAAGATCACCGCCGGGCCGTAGGCGGCCATCGACCCGTCCGAGTCGGTGAGGCTCGTCGAGCCGCCGGACGACGGGAGGGCGACTGCGGGCGTCGCCGCGATGGCGGGGGCGTCCGCCGGTTGGTTGAAGCCACGGAGGGTGTACGGGCCCCCGAAGAGGCTGACGTAGGTGTAGTAGCCGTAGGCAAATCCCTGGACGGCCGTGGCCGCGTGCGCCGGGCTCTGCCCGACGCCGACGACGGTCGAGGAAACGGCAATGGTGGCGAGGCAGACGCGAATGCGCCGCCCGCGAGGTCTCGGAATCATGTACCGCCTTTCTGCTGCGTCGGTGGCTCTATCGCGCCGAATGGATGCACGGTAGCCTCAAGTTGTGACGGAGGCTCGGCGGGCCGGCATCGACGCAGTGTTCCGCAGCCCCGAGGACCGCTCGTTCCGCCGTATCCCGGTGGTCGCCCTGGGCGCCCTTCGCCTCGTCCACCGGGCCGCGCCACGCCAGCTGGCGATGTCGATCGCCCTCCAAGTCGTCACCGGCGCGGGCGTCACCTTCCAGCTGCTGCTGGGCCGGCGGGTGCTCGACGCCATCCTCCAGGCCGACCGGCTCGATCGGGGGATGGGCGACCTCGTCCCCGCGCTGGTCGCCTTCCTCGCCGTGTCGGCGGCCTTGAACTTCGCCTACGCGGCCCAGGGCGAGCTGATGCGGCTCCTGGGCGAGCTGGTGGGCCGGCACGCCCAGGACCGGATCATCGACGTGGCCACGGTGGTCGACCTGGAGGCGTACGAGAACCCGGAGTTCCACGACCGGCTCATGCGGGCCCAGATGGCGGCCAACTTCCGACCCTTCAACCTGACCAACAACTTCCTCAGGATGAGCTCGGCGCTGATCGGCATCGCCGGCATGCTCGTCGCCCTTCTCGCCCTGCAGCCCCTCCTGGTCCCGTTCGTCCTGCTCGCCTACCTCCCCGTCTGGGTCGCCACGGTGAAGAACAGCCGGACGGCCCATCACTTCGGATGGCACATGACGCCCGGCGACCGCAAGCGCCAGTACCTGTCCATGGCCCTGACGGCCAAGACCTTCGCTCAGGAGGTGCGGGCCTTCGACCTCGCCGCGCCCCTTCGCAAGCGGTACGACGCCCTCTTCGACGAGCGCATCGCCAAGGTCAGGGACCTCACGGGCGTCCGGCTGCGCCGCTCGCTGCAGGCCAGCGTGGCCAGCTCCGTGCTCTCGGGCGCCGGGGTCGCCCTGCTCGTCGCCCTGCTCCTCGCCGACCGCATGAGCGTGGCGTCGGCGGCTGCCGCCGCCGTCGCCCTCCAGCAGCTCGGCGGACGGCTCTCCGGCATCGCCCACAGCGGGTCGGCGCTGTACGAGGACGCCCTCTTCCTCGAGGACTTCGACTCATTCCTCGAGCTGGCCCCGGCGGTGGCGGCCGCCCGCGCCCGGGAGCCGGCGCCGGGCCGGTTCTCCAGGCTGACGATCGAGCACGTGAGCTTCGCCTACCCGGGGACACGGCGGTTGGCCCTCGACGACGTGTCTCTGGAGATCAACGCCGGCGAGGTGGTCGCGCTGGTGGGCGAGAACGGCTCGGGCAAGACCACCCTGGCCAAGCTCCTCTGCCACCTGTACATGCCCACCTCGGGTCGCGTCCTGTGGGACGGCGTGGACACCGCCGGCTGCGACCCGGTCACCGTCCGCCGGCACATGGCGGTGATCTTCCAGGACTTCGTCCAGTACCACCTGACGGCGCGCGACAACGTGGGGGTCGGCTGCTTCGAGCGCGCCGACGACCTGGCCGCGGTGGCCGACGCCGCCCGCCAGTCGGGCGCCCACTCGTTCCTCGAGACCCTGCCCGAGGGCTACGAGACGATGCTGGGCCGCGAGTTCGAGGGCGGCCACGAGCTGTCGATCGGCCAGTGGCAGCGGGTGGCCCTGGCCCGGGCCTTCTTCCGCGGCGCGCCGTTCGTCATCCTCGACGAGCCGACGGCCGCCCTCGACCCCCGGGCCGAGCACGAGCTGTTCGAGCGCATCCGCACCATGGCCTGCGGTCGCACCGTCCTGCTCGTCTCCCACCGCTTCTCCAGCGTGCGCTCCGCCGACCGGATCTTCGTGCTCGACGGGGGCCGGCTGGTCGAGCAGGGCAGCCACGCCGAGCTCATGGCCCGGGGCGGCCGATACGCCGCCCTTTTCAAGCTCCAGGCCGCCGCCTATATGTCGGTTACACCTAGCTGATATTCGAGGTTATTGCGCCCAGTAGGGCCGGCGGTCTAGAACGTCGCGCCATGAACCTTCGTGCGCGCAAGCTGGGGACGCTTCTGGCCGCGGGCGCGGCCGCCACGCTGCCGATGGTGGCGCCGGTGGACGCCCAGGTGCCGGGAGCGGTGGCGTGTGGCCAGACCATCACGCAGAGCACCGTCCTGACTAACGACGTGGGGCCGTGCCCGGACAACGGGATCATCGTCGGCGCCGACAACATCGTCCTCGACCTGGCCGGCCACCGGGTGTTCGGGACGGCGTCCTCCGGTGATGGGGCGGGCATCCTTCTGCACAACCGCCGGGGCGTCACCGTGCAAAACGGCACCGTCGAGCTGTTCGACGGCGGCGTCGTCATCCTCGGCGGGTCGGGGAACACAGTCACCCGGATCTTCGCCAACAACAACATCGGCGCCTCGACGAGCAACCAGGGGCCGGCCTCGCTCTACGGCGACGGCATCCTGATCCAGGGTTCGTCCGGCAACACGATCGTCCAGAACTCCGTCGACAACAACGGACCCTTCTCGGGGATCGGCATCATCACCGGCGACGCTGACCACCCGGCTATCCCCGCGGCCTTGGCCAACGACAACGTCGTGCAGGCCAACCGGGTCACCAACAACGTGGCCTGCCGGCGCAACGGGCTCTGCGACAACGACGGCATCCGCGTCGAGCCCCGGGCCGGGAGTGGGTGCCTCACGGGCCCGGTGATCTGCCCCGGCCCGGGCAACCGCATCATCGGCAACCAGGTCGTCGGCAACGGCCTCGACGGCATCGCTCTCTTCGGGTTCACCACGGCCAACGTCGTCAGCGGGAACACGGTCGACTACAACGGGTTCCGAGGAGCGGTGCGGGGCGACGGCATCCGGGTCTTCGGCTCGGGCAACGTCATCGAGAGCAACTCGGCCAGCGGCAACGCCGCCGGCGGCATCAGCGTCGCCCGCCGCCCACCGACCTCCGGGTCGTTCCCCGCCGGCAACCCGAACGGCTACAACAACCGGCTGATCCGGAACCGGGCGGCCGGCAACGGTGTGGTCGACCTCTGGGACTCCAACCGCAATCCTGACTGCGACAACAACCTCTGGTCGGGAAACACCGGCCGGGTGGCGTTCCCCGAGTGCACGCGCAACCCCTGACGGTCCTCTAAGGGTCCAGATCCCTCAGCAACAGGCCCTGGAAGGCGGTGGCGGCCGCCGTCGTCAGGGGGCCGGGACAGGCTGGTAGCCCGCGCCCGTCGACGGAGCGGATGGGCTGCACGTCACGGGTGCTGGACGTGAGGAACGCTTCCTCCGCCGAGCGGATGACGTCCAGCGGAAGGTCGTCTTCGACCACGTGGACCAGCTCGAGGAGGAGCTCCCTGGTCACCCCGGCCAGGCAGCCGGCCGAGAGCGGGGGGGTGACCAGGCGGCCGTCGATCCCCACGAAGACGTTGGTGCCGGTGCCCTCGCAGAGGTTGCCGGCCAGGTTGCCGAACAGGGCCTCCCCGGCGCCGTGGTCGCGGGCGTGGGCCAGGGCGACCA
>DATAAD010000107.1:0-6600 GCA_036260295.1 Acidimicrobiales bacterium | reverse complement strand
GCGCCGCCCTCCGTCGACGATGAAGCTGGCGCACGGGCCGTGGGGGATCTCCAGCTCGTGGAGCTCCTCCACCCCGGCCGCCCGCAGGCCCTCGACGGTGGACCGGTAGTCGGCCACGGGGTAGATCAGCACCGGGACGTCGCCCTCGAGGTGGCCGGAGAGGAGGATGGCCGGCCCGTCCCCGGGTACGCCGAGGCAGGCGACGACCGTCCCCATGGCCCGCACCTTCCAGCGCAGCTCGGCTTGGAGCACCCCGACGTACTGGCGAGCGGTACTGTCCACGTCTGCGGTGGGCACGTAGATGAAGTCCAGCGACAGGAACGTCGACTCGATGGCCGGAACGGTAGCGCGCACCCATGGCGGCTGACCCGCGCCGGTTCCCCGGCCTTTTCTTCCTGCACGTCGTGCTGATCGTGCTGCTGTTCGCCGTGGCCTGTGCCGCGGTGGCCCTGCGGGCGGGGACGGGACGGGCGGCTCCGGGCGCCACCGGGGTGCTGCCCGACGACCTCCGGCAGGCGACGGTCACCGAGGCCCAGGCCAGCCTGGGACCGCTCTCGGGACCGCCGTCGCGCCCGGTCTCCCTCGACGCCGACCTGGCCGAGACCGGCTACAGCCTCCCCGAGGGAGCCAACGTGTACGCGGTCAGGGTGGTCGAGGGGCCCGAGGGCCGGGTGTACCAGCAGTTCCAGGCGGGGGGCGGGCCGCTGGCCGCCGACTTCTGGCCCGCCTCGTCGATCAAGGTGCTGGCCGCCCTCGGCGCCTTGGACTTCGCCCGGTCGATCGGCTTCTCCGGGGCGGCCACCATCACCTTCGACGACGGCACGCCGTCCCGGACCCTGCGGTCCATCTACGAGCCGGCCATCCGGGACAGCTCGAACTACGACTACGACCTGCTCGTCCGCATCGCCGGGGTGGACCGCCTCAACGAGGAGTTCCTGACCGCCCGCAACGGCTTCCCCGTCACCGCCCTGTACCGCTCCTACGCCGGTGTCGAGCTGGACGAGTCCCCGGCCATGATGCTCGAGGAGGGCGACCGGCGGGCCTACGTCCCCGCCCGCACCGCCAGCAGGGAGCCGGAGTGCCGGACGGGGAACTGCTCCAACCTGTTCGAGATGACGGAGTCCGTCCGCCGCATCGTCATGAGCGACGAGCTGCCGCCCGACCAGCGCCTCGACCTCGACCCCGCCGACATCAAGGCCCTGGCCGGGGCCCTCCTCGAGGCCGAGGGGTTCTTCCCCGAGGCGGTGGCCGGGGCGCTCGGGTCGGGAGCCAGGATCTGGTCGAAGCCCGGTGACGCCCTCGAGCACGAGTGCCTCGACGTGGCCCTCGTGCAGTCGCGGTCGGGCACGCGGTTCCTGCTGGGCGCGTCGGTGCCCCACGCCTCGGGCGGGTGCGAGGCCCTCAGCCGCCTGGCCCGAGGGGTGCTGGAGCTCCTGGCCGCCTGAGCCGGCTCACCGCCGGGAGGCGCAGTCCATGCACAGCCGGGCCGCGGGCTTGGCCTCGAGGCGGGCGGGGGCGATGGGCTGACCGCACGCCTCGCAGGTGCCGTAGTTGCCGCTGTCGAGCTTGGCCAGGGCGGCCTCGACGTCGTTGAGCGACTCGCGCAGAGACCCGGCGAGCGCTTCGACCTCGCCCCGCTCGGCGGTCACCTGGCTGGAGTCGGCGAAGTTCTGGTCGAACGACTCGCCCCCGCTGAGGAGCCCCATCTCGCTGAGCCGGGCCCGCAGGTCGGACCGCTCCTGCTCCAGCGAGGCGCGCAGATCTGACAGAGTCGATTCACTCAGCACGCGGCCAGCCTACTCGGGGCTCCTCCGCTTGGCGCGAGGATGGACCTGCCTCCCGCGTTTGGCGCGGGGATGGGCCGCCTCGTAGATCTGGCGCAACCTGGTGGCCGACACCCGGGTGTACACCTGGGTGGTCGAGATCGACGCGTGGCCGAGCAGCTCCTGGACGACGCGGATGTCCGCCCCGTGGTCGAGCATGTGGGTGGCGCAGGAATGGCGGAGGACGTGCGGCGACAGGCGATCGCCGAGGCCCACGGCGTCGCCGTACTGGCGCACGATCCCCCACGCCCCCTGGCGCGACAGCCGCCCCCCCCGGGTGTTGAGGAAGACGGCCTCGGCGTCACCCCGCCGGGCCCATCGGTCGGGCTCCAGCTGTGGCCTCCCGCCCGGGGCCAGCCAGGCGGCCAGCGCCTCGCAGGCCAGCCGGCCCACGGGGACGACCCGCTCCTTGGCCCCCTTTCCGAAAGCCCGGAGCAGGCCGTCGCCGAGGTCGAGGTCGGCCAGGCTGAGGCCTACCAGCTCCGACACCCGCAGCCCGCACCCGTAGAGGACCTCGAGGATGGCCCGATCGCGACGGGCGACGGGGTCGTTCCCGGTGACGGCGGCCAGCAGGGCGGCGACCTCGGCTTCGGACAGGGCCTTGGGCAGGCCCGAGGGCACCTTGGGGCGCTGGACCTCCTCGGCCGGATTGGTGGCGGCCTGCCCCTCGTCCTCCAGGAAGCGGTGCAGCGAGCGCACGGAGACCAGTGCCCGGGCCACCGAGGCCGGCGCCCGGCCCGCGGCCCGCAGGAAGGCCAGGTAGTCCTCGATGACGGGCTCGGTGACCGCGGCGGGGGTGAGCCCCCGGCCGTGCAGGAACTCGGTGTAGGCGGCCAGGTCCCTGCGGTAGGCGGCGACGGTGTTGGGCGACCGGCCCTTCTCGACGGCGAGCCAGGAGAGGAGCTCGTCGACTTCCCCGCCGGCCGGCACCCGGGGCCTTCGGACCGCGCCCGCCTCGACCGGCGCGGGCCCCTGCCCCGCGGGCGCGCCCGGCTCGGTGTCGGCAGCCACGCTCCTGCGCCTACCCGCCCAGGGCGGTGAGCGGCTCCACGGCGGGCAGGCCGAGGGCGGCGGCCACGGCGGGGTTGGTCACCTGGCCGCCTGCCGTGTTGACGCCCGCCCGCAGCGCCTTGTCCCGGGTGGCGGCCTCCAGCGGGCCCCACTCGGCCACCTCGACGACGTACGGGAGGGTGGCGTTGGTGAGGGCGTAGGTCGAGGTGTTCGGCACGGCGGCGGGAACGTTCCCCACCCCGTAGTGGAGGACGCCGTGGACCTCGTAGACCGGGTCGGCGTGGGTCGTCTCGTGGATGGTCTCGACGCATCCGCCCTGGTCCACGGCGATGTCGACGATCACCGCCCCCGGCTTCATCCCCCGGACCATGTCCTCGGTGACGACGGTCGGCGCCCGCCCACCGGGCACGAGGACGGCGCCGATGACCAGGTCGGCGTCGGCCACGGCCCGCTCGACCGCGCCCCGGTTGGAGGCCAGGGTCATGATCCGGCCCTGGTGGATCTGGTCGACGAAGCGCAGGCGGTCGATGCTCCGGTCGAGGAGGAGGACCTCGGCCTCCATGCCCTGGGCGATCCACGCCGAGTTCCAGCCCACGTTGCCGGCGCCGATGACGACCACCCGGGCCGGGCGCACCCCGGGGGCCCCGCCGAGGAGGACGCCCCGGCCGCCACTGCCCCGCTCCAGGAAGTGGGCGCCGATCTGGGTGGCCATGCGCCCGGCCACCTCGCTCATCGGCGCCAGCAGCGGCAGGCCGCCGCCGTCGACCTGCACCGTCTCGTAGGCGAGGGCGGTGGTGCCGCTCGCCAGGAGGCCGTGCGCCACATCGGGCTCGGCGGCCAGGTGCAGGTAGGTGAACAGGACCAGGTCGGGGCGCAGGTAGGCCAGCTCGGCCGGCTGGGGCTCCTTCACCTTGACGACGAGGTCGGCGGCCCAGGCGTCGTCGGCGGTGACGATCTTGGCCCCCGCCGCCGTGTACTCGGCGTCGGGCAGGGACGAGCCGTCCCCCGCGCCCGCCTCGACCAGGACCTCGTGGCCGTGGGCGGCCAGCTCCCGCACCCCGTCGGGGGTGAGGGCGACCCGGTGCTCGCCTTCCTTGGTCTCGGCCGGTACTCCGACTCTCACGCGATGCTCGTCCTGTTCGCTGCGCCCGCCGAGCCCTCGAGGCACGCCCGGCAGGGCCTGCGCTTCGCTCCGGCGGGGCCGGGGTGCCGGCTCGGCGTCCTCACTCAGGTGACGCTAGCGGGGCGCCGGCGCATCACGACCCACACGGTCACGAGGAAGGCCAGGCCGATCAGGAGGCCGACGGTCCAGGCGACCGACCAGGCGTCGTCCCGGAACTCGCCGGTGGAGCGGGCCGCGCCGAGGGCGATCAGGGCCAGGCCGGCGATGGCCGTCTCGAAGGGCCAGCGCAGGGCGCTCCACCGACGCTCGAAGGCGAAGGCCAGGTAGGTGACGGCCGGGAAGGCGGCGAAGCCGGCCAGGGAGCGGGCGCTGAGGGCCGTCAGCGTCCACGGCCAGTGCTCCTGGAACAGCGAGGGGCGCACGTAGAGGGTGAGGGCGAACAGCAGCTGGCCGGCGCCGAGCACGGTCATCGACGTCCGGATCCAGGCGGGGATGGGCACGTCCTCCGCCGTCGGCGTGCCCGGGTCGAAGCGCCGGTTGTTCCGGTACAGCACCGGTAGGAGCAGCGGGGTGGTCACGTACAGCAGGGTCCAGGCCCAGAACGAGACGTGGTCGTGGTTGAACTCCGACCAGTGCAATGGTGTTGCCACCCCGAGCATGGTGGCGAAGACGGTGGTGGCCACGATGCCGGGGCCGAGGCGGTGCCATTCCTTGGCCCGGGCCGCCCGGAAGAAGAACAGGGCGCCGGCCAGGTAGCCGCCGCCCATGAACATGCAGCTCATCCGGGACCGTATCTCCCAGCCCCACAGGGTGCGGGTCTGGCCCGGGAAGAGGAAGAGGATCACGAAAGCGGCGGTGAGGACGGGGACGATGACCGCGGAAACCACGCGGGTTGTCTTCAGGACGCGGTCGTCCCTCGGTGCTTGCACGCCCTACCGTCCCCGCGGGGACGTGTCGCGTTACAACTATTCCGACTGCCAGCGGCGGTACAAGGCGACCAGCTCGTCCTGCACGTGGGGATCGAGGGCCTCGGGCTCGATGCGGCCGAGGACGGCGAGCGTCTTGCGCATCTGGGCCAGGTACTCGGTGCAGTGGGGGCAGGCGGCGAGATGGGCCTCGAGGCGAGCGCGGTCCCGCCGGTCGAGGCCGCCCTCGAGGTAATCGGTGATCAGCTCCACCGCTTCACGGCAGACGAGATCCTGTCGGCGTCGGCGGAACATGGCTCAGGCCTTCCCCATCTCGGCTTCCAACATGCTGCGCAGGCGCGACCTTCCCCGGTGGAGCAGGACCCGCTGGTTCCCCTCGGTGAGGCCGAGCAGGTCGCACACCTCCTCGGCGCTCATCCCCTCCACGTCGCGTAGGAGGACGACCTGGCGCTGCATCTCCGGGAGCTCGTCGATCTTGGGCCGGATGCGCTCGGCCATCTGGCGGGCCACCAGACGATCGTCCACGTCGTCCGGCCACGGGACGGGTGGATCGGCCCACGCCCCGTTGGGACCGAACCGGCCGGGGTCGACCGAGGGCCCCGCCGTGATGCCGGTGGTCGGCCGCCGTTCGCGGGCGCCCGTGCTCCGGGCCCGGTTGACCAGGACGTGGAACAGCCACGTGCGCAGCGACGACCGGCCCTCGAAGCGCTTGATCCCGCGGACCAGGCCGAGCCAGGTGTCCTGGACGACCTCTTCGGCGACCGCACGCGTCGGCACCATGGTCTGGGCCAGGCGCAGCAGCGCGGTGTGGTAGCGCTCGACGAGGAACCGGAAGGCCTCCTCGTCACCCGACCGGAGGCGAGCGACGAGCTCGGCATCCTCCACGGTCCCTCAGCGTAGGTCGAGAACCGCCGTCGTGCTCGGGCGGCCCGTCACCACTTGTGGGCGACGTCGACGACGAGGCGGGTCCCGTTCCCGGGACCCTCGAGCTGGAGGACGCGGAACGGGAGGCGGGCGCGGACGCCCAGTCCGAACCTCGTCTGTCCCTCGAACGAGCCGGCCCACGCCACGTCGCGGAAGGTCCGATAGCCGGCGACCGCGGTGCGGATGCGCCGGTAGGCGGGGGCGCGGACGGTGACGGACAGAACGGCCCCACCCGCCACCGGAACAACATCGCCCGAGCCGTCGGCTCGAAGCACGTCGACATAGCGGACGTCGTAGCCGGCGACCGGCCTCCCGGCCAGGTCGAAGACCAGGCGGTCGAAGCAGTCGTGGCGGCCCGGACGGACGCCGGTCAACTCGGCGCCGGTCATCGCCGGCGTGGACTTGGGCAGGCTCCCCCACTTGACACCGCACCCCGAGGCGCCGGCGGCCGAAGGGACGACCGCCACGGCGAGCGTGGCTGCGGCGACGCCGGCGGCGAGGGTCAGACCTATTCTTGATCGGATTCTCATGCCGGCGATCATCCCGGCAGGAGATCACCGCCGGTTCTCGCCCAGGTAACGGTTCGGAATCAGGCCGGCGGCTTGGGCGGCGCCGGCTGCTGGACCCGGTTGACGAGGTCCTCGGCGACCTCGCGCAGCTTGCGGTTCTCCCGCTGCGACGCCCGGACCAGGATCTGGAAGGCCTCGTCGGCGCTGCACCGTTGGGCACCCATGAGGATGCCCTTGGCCTGCTCGATGGTGGCCCGGGACTTCATGGCCGTGGCCAGGTCCTG
>DATAAD010000106.1:0-13596 GCA_036260295.1 Acidimicrobiales bacterium | reverse complement strand
CAAGATCAAGGAGAACATGGAGCTCCAGCTGGAGCTGTGCCACGAGGCGCCCTTCTACACCCTCGGCCCGCTGACCACCGACGTCGCCCCCGGCTACGACCACATCACCTCGGCCATCGGCGCGGCCATGATCGGGTGGTTTGGCACGGCCATGCTGTGCTACGTCACCCCCAAGGAGCACCTGGGCCTGCCCGACAAGGACGACGTGAAGCAGGGGGTGATCGCCTACAAGATCGCCGCCCACGCCGCCGACCTGGCCAAGGGCCACCCGGGGGCCCAGGCGTGGGACGACGCCCTGTCGAAGGCCCGGTTCGAGTTCCGGTGGGAGGACCAGTTCGACCTGGCCCTCGACCCCGACACGGCCCGCGCCTACCACGACCAGACCCTGCCGGCCACGGCGGCCAAGACGGCCCACTTCTGCTCCATGTGCGGGCCGAAGTTCTGCTCCATGCGCATCAGCCAGGACGTCCGGGAGTACGCCGCCGCCCACGGCGTGTCCGAGGAGCAGGCCCTCGAGCTGGGGATGGAGGAGAAGTCGGTGGAGTTCCTGGCCCGGGGGTCGAAGGTCTACCCGGCGGTCGGCGCCGGCTGACCCGTGCTCGACGCCGGCGCGGCGTGAGCCACGTCGGGCTCGATGTAGATCACCCGGGCGATGGGCGCCGCCGTCCGCACGCGGTGCTCGCACTCGTTGATGGCCACGGCCAGCCCGGGCACGTCGAGCTTGGTGTCGAACGCCACCTTGGCTCCCACCAGCAGCTCGTCCGGCCCCAGGTGCTGGGTGCGCAGGTGGATCACCCGGAGCACGTGGTCGGAAGAGGCCAGGGCGGTCGAGATCTTGTCGAGGGTGGCGGCCGACGCACCCTCGCCGATGAGGAGGCCCTTCATCTCGATGACCAGGATGACGGCGATCACGCAGAGCAGGGCGCCGATGGCGATGCTGCCCACCGCGTCCCAGCGGGGGTTGCCGGTGATCTCGGCCATCCCCAGCCCGATGACCGCGAAGATCAGGCCGACCAGGGCGCCCAGGTCCTCGAGCAGCACGACCGGCAGCTCGGGCGACTTCGACCGGCGGATGAACTGCCACCACGACTCGGTGCCCTTGACGTGCCGGCTCTCCTTGATGGCCGTCCGGAACGAGACGATCTCGACCAGGATGGCGACGCCGAGGATGGTGAAGGCCACGCCGGCGCCCGTGATCTCGTGGGGGTGGCGCAGCTTCTCGATGCCCTCGTAGAGGGCGAACAGGCCGCCGAGGGTGAACAGGACGAGGGCGACGACGAACGACCAGAAGTAGCGCTCGCGGCCGAAACCGAAGGGGTGGTCGGGGGTGGCCGTCTTGCGGGCCCGGGCCCCGCCCAGGAAGAGCAGGCCCTGGTTCCCGGCGTCGGCGACGGAGTGGACGGACTCGGCCAGCATGGAGGCGGCGCCGGTGATGAGGAACCCGACGAACTTGGCGACCGCGATGGCCGAGTTGGCCAGGAACGCGGCGAGGATGGCCTTCTTGCTGCCCTCTTGCATGGCGGCGGATGTTAGGCCGAGGCCCGGTGCAGGTGCTTGGCGACGACCCGGAGATCCTCGGTGAAGGCGGCGAGCTCCTTCTCCCGGGCGGCGGCGTCCGGCGCCCGCAGGATCGACGACGGGTGGACCGTCGCCGTGATCACGTGGCCGGCCTGCTGGGGGAACAGCTCACCCCGCTGCTTGGTGACCTTGAAGGACCGGCCGAGCAGGGCCTGGGCCGCGGTCGCGCCCAGGCAGACGACGACCTTGGGCCCCACCAGCTCGATCTCCTGGTCGAGCCACGGGCGGCAGGCGGCGATCTCGGTGGAGTCCGGGCGCTTGTGCAGCCGGCGCTTGCCCCGGGGCTCCCACTTGAAGTGCTTGACCGCGTTGGTGACGTAGACCGTCGACCGGTCGATGCCGGCCTCCTCCAGGGCCTGGTCGAGGATCCTCCCCGCCGGCCCCACGAAGGGCCGCCCGGCCACGTCCTCCTTGTCGCCCGGCTGCTCGCCCACCAGCATGAGCTCGGCCGACGCCGACCCCTCACCGAAGACGGTCTGGGTGCCGGACTTCCAGAGGTCGCACGCCCTGCACCCGGCGGCTGCGGCCCGGACCTCCTCCAGCGCGTCACCCATGGTCCCGCGGTACCCGGCGGGGACGGGCGGCGAAACGCCTAGACGCGGGCGGAGGTGGCCCTGTGGAGGAGGTCGACGAGGCGCCGGCGCTCCTCGGGGTCGAGGCCGCCCAGCACCCGGTCCTCGACCTCGGCGCGGAGGGCGGCGAAGCGGCGGGCCGCGGTCTCGCCGGTCTCGGTGAGCACCACCGCGTGGCGGCGGCGGTCGTGGGGGTCCCGCCGGCGCTCGACCATGCCCGCCGCTTCGAGGATGTCGAGGACGCCGACCACGTCGCTGGCGTCGAGGCCGAGGTGGTCGCTGATCTCCCGCTGGGAGACGGGCTGTCTCCGCGCCACCACCTCGAGGACCCCCATGCACGGGGGCCGGAACCCCGCTTCGGCGACCCACTCCTCCTCGGCCAGCACCTCGTGGAGCTGGCGCCGGATCTCCCGGGCCAGCTGGAACACCCCCGACAACAGGTCCACGAGGACATCGTACTCGCGCCTTGACAAGTAATGGGCGACGTCTATCGTTGGGAGTGCCAATGAATTCCGCAGCCATCCAGGTCGAGGGACTCGAGAAGCGCTTCGGCGACGTGGAGGCCGTCCGGGGCGTCGACTTCGAGGTCCGTACGGGCGAGACGTTCGGGTTCCTGGGGCCGAACGGGGCCGGGAAGTCGACGACGATCAACATGCTGTGCACGCTCGTGCGGCCCACGGCGGGGACGGCCAGGGTGGCCGGTTACGACGTGGTGAAGCAGCGGGACGACGTCCGCCGGGAGATCGGCCTCGTCTTCCAGGACATGACCCTCGACACCTACCTGACCGCGGCCCAGAACCTCCGCTTCCACGGGCAGCTCTACGGGGTCCCCGCGGCCCAGCTCCAGGCCCGCATGCGCCAGGTGCTGGAGCTGGTCGGGCTCTGGGACCGGCGGGACAAGGACGTGCAGACGTTCTCGGGGGGCATGAAGCGGCGTCTGGAGATCGCCCGGGGCCTGCTGCACTCGCCCCGGGTCCTCTTCCTCGACGAGCCCACGGTCGGCCTCGATCCCCAGACCCGGGCGTCGATCTGGGAGTACCTCGACGAGCTGCGGCGCCAGGAGGACCTCACCATCTTCCTCACCACCCACTACATGGACGAGGCCGAGCACTGCGACCGCATCGCCATCATGGACGCCGGCCGCATCGTCGCCCTCGACACGCCGCAGGCCCTCAAGGCCGCCATCGGCACCGACCGCATCCGGCTGGAGGCCGCCGACGCCGAGGCGGCGTCGGCGGCCATCGAGCGCCGGTTCGGGCTGGAGGCCGCGACCGACTCGGCCGGCGGCCTGGTCCTGCAGGTCGCCGACGGCGAGCGGTTCGTGCCCCGCCTCCTGGCCGACCTGGGCGTGGCCGTGCGGTCGGTGAGCGTGACCCGGCCCACGCTCGACGACGTCTTCATGTCCTACACCGGGCGCACGATCCGCGACGCCGAGGTCGCACCGGGGTCGGAGGTGCCGGCCATGTTCCGGGGGCGGCGGTGACCGCCACCGGCAGCCTGCCCCTCGCCCCGGTGAGCCGCCCGCCGTCGGGGCTGGCCGCCGACCTGCGAGCGGCGCGCATCGTGTGCCATCGCGAGCTGCTGCGGTGGGTGAAGGACCACCGCCGCCTGACCGCCGGCCTGGTCCAGCCGTTGCTGTGGCTGTTCGTCCTGGGCAGCGGCCTGTCGCAGGTGGTCGCCGTCCCCGGGTCGGAGGGCGTCGACTTCCGGACGTTCCTCTTCCCGGGCGTGCTGGCCACGTCGGTCATGTTCACCGCCGTCTTCGCGGGCGTCTCGGTGGTGTGGGACCGGGAGTTCGGGTTCCTCCGGGAGATGCTGGTGGCGCCCATCCGGCGGTCGTCGATCCTGGCCGGGAAGTGCCTGGGCGGCGCCATCGTGGCGACCATGCAGGCGGTGGTCATCCTGGCCCTCGCCGGCCTGGCCGGCGTCCCCTACTCGCCCGTGCTCATGCTCGAGCTGCTGGCCGTGCTGTTCCTGGCCTCCATGTCGATCACCGCGTTCGGCCTTCTGCTCGGGGCCAAGGTGGCGAACATCCAGTCGGTCATGCCCGTCATCCAGACGGTGATCACGCCGATGATGTTCCTGTCCGGCGCCCTGTACCCGACCTCGGGGCTGCCGGCCTGGCTGGCCTTCGCCACCAAGGTCAACCCGGTCACCTACGCGGTCAACCCCATGCGCCACGCGGTCTTCGCCCACCTCGACCTGTCACCCGAGGCGGCCCAGCTCCTCGACCCCCCGCTGACGTGGGGCGGGTGGGAGGTGCCCGTGGCCCTGCAGCTGCTGATCCTCGCCGGCCTCGGGCTGCTGGTGTTCGCCATCGCGGTCAGGCGCTTCTCGAGCACCGAGTGATCTGGTCGGCTCGGCAGCCGGACGAATAGCGTGGCCGGGATGAAGGTCGGGATCGACGTCTCCCAGCACCAGCTCGAGTGGTCGGAGATCAAGCGGCGGGTGGTCTGGGCCGAGGAGGCCGGGTTCGAGTCGGCCTGGGTGTTCGACCACTTCACGCCGCTGTACGGCGACCGCAAGGGCCCGTGCCTGGAGGCGTGGACGTTGCTCGCCGCCCTCGGCGCGGTGACCAGCCGCATACGGCTGGGGGCGCTGGTGACCGGCGTGACCTACCGGCACCCCTCCCTGCTGGCCACCGAGGTGGTCACCGTCGACCACGTGTCCGAGGGCAGGCTCAACGTGGGGCTGGGCGCGGCATGGCACGAGGAGGAGCACCGCCGCCTGGGGTTCGACTTCCCGTCCACGGGGCAGCGGATCGAGCGCCTGGAGGAGGCGCTCCAGATCATGAAGGGCCTGCTGAGCCGGGACGACGTCGACTTCCACGGGCGTCACTACCGCCTGCGGAAGGCCTTCTACCGCCCCCGACCGGTGCAGCAGCCCCACCCGCCCATCTGGATCGGGGCGTCCGGCGAGAAGGTCATGCTCCCGCTGGCCGGCCGCCACGCCGACGTCTGGCACGGGTTCGGGTCGGCGTCGGAGCTGGCCCGCAAGTCGAAGCTGCTCGACAAGGCGGCCGAGCAGGCCGGGCGCGACCCGTCCGAGATCGGCCGCTGCACCGACCTGTCGATCTCGGAGCCGTGGGACCGGGTGAGGCGGGAGGGCGAGGCGCTACGCGAGGCCGGGTTCACCCACCTCATCGCCAGCTGGCCGTCCGAGGGGCTGGCGCGGGTCGAGGAGTTCGCGGCCAAGGTCATGCCGGAGCTGGTCTGACGCTCCACCAGATCGACACCCTCCTCGGCGGCTGGGAGCGGGTGACCGCGGGCTGGCTCCTCGAGGGGCCCGAGCCCGTCCTGGTCGAGACCGGGAGCCAGACGTCGGTGCCGGTGGTCCTCGACGCCCTGGCCGACCTGGGGCTCGCCGCCGGGGACCTAGCCGCCATCGTGGTCACCCACATCCACCTCGACCACGCCGGCGGGGTGGGCGACCTGGCCCGGGCCTTCCCGAACGCCGCCGTGTACGTCCACCCGGTGGGGGCCCGGCACCTGGTCGACCCCTCCCGCCTGGTCGCCTCGGCCGCCCGGGTCTTCGGCGACACCCTCGACACCCTCTACGGGCGGCTCGAGCCCACGCCGGAGGAGCGCATCCGGGGCCTCGAGGACGGCGAGGAGATCCGGGTCGGGGCGGGACGAGCGCTCACCGCCGTCCACTCCCCGGGCCACGCCCACCACCACCTGGCCCTGCACGACTCCGAGACCGGCGTCCTGTTCACCGGCGACGCCGCGGGCGTCCGCCTGCCCGACGTGGGGGTGCTCCGCCCCGCCACCCCGCCGCCCGATTTCGACCTCGACCTGGCCGTGCGCTCCCTGCGCCGCTTCGCCTACCGCCGCCCGTCCGCCCTCGCCCTGGCCCACTTCGGCGTCCTGGAGGGCGACCCGGCCGAGATCCTGGACCAGGCCGAGGACGTGCTGCGGGAATGGGCGGCGGTCGCCGAGGCGGCCTGGCGGCGGGGCGACGACGTGGCTGCCGCCCTGGCCGCAGCCTTCGGCGGCGACCCCAGCGACACGATGTCCATCCTCAACGGCGTCCACTCGAACGCCGCCGGCTTGACCCGCTGGCTGGAGACGCGGGCTACACCACCCCGAACAGCATGAGGCCCACGCCGGCCAGGACGAGCAGCACCGAGGCCGCGTAGGGGCGGCCCACTCCCGAGCCCGGGCGCGGCGCGTCGGCGGCCCACACCTCCCGCAGCTCGATGACCGGCCCCGGCGGTACCAGCCCACCGCCCCGGAAGAGGCCGAACAGCTCGGCCAGGAACGGACGGGCTGGCGGTGAGGAGGGGGACGACGCCCGACGGGTCGGCCACCACGACCTCCGAGCGGACTGTCACCCCACTGCACGCTCGGCCGGCTCCTGGCGTTCCTCGCCCTCGGCGTCCTCGCCCTCCCGGGCCAGCTCGTCGGCTCCGCTGACCACCATGGTGGCGGCCAGGACGGCCAGCAGGGCGCCGGCGACCCCGCTCAGCTCCAGGCCCACGAGGCCGGCGGCCAGGGTCACGAAGGGCCCGACCTTCACCGTCGCCCGCTCCACCCTGCGCTGGACGAGCACGTTCTCGACCACCTGGTAGGCGACGAAGGCCAGGGCCACCACCAGGGCCCGCTCGCCGGACGAGGCGGCGGCCAGGGCGACGATCGGAAGGGCCCCCACCGCGGCACCGGCGAGGGGGACGAGGTCCCAGAGCCCGACCCAGACGCCGAGGGCGGACGGGCCCGGCACGTCGGCCATCCGGGCGGCCAGGTAGGCGGCCAGCCCGGCGGCCAGGGACATGACCAGGGACGCGCTGGCGTAGCCGAAGGCCCGCAGGTACACGGCGATGCCGAGCTCGGCCAGGCGCTCCCTCCGCCGCCGGTCGTGGAGCTGGCTGAGCCCGGCCCGGGCCAGCCGGGGTCCGTGCTGGAGGAAGAAGATGGTGAGCACGCCGGTGGCCAGGAAGGCCACCCCTCGGGTGGCCGCGGCTTGGATGGCTTCTGCGGTGGTCCCGCCCCGGAGCCGCTCGGGCAGCCGGCGGAGGAAGCGCTCGGTGCGCTCGGCCAGGCGGATGTCGCGGGCCAGCTCGCCGAAGCGCTCCGACCGCTCCAGCTCCCGGGCCCGCTCCGGTCCCGCCTCCTGGAGCCGGCGGGTCTCTCGCTGGACGTCGTCGACGATGCGGTAGACGACCGTTCCGACCGTTCCGACCATGGTCAGCATGACGATCGCCGTGGCCAGCGCCCGCGGCATCCGGCGAGCCAGCAGGGAGACCAGGGGATGGAGGAGCCCGGCCAGGGTGGCGGCCACCAGGATCCAGCCGATGACCCGCTGGGCGGCGGCGACCACGGCCAGCAAGCCGAGCGTGGCGCCGAACATGGCCACGCTGAGGACCGCCGACCGCGGCGAGATCCTCAGGCGCTCCCGGGGGATGGGAGCCACCATCTCGGTACAGTACCGATCGGTGGTCGATTCCGACGCTGACGGTGCGGCGGAGAGCCGCCCAGCGGGCACGGGTGCGGCGGAGAGCCGCCCAGCGGGCACGGGTGCGGCGGACAGCCGCCCAGACAGCCCAGTGAAGGAGGTCGACCTCGACTGGCGGTCGGTCGCCTGGGTCATGGTCGCCTTCGTGGGCCTGCTGGCCCTCACCGCCCTCATCCGGGGCGCCCCTCGGGCCATCGGCGTGCTGGCCGTGGGCACCCTGCTCGCCCTCGCCCTCGACGCCCTCGTCAGCCGGGCCACCCGAATGCTCGGCGGCCACCGGGCCGCCGGGGTGGCCGCCGTGCTGCTCGCCCTGCTGGCCCTGGTCGTCCTCGCCGGCGTCCTCCTCATCCCCCGGGCCATCGAGCAGGGCCGCCAGCTGAGCGGCGACACCGACCGCGTCGTCAGGCAGATCGAGGACCTGCCGGTGATCGGCGACGACCTGCAGCGGGCGGGCACGGCCGACGCCATCCGACGGGGCATCGAGAGCCTTCCCGACCGCCTGGAGGGCGAGGACACCCCCCTCGTGGGGGTGGCGGCGACCGCGGCCGACGGGCTCCTCGTCGCCTTCTTCACCTCGCTGATCACCATCAGCCTCCTGCTCGACGGCCACCGCCTGCTGCGGGGCGGGCGGCGCCTCGTCCCCGCCCCTCGCCGGCCCCAGGCCGACCGACTCGGTCGGTTGGCCTACGAGACGTTCGGCCGGTACATGGCCGGGTCGCTGCTCGTCGCCGGGATCGCCGGCACGGCGGTGCTGACCGTCGGCCTCATCCTCCAGGTGCCGCTGACACCCCTGCTGGCCGTCTGGGTGGCCATCTTCGACCTCGTCCCCCAGATCGGTGGAGCGGCGGGGGGCATCCCGTTCGTGCTCCTGGGCTTCACCCGTAGCGCGACCACGGGCGTGATCTGCGCCGTGTTCTTCGTCCTCTACCTGCAGTTCGAGAACCACATCCTCAGCCCCCTGGTCGTGGGCCGGTCGGTGAAGCTCTCCCCGCCGGCCACGATGACGGCAGCCCTCGTCGGGGTGTCTGCCGGCGGCGTGGTGGGCGCCCTGCTGGCCGTGCCCGTGGTGGCCGCCGGCAAGGCCGCCTACCTCGAGCTGCGGCCCACGGCGCGGGATGACCGTGGGCCGGACCGGGTAGGGAGCGGTGACGCAACGGATGCCGCAGGAGGTCGCCGCATGTCCACCGTCGAGAAGTCCATCGAGGTCGAGCTGCCCGTGTCCACCGTCTACAACCAGTGGACGCAGTTCGAGGAGTTCCCGCAGTTCATGGGGGGCGTCGAGAGCGTCACCCAGCTGGACGACACCCGCCTGCACTGGGTGGCCGAGATCGCGGGGGTCCGCCGGGAGTGGGACGCCGAGATCGTCGACCAGCAGCCCGACCAGCGCATCGCCTGGCGGAGCATCGACGGCGCCGGCAACGGTGGGGTCGTTACCTTCCAGCCCCTCGGGGCGTCGAGGACCGAGGTGAACCTGCAGATGGAGTTCGAGCCCGAGGGCCTGGCCGAGACGGTCGGCGACAAGCTCGGCTTCGTGTCGAAGCAGGCCGAGGGCGACCTCGAGCGCTTCAAGTCGTTCATCGAGCAGCGGGGCGCCGAGACCGGCGCATGGCGCGGCCAGGTCTGATCGCCGTCGCAAGCAGAGCTTGCGCGGCGAGGTGAGGGGGAGCGAACCGCGCTCGACGCGCCACCGTCCAGGCCGCGCCGCCCGGACGGTGGATGCAGCCGGGGCCGCGGGGAGCAAGCCCGCCAGATCGCGCCACGGGCGCCCGAGCCAAGTCGGCCCAGGCGCCCGTGAAGGTGTGCATGGGGCCGGTGGGGCAGGCGCCCCCGCCGGCACGGAGCGGCCTGCCTACGTGGCCAACGGGGTTGTCGTGTCCGCAGGACCCGGGTGCCCGCTCCTAGTAATACGTGTACTTGAGCCCCAGCCAGCGGCTGCAGGCCGGCCAGGCGTCCCAGTTCGAGTAGTCGTAGAGGTCGAGGGCGGCCTGGTCCTGGACCTCGGGCCAGGCCTCGTTGGGGTAGCCCTCGTAGCCCAGCCACCACCACGTCTCCAACGAGAACTGGTAGGCGCCGTAATAGCCGTTGCCGGTGTCGATGGAGTAGTCGTTGGACGACTCACACCATCGCAGCGCCTCCATGTTCTCCGGCGTGGGCGGCTCGTCCCAGTAGCTCCAGGCCTGGGCCGGCGAGGTGCCCACGAACGTGAGACCGGCGGAAAGGGACAGCACCGCGAGGGATGCCTTGAGTCGGTGTTGCTTGCGCATCGTGCGCCTCCTTGAGAACGCCCGGGAAATGGGCAGTCAGGTGTGGCTCGAAATGCGGGCAGTCGTCTTTCAGCATTCAAGCTCGCGAGCAGGGTGTGCTCGGGACGTCGTCCGTACGAGGTGCAGACGGAAAACCCTGGCGTGGTGGGACGAAAGTAGCGGGACCTCCGGGGCTGGGCCGCGCGTCACCACGGCAGGTCTTCGGGGAAGTCGGGACATCGTAGACAGGTCCCCGGTCACCGACCAAATCGGCGGCAGGGATTCAGGAAAAAATGCTCAGCCGTCCAGCTGCCGGATACGCAACCCCAGGTCGGAGAATTTGTCGAACACGTGGTCGTAGCCGCGCTCGAGGTGGTGCACGCCGTGGAGGACGGAGGGGCTCCCGGCGGCGGCGGCGGCGATCAGGTAGGCGAAGGCGGCCCGGATGTCGGGCATCTCCACCTCGGCCCCCTCGAGGGGCGAGACACCTCGCACCAGAGCGGAGTGCAGGGCCCCGGTCTCCTCGAACCGGCAGGTGTCGCCGACCAGGCACTGCTCGAACAGCTCGACCTCGGCCCGCATGCGCTGGAGGGCCTCGATGTAGCCGAGGCGGTCCTCGAACAGGGTCTCGTGGACGACGGACATCCCGTGGGCCCGGGTGCAGAGGACGACGAGGGGCGGCTGCCAGTCGGTCATGAACCCGGGATGGGGGCTGGTGCGGACGGTGCAGGGCCGGAGGCGGTCGGCCCAGGCCGTGACCGTGTCGTCGGTGATGCGGAAGCTGGCGCCCATGCGCTGGAGGGTGGAGATGGCGGTCACCAGCCGCTCCTGGGCGCAGCCGGTGATCCGTACCGACCCCCCGGTGGCCAGGCCGGCGACCAGATAGGAGAAGGCCTCGATCCGGTCGCCACCGAGGCGCTGGTCGGCCCCGGTCAGCCGGCGGACGCCCTCGACGACGAACCGGCGGTCGGGCCGGAGCTCGATGCGGGCGCCCATGCGCTGGAGGAACAGGGCCAGCTCGACCACCTCGGGCTCGATGGCCGCGTTCTCCAGGATCGTGCGCCCCTCGGCCAGCGCCGCGGTGAGCAGCACGGTCTCCGTAGCGCCGACGCTGGGCCACGGCAGGCGGATCCGGGCCCCGTGGAGAGCGACGGCCTTGGCTTCCAGGCCCTCGTCGGTCAGCTCGACCTCGGCCCCGAACTGGCGCAGGGCCTCGACGTGGAAGTCGACCGGCCGGGGACCGATGCGGTCGCCGCCGACGAAGGGCACGAAGGCCTCGCCGATGCGGTGGAGCAGGGGCCCGGCGAGCAGGATCGACATCCGGTTGAGGCCGCTGTAGGACACCGGGATGCGGCTCTGGCCCACGGCGTCGGGGTCGATGACGACGGAATCGCCCTCGATGTCGACCTGGGCCCCGACCGAGCGGAGCATCCCGGCGGTGATCCCCACGTCGCCGATCCGCGGGGCATTGGTGATCGTGCTCGTCTCGTCGGCCAGCAGGGCGGCGACCATCACCTTGCTGACGGCGTTCTTGGAGCCGCTGATGCGGACGTCGCCGTGGAGGGGCCCGACCGGCTCGATGGCCCAGCTGGGGGCCGGGGCGGGGGCGGTCACCCGGCCATTCTGACATCGCTCCGGAGGAGCTCCGGCGGGAGGGGGTCGGCGTGGACGATGTGGAGGCGGCGGGTGGTCCGGGTCATGGCCACGTACAGGGCCCGCCGCCCGGTGGCGCCCGTCCCCTCGGCGATGATGGCCGAGGGCTCGACCAGGACCACGGAGTCGAACTCCAGCCCCTTGGCCTGGTCGACGGTCAGAAGGGCCACGGGGACGTCGAGGACGCCGGCGCCCTCGGGCACGTCGGGCAGGGCCCGGCGCAGGTCGTCGAGGAGCGCGGCCGGGCAGATCACCGCGACCTTGCCGTCGCCCACCGCCTCGTGCTCCTCCTGGGCGGCCCTGGTCACGGCCGCGACCAGCCCGCCGTGCCGCGACCGGGTGAAGAGGGGATCGAGGCCGGCGCTGCGGACCGAGGCCGGCGGCGACAGCCCGGGGGTGGCCGCGGCCAGCACCCGGGCGGCCAGCTCCATGACCTCGGAGGGCGTCCGGTAGTTCACCGAGAGCTCGGTGCGCATCGGTGGGCGGCGCACGGGCAGGTGGCGGAGGACGTCGTCCCAGCTGCCGGGGGCCCAGGGCCCGCTGGCCTGGCCGAGGTCGCCGACGAGGGTCATGGACGCGGCCGGGCACCGGCGGGCCAGCATCCGCAGCTCCATCGGGGAGAGGTCCTGGGCCTCGTCGGCGAGGACGTGGCCGTACGTGCGGGTCCGGGGATCGAGGAACTCGTCCTCGGCCCGGGCGTCGCCCTCCTCGAGGTGGCGCAGGACGTCGCGCCGCATCTGGGCGTCGAGGTCGGGCAGGTCGGCCATGACCCGCTGGCGCTCCCACCGCCGGGCGTCGTCGCCGTCCCGTCGCCGCCCCGTGGCCCGAACAGGCTTGGGGCCGAGCAGGACCGACGCCTCGTCGAGGAGGGCCAGGTCCGGCTCGGTCCAGGCCACCTCGCCCACCCTCGGGCTCCGGGGCCGGTGGAGAAGTCGCTGTTCGTCCTCGTCGAGGACGGTGCGGGCGGCGGAGCGGATCAGGGCGCGGGAGCCGAACAGGTCGTGGAGCAGCTCCTCGGCGGTGAGCACCGGCCACATGCGCTCCAGCGCCTCGCGCACCGGGCGCTCGCGGCGCACCGCCTCCTCGAACGAGGGCCAGTCCTCCTCCTCGCCGGCCTGGCGGTGGAGGTGACGGGCGATCAGGCGCTCGACGGCGGGCCGCTTGGCGTTGTGGGTGCCCGCCCGGCGCTTGGCCTGGTTGGCGATGCGCCACGACGCGGCCGACGAGAGCACGAGGCGCCGCCCGTTCCACAGCAGGCTCATCTCGGCCGGCAGGCCCCGCCCCCGGTCGTCGACGGCCTTGGCCACCAGGCGCGCCATGCGGGGGTCGCCCTTGAGCCGGGCCACGGGGCGCGAGTCGGTGCCTCGCACGGTCGTGCCCACGAGGGTGGCCGGCGTGGCCAGGGTCACGGTGTGCTCGCCCAGGGCGGGCAGGACCTGCTCGATGTAGCGCAGGAAGATGCGGTTGGGGCCGACGAGGAGCACACCCGCCCGTTCCAGGGGGAAGCGGTGGGTGAAGAGCAGGTAGGCGGCCCGGTGCAGGGCGACGGCCGTCTTGCCCGTCCCGGGCCCGCCCTGCACGACGAGGATGCCGGGGAGGGGCGCTCGGATGATCTCGTCCTGCTCCCGCTGGATGGTCGCCACGATGTCGCCCATGCGGCCGGTGCGCGACCGGTCGAGGGCGGCGAGCAGGGCGCCTTCGCCCACCAGCACCATGCCCTCGGGCTCGGCCTCGCCCTCGGCGCGCTCGCCGAGCAGCTCGTCGTCGAGGCCGACGACCCGCCGGCCCCGCAGGATCAGGTGGCGTCGCCGGGCCAGCCCCATGGCGTGGCGGGCCGTCGCTCGGTAGAAGGGCTCGGCCGCCGGCGCCCGCCAGTCGACCACCAGCGGCTCGTTCTCCTCGTCGGCCACGGCCACCCGCCCGATGTAGAGGTGATCGCCGTCAGTGGCGTCGATCCGCCCGAACACCAGACCCGCCTCGCCCACCTGGAGGTCGGCCAGCCGGCGCCCTCGAGCCTCCATGCGGACGTCGCGCTCGACCCGGTTGGCGAACGTGCCGCCCTCGCCCTGGTCGAGGACGTCGTCGGCCAGGGCGCGCGC
>DATAAD010000105.1:0-5039 GCA_036260295.1 Acidimicrobiales bacterium | reverse complement strand
CCGCCGTCACCCGCGTGCTCATCGACAGCACCGACGGGGAGCGCACCTGGTCCACCATCGGCGTCTCCGAGAACATCATCGAGGCGTCGTGGCAGGCCCTGTCAGACTCCATCGTCTACGGCCTCCTCCACGCCGAGGCCCGAGACCAGGAGTAGGCCCATGGCCGCCCCCGACTACGTGCCCAACACCCAGAACGAGCGGCCCCGCGAGCCGCTCGGCACACCGGGCCACGACGGGTGGACGGCGACCCGTCCCGGCGACCTCACCGGCCCTCCGCCGTCCGGGCGGTTCTTCGGCCGCCCGGGCCCGGACCAGGGCTACGGCCTCGTCCTCGCCGAGCGCTTCAAAGGACGGCTGCTGGTCACCGAGGGCGAGGACGAGCACGATGTCATGGCCGGCTGTCTGGGCGTGGCGCTGGCCCGGGCCTCGCTGTTCGGCCGGGCGCCGGTGATCCACGACCTCGAGCTGGCCTACGGGGTCTTCGGCTACCTCGACCCAGCCCCCGCCGACCTGGTCGAGTTCCGCATCCCGCTGTTCGCCGGCGCCTCGCACCACTACTGGGACCAGCGAGCCATCGTCGCCAGCGTCCCGGAGTCGACCCTCCGGCTGGCGCCGGCCGAGGTCCGCCGCCGGCTGGGGGAGTGGCGATCGCTGGTCAAGGTCTGATTGGACTTCGAGGTGCTGGCCGACGGGCCGGAGCACGGGGAGCCCGTCCTGTTGCTGCACGGGTTCCCCCAGTCGAAGGAGATCTGGACGCCGCAGCTGGAGGCGCTCGCCGCCGCCGGGTACCGGGCGGTGGCGTTCGACCAGCGCGGGTACTCCTACGGCGCCCGGCCGGAGGGCGTCGAGGACTACGGGATCGACCACCTGGTGGGCGACGTCCTGGCCGTGGCCGGCGAGGGACGGTTCCACGTCGTCGGCCACGACTTCGGCGCGGTCGTGGGCTGGCACCTGGCCGCCAAGCATCGCGACCGCATCCGTTCCCTCACCGCACTGTCGGTGCCCCACCCCTTGGCCTTCACCGCGGCCCTGGCGTCGCCGGCGTGCGACCAGCGCGACCGGTCGAGCTACATCTCGTTCTTCCGCCAGGTCGGTGTGGCCGAAGACCTGCTCCTCGCCGGTGGTCTGGCCACCCTCCTGCGGGCCTCGGGCTACCCGGGCGACGTGGAGGAGCGGGTCGAAGCCATGTCGCAGCCGGGAGCGCTGACGGGCGCCCTCAACTGGTACCGGGCCATAGGCGCGAGCCTGGTCGTCGGCGTCGGACAGATCACCGTGCCGACGATGTTCGTGTGGAGCACGGACGACGTGGCCCTCGGTCGGGAGGGCGCCGAGGCCACCGCCTCGTACGTCGACGGGCCGTACCGGTTCGAGGTGCTCGAAGGCGTCACCCACTGGATCCCCGAGGAGGTGCCGGACGTCCTGACCCGCCTCCTCCTGGAGCACCTGGCCTCGGCTCAGTAGGCCTTTCCCACGGTGGCGATCAGGCCGGGCTCCGCCGACGACCCGGGCACACCGCCGTCGGGCCGCTGCAGGCAGCGCACGGTGAGTGCGTCGGCGGCCAGGTCGGTCTCCGCGTCACGAATGGCGTCCCAGGGCACCCGGGCGAACCCGCCTTGCGCCGCCTCCCGGGCCTCGTCGAGGTCGGCCGCCTCCACCGTGCGTGACTCCCGCCGCTCCCGCGCCTCGCGGTGCAGGGAGGACTGGATCTCGCCCAGCACGTCCGCCACCCGGGCCCCGAGGCCCTCCAGCGGCACCGTGGCCTTGTCACCGGCCACGTCACGGCGCACGAGCGTGGCCGTCCCGGCGGCGACGTCCCGCGGACCGACCTCGAGCCGCACGGGGACGCCCTTGAGCTCCCACTCCACGGCCCGGCGCCCGAAGCCCGTGTCGACCCGGTCGTCGAGCTGCACCCGGAGGCCGGTACCGCGCAGCTCCGCGGCCAGCGAGGCGGCTCGCTCACCGGCGCCTTCCTCGTCTCGCACCAGCACGACCACGGCCTGCACGGGCGCCAGCGACGGAGGCAGGCGCAGGCCGGCGTCGTCCCCGTGCCCCATGATCAGGGCGCCCACCAGCCGGGTCGACACGCCCCACGACGTCTGCCACGCGTGCTCGTTCTCGCCCGACGACGATTGGAACGTGATGTCGAAGGCCTTGGCGAAGTTCTGGCCCAGCTCGTGGCTGGTCCCCATCTGCAGGGCCTTGCCGTCGCCCATCATCCCCTCGATGGTGTACGTGGTGTCGGCCCCCGCGAACCGCTCGCGCTCGGTCTTGCGGCCGACCAGTACGGGCAGGGCCATGACGTTCAGGGCGAAGTCCTCGTAGACCTCGTGGAGGATGCGCAGCGCGTAGTCCCGGGCGTCCTCCTGGGACGCGTGGGCGGTGTGGCCCTCCTGCCACAGGAACTCCGTCGTCCGCAGGAACACCCGGGGCCGCAGCTCCCACCGGACGACGTTGGCCCACTGGTTGATCAGCAGGGGCAGGTCGCGGTGGCTCTGCACCCACTTGGAGAAGAAGACGTTGATGATCGTCTCGCTGGTCGGGCGGACGACGGCCGCCTCCTCCAGCTCCTTGCCCCCCGCGTGGGTGACCACGGCCAGCTCGGGGCTGAAGCCCTCGACGTGCTCGGCCTCCTTGCGCAGGTACGACTCGGGGATGAACAAGGGGAAGTAGGCGTTCTGGGCGCCGGCGTCCTTGATGCGCCGGTCGAGCTCGGCCTGCATGCGCTCCCAGATGGCGTAGCCGTAGGGCCGGATGACCATGGTGCCCCGCACCGGCCCGTTGTCGGCCAGCTCGGCCTTGGCCACCAGGTCCTGGTACCACCTGGGGAAGTCCTCGGACTGCGACGTCAATACCGCTTTGGCCATGGGATGCCGAGGCTACCGTGAGCCGGGTGTCGGTCAGGGTCCGTTTCTCGCCCGCGCCCACCGGGTTCCTCCACGTCGGCGGCGCCCGGACGGCGCTGTTCAACTGGCTCTATGCGCGGCACGTGGGCGGCACGTTCATCCTCAGGATCGAGGACACCGACCCCGCCCTCTCCCGCGACGAGCTGATCGAGGGTATACAGCGAACGCTGCGCTGGCTCGGGATCGACTGGGACGAGGGCCCGTACCGCCAGTCGCAGCGGGGCGACGCCTACCGCGCCGCGGCCGCCCGGCTGTACGAGACCGGCCACGCCTACTACTGCGACTGCACCCGAGAGGACGTGAAGGCCCGCACCAAGGACGAGGCGGCCGGCTACGACGGGTGGTGCCGCGACCGCGGCGTCACCGCCGGGGCCCTGCGGTTCCGCGTCCCCGACGAGGGGCAGACCGTCGTCCGAGACCTGATCCGCGGCGAGGTCACGTTCGACAATGCCGATCTCGAGGACTTCGTCGTCCAGCGGACCGACGGGTCCGCCGTCTTCCTCCTGGCCAACGCCGTCGACGACGTCGACATGGCCGTCACCCACGTCATCCGGGGCGAGGACCTCCTCGCGGCCACGCCCAAGGTCCTGCTCATCCGGGAGGCGCTCGGCGACAAGGAACTGCCCGTGTTCGCCCACCTGCCGCTGATCGTCAACGAGAAGCGCCAGAAGCTGTCCAAGCGGCGCGACGACGTGGCCGTCGAGGAGTACCGGGAGCGGGGCTACCTTCCCGAGGCCATGCGCAACTACCTGGCCCTCCTCGGATGGTCGCCGGCCGACGACAGGGAGATCGTCCCCATCGAGGAGATGGTGGCCGAGTTCAGGATCGAGGACGTCAAACCGTCGGCCGCCTTCTTCGACGTCAGGAAGCTGGACGCCATCAACGCCGAGTACATCCGCGCCCTGCCGGTCGCCACGTTCGTACGGGAGTCGCTGCCCTGGCTGGAGACCGATCCGCCGTGGCCACCCGAGCGGTTCGACCTGTCGGTCTTCGAGGCCGTGGCCCCTTTCGTCCAGGAGAGGGTGCGGACCCTCTCCGACGTGCCCGCCGCCGTCGACTTCCTGTTCCTGGACGAGCCTGCGCTGGACCGCGCCGCGTGGGACAAGGCCATGGTGCGGTTCGCCGAGGCGCCTGCGGTCCTCGACGAGGCGATCGCCCTCTACCGCGAGTGCCATTGGGACACGGCCGAGCTCCACCGGGTCACCACCGAGCTGGCCGAGCGCCACGGGCTCAAGCTGGCCAAGGCCCAGGCGCCCATCCGAGTCGCCGTCACCGGGCGCTCGGTCGGCCCGCCCCTGTTCGAGTCCTTGCACGCGCTCGGACGGGAGCGCACGCTGGAACGGTTGGTTCGAGCAAAGGACCGCCTGTCGTCGTCGTGAGGTTCGCCGTCAAGGTGGTGGCCGGGCTCCTGGCCGCCGTGGTGCTCTACCTGGGAGTGACGTTCCTCCAGGTGTGGCGGGCCGCCCGGGCCGACCAGGCGCGCCCCGCCGAGGCCATCGTGGTGTTCGGGACGGCGCAGTACAACGGCGTCCCCTCGCCGGTGCTCGCCGCCCGGCTCGACCACGCCATCCGGCTCTACAGGAAGGGCTTCGCCCCGGTGATCGTCGTCACCGGTGGGAACCAGCCCGGGGACGAGTTCACCGAGGCCACCGCGTCGGCCAACTACCTGATCGAGCGCGGCGTCCCCGACGAGGACGTCCTCCGGGAGGTGTCCGGCACGTCCTCGTGGCAGTCGCTGGCCGCGGCGGCCAGCTTCCTCGACGACAGGGACATCACCGAGGTCCTCCTCGTGTCCGACCCCTTCCACTCCCTGCGCATCCGGGCCATGGCTTCGGAGCTCGGGCTCCAGGCCCACGCCTCGCCGACCAGGACGAGCCCGATCAAGGGCGTCGCCGAGGCCCGCTACATGGTCCGGGAGACGGTGGCCGTGGCCGTGGGCCGCATCACCGGGTTCCGCCGCCAGGCCAGCATCGAAGATGTCGTCAAGTCCCGGGGGTGAGGTAGGCTGGTCGGGCCGATCGGGGGTGGTGTAATCGGCAACACAACAGGTTCTGGCCCTGTCATTGGGGGTTCGAGTCCTCCCCCCCGAGCTAGCCGGAGTAGCGTGACTGCTCCGGCTCACGGCCCCATCGTCTA
>DATAAD010000104.1:0-7438 GCA_036260295.1 Acidimicrobiales bacterium | reverse complement strand
GCGGCTGGAGTCCAAGAAGATCAGCAAGACCCAGTCGGTCACCAGCCAGGTCGAGAACGGGATCGACGCCGACGACGTCCACATCGGCCCCAGCGACCACGTGCCGTGGCTCGAGGACCGCAAGTGGGCCTACATCCGCCTCGAGGGCCGCAACTTCGGCGACGTGCCCCTGAACGTGGAGCTCAAGCTCGAGGTCTGGGACTCGCCCAACTCGGCCGGGGTCATCATCGACGCCGTCCGCTGTGCCCGCATCGCCCTCGACAAGGGCATCGGCGGTCCCCTCCTGGGCCCCTCGGCCTGGTTCATGAAGTCCCCGCCCGTCCAGTACCACGACGACCTGGCCCACCGCATGGTCGAGGAGTTCATCGCCGGCTGAGCCCCGCCCGAGTGTGGGCGATTCGGTGCGGTATATGGCCGCGAATGGCCCACACTGGCAGACTTCGGCATGCCCAGCGACACCGCCGCCACCTGGAACCGCCTGCTGGAGGGGGGCCGGGGCGGGGTCCTGCCGGGCGTCGACTCGGTGGTCTACGGCCCCGACATCGGCAGCGAGGCCGAGTTCCGGCTGCTGGGCAACCTGGCCGGCAAGCGGGTCCTCGAGCTGGGGTGCGGGGGCGGGCAGAACGTGGTCGCCATGGCCAAGCAGGGGGCCCACGCCATCGGCCTCGACTTCTCGGCCGAGCAGCTGGCCGCGGCCCGGCGCCTGGCCGACCGGGAGGAGGTCAGGGTCGAGCTCCACAAGGGCGACCTGGCCGAGCTGGTGTTCCTGCGGGCCGAGAGCATCGACCTGGCCTTCTCGGCCTACGCCCTCGGGCTGGTGACCGACCTCAACCGTGTCTTCCGCCAGGTCCACCGGGTGCTCAAGCAGGGCGCGCCGCTCGTGTTCTCCATGCCCCACCCGGTCGCCCACCTGATCGACGACGACGACCCCGAGCAGCCCCTGCTCGTCCGCCGGTCGTACTTCGACCGGACCAGCGTCAACTACGACTGGGAGGGGCTGCCGCTGTCGGCCCACCACCACACCGTCTCGGACATCTTCACCGGCCTGTCCCGGGCCAACTTCCGGGTCGACATCGTGCTCGAGCCCGAGCCGGCCGCCGACGGCCACCGCAGCCCCCACTGGCGGGAGGTCTACCGGCTGGTGCCCCGGACCCTGGTGATGCGGGCCCGGAAGGAAGGCATCTGAAGCGGGGCTGATGCATCCTCGCTCTTGGTTTGGGAGCGGGGTACGATAGGCATAGTTCTTGCGTCGCACGGCCGCCTGGGCGGCGACGACGCAGATGCCGAGGGCGTCCCGGTGGGGCGTCGTCCCGGCATCGAGGAGGAGGAAGAGGCGCGCGAAGTGCCTGGCGGCCGAGCCGTCCTGACCTTCGCACAGAGTGCCGGAGGCACATGCACGACACAGCAGGAGAGGTGGAGGGCCCGGGCTTCGACGGTGGGCCCACGGCGGTGACGGCGCGCGTCTCGGACGACGAGCTTCTCTGGGCCCTCGAGGCCGACGCCGCCGGTGACGCGACCGACGCGCAGCGTGCCCTCCTGGACCAGCACCGGGACCGCTGGCGGATGGGCCTGCAGCGGCTGCTGCGGGAGACCGAGGCCAACCTGGCCAAGGTCCGCACCATCACCGGTCCCGAGCGTGACCAGGTCGTCGCCGACTTCGAGCGGGAGCGGTCGCTCCTGGCCTCGGCCCTGGGTCGGGTGAACGGGATCCGGCCCGAGCTGGCCAACGAGAAGAACCTGGACGGGCCGGGCGAGGTCCGCCTCCAGGCCTCGTGGTCCGACGGGCGGGTGGTGGTCTGGGCCGCCGGTCCGGGCGCCGAGCCCGTCTCCGACGAGGAGCTGGGCGAGCGGCTCGACGCGGTGGACGCCCCGGCCGGCGGCTGGTGGCCCCACGACCCCGTCGCCGTCCCGGCCGCCGCCGACCGGGCCCCGGCCCGGGCCATAGGCGTGTCCCAGGTCCTGGGCTGGCTGGTCACCGTGGGGGCGCGCGACCGTCCCGAGGGCGTGGGGTCGAGCGTCGTCTGGCTCGGGCGCGTCGCCGTCTGGGCCGTCGACTTCGTCGCCCGAGGCTCCATCATCCCCACCTTGCAGGGCACGGGCTCGGCGTTCGCCGTGCGGTGGGCCCCGGCCCTGGTCGACCGGGGGAAGCTCGACGCCCTCTCCCGGGCCATGCCCGGGCCGGTGGCGGCCATCGAACGGAGCGAGGCCCGGGCTCTCACCCTGGAGGTCCTGGGGGCCATGGTCGACGCCATCGTCCGCGACGCCGCCGGTCGCCTCGAGCTGCCCGCGCCGCCGCCCGTGGTCCGCACGCCCGGCGACGTGGCCGAGGCCGTGGTCACCAGCCTCGACGGGACCCCGTTCGACGCCCCCGCCCGCCTGGCCGCCCCGCTCGCCGAGCGGCTGGAGCGCTGGGCCGAGCCGGTCCGGGGGCCGGTCGACGCCCGCCTCCTCGTCCAGCTCGACCCACCCGACAAGGGCGGGGCGTGGTTCCTCTCGGTCCTCGGCCCGGGCCAGGACGGCCGCATGGTGCCGCTGGAGGTGGCTCTCGTCGACGGCCGGTCGAAGCGCCACCTGGCCGACGAGACGGTGCGGCTGGAGCGTCTCCTGCCCGTCCTCAACCGCCCGGGCGGTCAGCGCCGGGGCGAGGTCGTCCTCAGCCAGGACGAGGCCTTCGAGCTCATGGGCCAGACCGGTCCGGCCCTGGCCGCCGCCGGCTTCGACGTGCGGGTGCCGGCCCTGTCCCGGCGCAAGCCGCGTCCGTCGCTGCGCCTCACCGCCGAGCCGGTCGACGCCTCGGTCGTCGGCGCCCACCAGCTGGCCGACGTCCGCTGGTCGGCCGTCTTCGACGACGTCGAGCTGACCGCCGAGGACATCCGCCGGCTGGCCGCCGAGGCTCGCCCCCTGATCCACTCCCGCGGCCGCTGGGTGGAGGTGGACCGCGTCGACCTCCACGAGGCGGCCGCCGCCCTGGCCGAGCGGGCCCATCGCACCCGGCTCACCGGGGCCGAGGTCCTGCGCCACGCAGTCGGCCTCGAGGCGTCACCCCTTGCCGGTGGGACCACCGTGGGAGGCACCGGCTGGGCCGCCGACCTCCTGGCCAAGACCCGGGAGGTGTCGACCGAGGCCGTCACCGAGCCCGAGGGCTTCACCGGCACCCTCCGCAGCTACCAGGCCGAGGCCCTGGCCTGGCTGGGCTTCCTCGACGCCGCCGGCCTGGGCGGCTGCCTGGCCCTCGACATGGGCCTGGGCAAGACGCCGACCGTCCTGGCCCACCTGGCCCGGACAGCGACGGGCGACGGCGGCCAGGGCCCGACGCTCGTCGTCGCTCCTCCGGCGGTGGTGGGCAACTGGGCCCGGGAGGCCGCCCGGTTCACGCCCGCTCTCCGGGTCGTCGTCCACCACGGCGCCAGCCGGGCCACGGCCGACGAGGTGCGGGCCGCGGCCGAGGCGGCCGACGTCATGATCACCACCTACGGCACGGCCGTCCGGGACATCGAGGCCCTCAGTGCCTTCGAGTGGGGCCGGGTCATCCTCGACGAGGCCCAGGCCATCAAGAACCCGGCCAGCGACGTGGCCCAGGAGCTGCGCCGCCTCCGGGCCCAGAGCCGGCTGGCCCTCACCGGGACGCCGGTCGAGAACGGCCTGGGCGACCTGTGGTCCATCCTCGATTTCACCAACCCCGGCCTGCTCGGCGCCCGCTCCGCGTTCGTCTCCCAGCTCTCGGGCCAGGCCAAGGACGGCCGGCCCAGCGGCGAGCACGCCCTGCGGGCCCTCAACGGCATCCTCGTGTTCCGCCGTACCAAGGCCGAGCCCGAGGTGGCCGCCGAGCTGCCCGACAAGATCGACGAGCTCGACCACTGCACGATGACGCCCGAGCAGGTCGGCCTGTACCAGGCGGTCATCGACCGGCTGGTCCAGGCTCCCGAATCCGACCGGCGTCAGGGCGACATCCTGGCCGCCATCACCGCCCTCAAGCAGATCTGCAACCACCCCGCGGCCTACCAGGACGACGGCAAGCCCCTCCCCGGGCGCTCGGGGAAGCTGGCCCGGCTGGAGGAGATCGTCGACTCGGTCTTCGCCGCCGGCGAGAAGGTGCTGGTCTTCACCCACTTCGCCGAGTGGGGCAAGCGCCTGGCCGACCACCTGACCGAGCGCACCGGGATCCCCATCGGCTGCTACCACGGCGGGCTGTCCCGGGGCGTGCGCGACAAGATGGTGGCCGAGTTCCAGGAGCGCAAGGGCCCGGCCGCCCTCGTCCTGTCGCTCAAGGCCGGCGGCACCGGGCTCAACCTCACCGCGGCCAGCCACGTCGTGCTCTACGACCGGTGGTGGAACCCCGCGGTGGAGGACCAGGCGCGCGACCGGGCGTGGCGGATCGGCCAGGACCGGACGGTCGTGTCCCACCGCCTTGTCTGCCCGGGCACGGTCGACGAGCGGGTCGAGGACGTCGTCGCCGGCAAGCGCCACATCGCCGACCTCGTCCTGCCCAAGTCCAGCTCCCTGGCCGACCTCGACCCCGACCAGCTGCGGGTCGCCCTCGGCCTCCGTCCGGACACGCTGCTCACCGCCGAGGCCGAGGACACCGGCTCCGGCAACAGGGAGGAGGCGGCGTGAGAGACGGGCGACGCAACAACAACGGCGGGAACAACGGCAAGCAGGCCCGGCGGAACAACAACCCCCGCCCGGCGGCGGAACCGACCCCGGGCGAGTTCTGGCGCACCCCGCCCAAGTCGGCGGTGCCCACGCCCATCACCCCCGCCCCCGACGCCACCGCCCTCCTGCGATCGCTGGGCCGGCCGCCGCTCGACCACACGGGCGCCGACCGGTACCTCGGCACCGTCGCCCAGCGGGCCGCGGGCCTGGCCGTGGCCCTGGCCGTGGCCGCCGACATCCTGGCGGGTAGCGACGACGAGTAACCCGCCCTCGCCCGCGCCCTACGACGTGGTCGTGGTGGGTGGCGGCCCCGCCGGGCTCAGCGCGGCCACGTGGGCGGCCCGGTACCGCCGGTCGGTGCTGGTGGTGGACAGCGGCGAGTACCGCAACCGCTGGGTGGAGCGGTCGCACGGGTACCTGGGCAGCGACCCGTCCGACCCCATGGCCCTCCTCCAGCAGGCCCGGGCCGACCTGGCCCGCTACCCCGAGTTCTGCTTCTGCGAGGGCCGGGCCACCGCGGCCCGGCGCGAGCCCGACGGCCGGTTCGTCGTCACCGTGGACGGGGCCGAGTACCCCGGCCTCCGCCTGGTCCTGGCCATGGGGGTGGAGGACGAGTTCCCCGAGGTCGACGGCTTCTTCGATCACTACGGGACGAGCGTCTTCCACTGCACCACGTGCGACGGCTACGAGGCCCAGGGCCGGTCGGTGGTCATCCTGGGCTGGGGCGAGCAGGTGGTGGCCTTCGCCGTGGGCCTGCTCGACTGGGCCGACAGGCTCACCGTGGTCACCGAGGGCCACCCCCTCGAGGGCGACGAGCGCCACCGCGCCGCCCTGGCTCGTCACGGGATCGGCCTGATCGAGGACGATGCGGTGGCCCTCGTCGGCGAGCGGGGGGCGCTGCGCTGCGTGCGCCTGGCCGGGGGCGACCAGCTCGACGCCGACCTCGTGTTCTTCTCCATCGCCCACCGTCCCCGCCTCGAGCTGGCCACCCAGCTGGGCTGCCAGGTGGACGACGACGGCTGCCTCTGCGTCGACCGGGACGGGCGCACCTCCGTCCCCGGCTGCTATGCGGCGGGCGACATCACCCCCGGGTTCCAGCTGGCGCCCATCGCCGCCGGCAAAGGGGCGGCGGCCGGCGTGGCTGCGGCCATGTCCCTTCAGGGCGAGGAGGGGTCGCCCTCGTCGCCGACCCCGGCGCCGAGTCCTGCCGCCGAGCTGGGTTAGCCGGCCATCATGTCGGCGAAGTCCTTGGAGGAGGACCGGAGCCGCAGCTTGGCCAAGGCCCGGCGCTCGACCTGGCGCACCCCCTCGGCGCTGATCCCGCAGACCTGCCCCACCTCGTTGAGGGTGCGGGGCTGGCCCCGGTCGAACCCGTAGCGGAGGCTGACCACCCGGCGCTCGTGCTCGGTGAGCGTGCCGAGGAGCTGGGCCACGTGCATGGGGAGGGAGGCGGCGATGATCTGGTCGATGACGGGCACGGCCTCGCTGTCGGAGACCACGTCGGCCAGCGTCACCTCGCCGTCGCCGTCCCCGCTCAGGGGCTCGAAGATCGAGGCGGGGTGGGGCGCCAGCTGCAGGGCCTCCGTCACCCGGTCGCACCCGAGGTCGCACTCCTTGGCCAGCTCTTCGACCTTCGGGGCCCGGCCCAGGTCCGACTCCAGCTGGTTCCTGGCCCGCTGCACCCGGGTGACGATCTCACCGGCGTGCACGGGGAGTCGGATGGTGCGCCCGGTGTTGGCGATGGCCCGGGTGATGGCTTGACGGATCCACCAGGTGGCGTAGGTGGAGAACTTGAAGCCCCGGGCGAAGTCGAACTTCTCCAGGGCGTGGATCAGCCCCATGTTCCCCTCTTGGACCAGGTCCAGCAGCGGGACGCCCGAGGACTGGTAGCGCTTGGCGATGGAGACGACGAGGCGCAGGTTGGCCTCCACGAAGGTCTTGCTCGCCCGCTCGCCGGCGGCGACCGCGGCCTCGAGCTCGGCCCGTTTGGCGTCGGGCAGCGAGTCGCCCCCGGCCGACAGCCTCTTCGCCGCCCGGCGACCGGCGTCGATCACCCGTCCCAGCCGTTGCTCGTCCTCGCGGTCCAGCAGGTCGTGCCGGCCGATCTCGTCGAGGTAGAGGCGGAGGAGGTCGGCCTCGCCTGCCTCGTCCCGCCCCCTCGACATCGACTTTGCGCTCGTCGTCGGCATGCGTGCTCCGTCACTCGTAGTGATGCGAACAAAATGACAACCGACCCCCGTACTCGGTTGTTCCCCTTATTCGGGCAAATGGCACACCGCTTCGACGTTGTTGCCGTCCGGGTCGCGTACGAAGGCCCCGTAGTACGCGGCGTGGTACTCCGGCCACTCCGCGGGCTGGTGGAGCACCTCGGCGCCGGTGGCGACCGCGGCCTCGAAGAAGGCCCGCACGATGGCCCGGTCGGCGGCGCGGAAGGCGATGTGGGTCTCACGGAACCCCTCGCCGGTGCGGCGGGGGCCGAGCCAGAAGTCCGGCTGGGGCGGCACGCCGTAGCCGATCCGGTCCCCGAAGTCGAGGATCCGCCGGCCCCCGAGGGTGGCCAGCACCGTGTCGTAGAACGCGGCGCTGACCGCGACGTCGGCGCACTGGATCGACACATGGTCGAGCATCAGCGGCAGTCGACGCAGAGGTCGGAGCCGGCGACGAACTGCCCCACCGACTTCTGCATCAGGCACGACGGGCACAGCCGGGTGGTGGGGGCGGGCTCGGGCCTGGCCCGGGGCGTGGCCGCCGGCCGGGCCGGGCGCGCCGCCCGGGGGGTGGCCGG
>DATAAD010000103.1:0-43610 GCA_036260295.1 Acidimicrobiales bacterium | reverse complement strand
GCGACGGCCGGCTCGAGCTGTGGGGCGGCCGAGCGGATGACCTCGTGCACCCGGGTCAGGATGGCCCGCCGGTCCTCGGGCAGGGCGGCCAGGAACCGGGTGACCTCGGGAGGGTCGGCCGGGGCCTCGCTCCGCCGCCGGCCCTCGGCCGACAGCATCCGAGACCGGTCCCGCGTGAGCTGGGCGATGTGCTCGGCCTTGCGGAACCGCAGCGCCGACCAGTCGGCGTCGACGGCGACCTGGCGGACGGGCTCCATGCCGAGGTCGCCCAGCGGCTGCCAGCCGCCGTCGCGGCTGAGGTCGGACCGGTACCGCTTCGAGGACTTCTTCGGGTACGCCACCCACAGCACGCCGTCGTCGGCCAGGGCCCGACCCACCTCCGGCGCCACCTCGGCCAGTTCGGCTGCGGTGGGCACGAAGGCGAGGACGAAGCCTTCCTCCTGGCTCAGGCGCCGCTTCACCTCGGTCTCGGCCGACCAGGTCTCGAGGAGGGGCTCGACCTCGGGTGGGGCGCCTAGCACCGTGACCGCCGTGCCGGGCCTGTGGTTCAGCTTCTCGAGCAGCGGGTCCACGCCATCACTGTCGCGCGTGCAACCGTTCGGCGGCCGTGGTGTTCTTCCAGGCGTGACGGACGACCTCCCCCTGCGGCTGAGCCTGGACCTCGAGGAGGCGTTCCCCGAGGTGGTGGCCGGCTACGAGCAGGCCGTCTTCACCACCGCCCTGCGCATGACCGGCGGCCGGACGGAGGACGCGGCCGACGTGGCCGCCGAGGCCTTCCTCCGGGCCTACACCGCCCTGCGGGGGTACCCGACCGAGCGCATCGGCCAGCTCCAGCTCCGGCCGTGGCTGCTGACGATCGTCCTCAACCTGCTGCGCAACGAGGCGCGGGCCGCCAGCCGTCGGCCGCGGCACGTCGGGCTCGATGCCTGGTCGTCCCCGGCCGACGGCCGGGAGGGGCCGGAGGAGCACGTTCAGCGTCACGACGGCCAGGCCCGTCTGGGCGGCCTGCTCACCGAGCTGCCCGAGGCCCAGCGCACGGCCGTCGTCCTCCGGCACGTGGTCGGGCTGCCCTACGCCGAGATGGCCGTGGTCATGGGCTGCCCCGCGGGCACGGCCAAGTCCCACGTCGCCCGCGGGCTGCAGCGCCTGCGGGCCCTGATCCCCGAGGAGACGAGATGACGACGGTGCCGGTCCACGACGACGACGCACTGGCCGGCGAGCTGGCCGCCCTGGCCGCCCCCGCCCCCCCCCGCTTCGCCGACTCGATCTTCGCCCGGTGGGTGGAGGTCGACGGCCCCATCGGCGCCTTGTACCTCGCCTTCACCGACCGTGGGATCAGCTCCGTCTGCCCGACCCAGTGGGTGGGGAACGAGCCCGAGCGGTTCCAGGAGGAGTACCGGGCCCGCTTCGGCCGGCCCCTGCGCCGGGCCAGCCGCCCGCCGGCCGGGGTGGCCAGTGCCCTGCGCACCGGCCGGGGCACCGAGCTCCGGTACGACCTTCGAGGGGTGGGCGCCTTCGACCAGAAGGTGCTGGCCAAGACGCTCGAGATCCCCCGGGGCGAGGTCCGGCCCTACGCCTGGATCGCCCGGGAGATCGGCCACCCGGCTGCCGTCCGGGCCGCGGGCTCGGCGCTGGGGCGCAACCCGGTTCCCATCCTCATCCCGTGCCATCGAGTCGTCCGCAGCGACGGGGCGACGGGCAACTACGGGTTCGGCCCCCAGCTCAAGGTCGACCTCCTCCAGGCCGAGCGGGTGAACCTCGACGAGACCCGCCAGCTCGGGCGGCGGGGCGTCCACTACCTGGCCAGCGACACCACCGGGGTGTTCTGCTACCCGAGCTGCACCCACGCCCGGCGCATCACGAGCGACCACCGCGTGGAGCTGGCCGACGTGGCCGCGGCGACGGCGGCGGGGTGCCGGCCCTGCCGGCACTGCCGGCCGGCCTGAGTCAGCTCTGAGAGCCCTTGTCGGCGCCGGTGCCGACGTCGAGGCCGGCCTCGACGAGGCGCTCCTGCAGCTGGCGGCGGTCGTCCTCACCCAGCAGGAACTCCTCCCGGCCGGGACCGGTCGGGGCCTCGACCCGGAGCATGGCCGCGGCCTTGAGCAGGCGTCGGTCGTAGCGGTCGAGGTCGGCCGCCAGCTCCTCCTCCTTGGTGGGCCACGTATGGGCGTTCGCCCGCTGTGCGTCGATCCTCCGTTGCAGGACGCGCAGCTCCTCGGCCACGCTCTCGATGCTCATATGGGGTGCTACCTCCGTCGCAAGGCGGAGCCGCTGGCACAGGACACGCATTGCGTCGCCTCCGGGACCGCCTCCAGGCGGGCCACCGGGATGGGGCGCCGGCAGGACCGGCATGCACCGTACGTGCCGGCGTCGAGGCGGTGGAGGGCGGCGTCGACCTCGTCGATCCGCCGCCTGGCGACGGCGGTCAGCGAAAGGACGCGGTCGCGCTCCACGTGGAGCGAGTCGCCCTCGGCGAACCCCTCGTCGTCGCCGAGATCCGGCGCCTCCCCGGCCTGAGCCTGGGCCAGCTCGTCGGCCGCGGCTGCGAGGCGCTCCACCTGCTCTCGGTAGGCGGCCCGCCGACCGGTGAGCTCACGGCGTTGGCCGAGGAGGAAGTCGTCGTCGACGTGGGGGATGGCAGACGCGGTGCTGGATGTCATGGTTCGGCCTGTGCTCTCGCCGCTCGTGGTTCGGGTGGCCATCTGGCTGAGGCCGTCCCATTAACAACGTGCCTGTCAGCCCAGTTGTTCCCCGAACCCGGCCTCCTTAGACCTCCAGGGACGGCGGCCACCCCGGGACGAAGAGCTGGTCCCCGTTCACGCTGGCCACCCGCCACCCCTCGTCGGTGTGGCGGACGGCGAAGCGGCGGGCCAGCGCCGAGCGCCCGGGCTCGAACCGTACCGGGCCGCCGTCGTCGCTCTCGAGGAAGGTGACCATCTCGAGGTCCACGCTCACCACCTCGGGCTGGTCCCACGCTACCCACGTGCTCGACGTGAACCCGGCCCAGATCTTGCGCCACCGCTGCACCAGCTCCTCGGCGAAGGCGTCCCACAGCTCGTGGTCGGGAGGGACGGCGGCCAGGCCGCGGGCCACCTCGTCCCAGCTCCGATCGTGCCCGATCATCGGGTGATGGCGATGGGTCCAGACCCAGTCCTGGGCCAGGACGAGGCGCAGGACCGGGTCGGTCAGGGGCCAGGCCGCGAGGAGGTCCCCGTCGTCCATGACCGCCTTCACCCACCGCGTGGCCGCCTGCTGGGCGGTCTCAGCCGGGGCCGGCTCCTCGCGCATCGGTGACAGGGTACGCGCCGCCGGGCGGCCGGTCACAGCTCGCCGCGGGCGATGTGGACGGCCTGCCAGCAGTACCAGGCGGCGACCGACCGGATGGGCCGGAGCGGCTCGCCCAACAGGGCCAGCTCGGCCGGCGTCGGCTGGGCGTCGAGCCCGTGGGCCAGGCGCCACCCCTCGCGCACGCCCAGGTCGCCGGTCGGCCAGACGTCGGGCCGGCGCAGCTCGAAGAGCAGGAACATCTCCGCCGTCCACCGCCCGATGCCCCGGACGGTGCTCAGCCGGGCCACGATCTCGTGGTCGGAGATCCGGCCGAGCTTGGCGAGGGCCAGGTCGCCGGCCGCCGCCTTGGTCGCCAGGTCGCGCACCGAGGCCGTCTTGGCCGCCGACAGTCCGGCGGCCCGCAGGGCGTCCTCGGGGACGGCGAGCAGCGACTCCGGCGTGAGCGGGCCCGGGACGAGAGCCCGCACCCGGCCGTGGATGGCCGCCGCCGCCCGGCCGGCCAGCTGCTGGTAGACGATGGCCCGGACCAGGGCGCCGAACCGGCCGTCGGGGTCCTGGGTCCGCAGCCGGGCCGGGCCGGCGCGCTCGATGACCGCGGTGAAGGCCGGGTCGCGCCGGGCGACCTCGGCCGTGGCCGCGGCCCAGCTCATCCGCGCCATGGCAGCCACCCCCGCTCGGCCAGGACGTCGACGAAGCGGGCGTAGCTCTCGTCCAGCCGGTCGCGCTCGGCTTCGACCGGCTCCACCTCCGGGCCGCCGGTCGACACCATGGCGTCGGTCGCCGCCCCGAGGGTCGGGTGGACGGTCCCCGCCGCGGCCAGCACGCAGGCCCCGAAGGCGGTGTCGGCGCTGGCCGTGGTCACGACGGGGACGTTCAGCACGGTCGCCCGGACGGCCGTCCACAACCGGCTCCTGCTTCCCGCGCCGGCGCTGCGCAACGGGGCGTGGAGCGGGGCGCCCAGCGCGCCCAGCCGTTCGTAGCCGAGCCGCTCCAGGAAGGCCACCCCCTCCAGGACGGCCCGATAGGCCTCGGCCCGGTCCGCAGGCGCGCCGGTCCAGACCTCCTCGGCGTCCTCGGCGACGAACGGGAACCGCTCTCCTGTCCCCGCAAGCGGGTAGCAGACGGTCTTCGCCGGCCCGTGCCGCTCGGCTTCCCGGTCGAGCTCGTCCAGCCGCTCGCCCTCGAACCGCGAGGTGAGGGATCCTCCGCCCGTGTTCGACGCCCCGCCCGGGAGCCACCAGCCGTCGGGGTGGCGATGGCTGTAGACACCCGAGGGCGGGTCGTCGATGCGCCGGTCGCCGGCGCCCTTGACCACCAGGGTGGTGCCCAGGACGGTCACGAACCGCCCCGGGCGGTCGGCGCCGGCCGCCACCTGGGCCGCGCACCCGTCGGTCATGCCCAGGCGTACCGAGCAGCCGGCCGGGAGGCCGGTCTCGGCCGCGGCCTGGTCGCCCACCGTGCCCCCCTCCGACGTCGGGGCCGCGACCTCGGGGCGCAGGGCGGCGGCGTCGCCCGCCGGGCCCCAGCGACGGTCGCCCGGGTCGTACCCGGTCTTGAGGGCATGGCTCCAGTCGGTGGGCGGCGGGGTGCCGGTGAGCCGGCGGACGACGAAGTCGGAGGCGTGCCAGGCGTGGGCTGCGGCCTCAGGCGCGTCACAGTGGGCGAGGAGCCAGTCCCACCGCTGGGGGGCGGGCACCCGGCGGTCGTCGTAGAGCAGCGCCGGCGCCAAGGGCTCGCCTGGGGCGTCGGCCAGGACGACCGTCCCCGACGTGGCCGACACCGCTACGGCCACGACGTCCCCGTCGACGTCGGACAGGGCCCGCCGCAAGCCGTCGGCGACCGCCGGCCACCACGAGCGGGCGTCCTGCTCGGACACGCCCGGGTCGGGACGGTGGGGCGGGGCCAGGGGCGCCGACGCCCGGGCCAGGATCTCCCCGGAGCCGTCGGCGACCGCCACCCGGACGTCGGCCGTGGCCACGTCGACGCCGGCGACGAGCGATCGAGAGCGGGCCATGGGTGCGGCCAGCCTACGATTGGCGCCCATGCCCGCCGAGTCCGAATCCATCGTCGGCCTTCGTTCCCTGGTCGACCAGATCACCGACACGTCCCAACCGGCGGCCACCCGCATCGCGGCCACCAACGCGGCGCGCAGCTACCTGGAGGCGGTGACCCGGAACCTGGTGGAGGCGGCCCTCAAGGAGGGCACGACGTGGCAGGAGATCGCCGACCTGTTCGTCACCAGCGAGCGCAACGTGAAGGCCCGCTTCGGGGATCTCCACGACTACGGGGACAACGAGTAGCAGGGAGGGCAGGCCCTCCCCCGGGCCCCTCCGGGGAATGCCGGCTCGCAGCCGGCGGGGGCCATCCGGCGAGGCCGCCTTTCGGCGGCGAGGGCGCCGACCAGAAGGCTCACACCGAGACCGGCGAGGAGACACACTGAGCGATCTCGACGACAAGCGCCAGCGGCTGGCCGAGCGCCTGCGGGAGCTGCGCCGCCGCCTCGACACCCCGTCCGACGACCAGGACGCCTTCGAGCTCGACCTCTACAGCTACGACGAGTCGCTGATCGTGGCCGCCGACCTCCTCGACGTCGAGGTGCCCAAGGGGGCGCGCGGCGAGATGAGCGGGGAGCAGCGCCAGGTGCTGGAAGCCCGGCTGGCCGCCGCCGGCCTCGACGTCCGGGCCACCGAGTAGCTCACCGGCGCTCGACCTGCAGCAGCGGTGACGGGGCGACCTCGCTGGTGGTGAGCAGGGCCCGGCCGTCCAGCCGGTAGGCGATGGCCTCGCCCTGGATCCTCGTGCCCAGGACCACGGGGACCGGCGCCCCGGCCCAGATGTCGTCGAAGGCGGCGGCGTCCTGGGGCAGCTCCAGCTCGTAGCCCTGGCCGTAGGTGGACACCGCCACCCGGCGGCCGTCGGGCGAGATGTCGCCGCCGGTCACCTGCTCCAGGCCCCGGGTGCCCGCGCCGAGCCGGATGGCGCCGACCCGAACCATCGTCGCCACCCTCGACGCCTCCAGGGGGGCGCTGGCCTTGTACACCCCCGCCGACTGGGCATCCTTGGCGATCACGTAAAGGTCGGCGGTCGCCGGGTGGACGAGCAGGGCCTCGGCGTTGTGCGGCCCGTCGGGGTAGCGCAGGCGCAGGGCCTCGGCCGGTGCCGTGGCCGCCGACGGCGAGTCGGCCGGGGCCTCGGGCTCGGGGACCCGGTAGACCACGACCTCGCGGCGCTGGTCGAGGTTGTCGCCGATGTCGCCCACGTACAGGTAGGGCTCGCCGGCCTGGGGGCCGGGCCCCGCGGCCATGTCCTCCCAGTCGAAGGCCTCGGCCCCGGTGACCCGCCACCTGCCGCAGCTGGCGCCCTCGAGGTCGAGGCAGTACAGGAGGGGGGCGTCGTCGGAGTCGTTGTGGGTCCACAGCAGGCCGGGGTTGCGGCGCGAGGCGGCGAGGCCGCTGCTCTCGGCCACGGCCCGGTCGGCGATCTCGCCCAGGACGGCGGGCTCCCCGTAGCCGCCGGCCGCCCGGGCCGTTGTCGGCGGGGCCTCGGCGAGGGGATCGACGTCGGGGCTGCCGGAGCCCGTGCAGCCGGCGGCCAGCAGGAGCGCGAACGCGGCCGCCGGCCACCGGCGGGCCACTACTTCTTGGTGAAGCCGTGCTGCTGGAGCCACTCCCTGGCCAGCGCCTCGGGGTCCTGCTTGTCGATGTCGGCCCGCTTGTTGAGCTGGATGAGGTCGGCGGTGGTCAGCTCGTCCGACACTCTGTTCAGCACGTCGCGGATGTTGTCGTCGACCACGTCGGCGCGGATGGCCGGGATGATGTTGTCCGCCGTCTGGAGCTTCTTGTCGTCCTCGAGCACGACGAGGTTCGGATCGGCCACCGCCGCGCTGCTGGTGAACACCAGGCCGACGTCGATGTCGCCCGACCTCAGGGCCTCGACCGTCCGGGGCCCTCCGGAGTCCAGGGCCCGGAAGGCCCTGAACTTCAGCCCGTAGGTCCGTTCGAGGCCGGGCTGGCAGAACGGCCGGGTGGGGCACTCGGCCCCGGCGCCGAGCGTCATCTGGCCGGCGACCGGCCCCAGGTCGGAGAGCTTCTTGAGCCGGAACCGGTCGGCCGTGGCCTTGGTGACGGCGAAGGCGTTCTGGTCGGCGGCGGGGGAGGGGTCGAGGGCGACCAGGCCCATGCCCTCGAGGCGGGCTCGCAGCTTGGTCACGCTCTCGTCGACGTTGCCGCTCGCCTCGCCGGCGTTCCGGTTCACGAACTCCAGCAGCGTGCCCACGTACTCGGGCACCAGGTCGATCCCGTTGTTGGCCCCACCTTCCTGGAGGGCGGGCAGGTAGATCTCCCGCTGCCCCAGTCCCTTGCGCACGCTGACCCGGTAGCCCTCGTTCTCCAGGGCACCGGCGTACATGTGGGCCACGATCTCGCTCTCGGAGAACGGCGCCGCCCCGACCACGACCGTCTTGGTGGCGGGATCGGCGCTCTCGTCGCCCGACCCGCACGCGGCCGCCGACGACATGAGCAGCAGGGCCACCAGGGCTCGGGCCGGCATTGAACGCAGCATGGTCCTCCTCTTCTCAGGCGGTCACGACCGCCGGTGCCTGCTCCACCCGCTCCCGGCCGGGGCGCAGCCCCTCCGAGACCACCGCCCGCTGGACCCAGCCCAGGGCCAGCTCGGTGACGAGGGCCATGAGGGCGACGAGGACGGCGCCGGCCACGATCTGGGCGTTGTCCCGCTGGCCGAACCCGTCGACGACGAAACGCCCCAGCCCACCCCACGCGATCACCGCGGCGAGGCTAGCCGTGGCCACCACCTGGACGGCGGCAGTGCGCAGGCCGGCCATCACCACGGGGAGGGCGATGGGAAGCTCCACCCGCCACAGCAGCTCGCCTCCCGTCATCCCCATACCCCGCGCCGCCTCCACCACGTCGGGCTCCACGCCGCGCATGCCCACGTAGGCGTTGGTCACGAGGGGTGGGACCGCGAGGGCGACGAGGGCCACGAACGCGGGCCGGGCGCCGAAGCCGGGCCAGCCGCTGAGGCCGATGGCCTGCTGGGTGAGGGCGAGGATGGCCAGGGAGGGGATGGCCCGTCCCACATTGGCCAGGTTGACGGCGACCGCCCCGCCCCGCCCGCGGTGGCCGAGCCAGATCCCCAGGGGCAGGCCGACGACCATGGCGGCCACGACGGCTGCTCCCGACATGGCCGCGTGCTCCGCCAGGCGGTGGGGCACGCCGAAGTCGCCCCGCCAGTGCTCGGCCGTCGTGAACCACGTGACGACGTCGGCCGGCAGGCTCACCGCCGGGCCCAGGGGGCGAGGAGGCGGGCGGCGCCGGCCAGGAGGACGTCGGCGACCACGGCGAGGGCGACGGAGAGCACGGAGCCCACGACGAGGGGCGTCCGGAAGTCGCGGTTGATGCCCTCGATGATGAACGCCCCCAGCCCGCCCTGGCCGATGAGGCCGGTGACGGTCACCAGGCCGATGGTCGTGACCGTGGCGATGCGGATGCCTGCCGTGATCACGGGCACGGCCAGCGGGAGCTCGACCCGCAGCAGCTGCCCGAGGGGCCGGAAGCCCATGCCGTGGGCCGCTTCCTTCACCTCGGCGGGCACTCCTTCGAGGCCGGCCACGATGTTGCGCACGAGGATCAGCAGCGTGTAGGCGACCAGCCCGACCTCCGCCGTGGTCCTCGACAGGCCGGTGAAGGGAACGAGCAGGGCGAAGAGGGCCAGCGACGGGATGGTGAAGAGGACCCCGGTGAACCCGAGGATCGGTCCGGTGGTGCGTCGCCAGCGCCGGGCAACGAGCGCCAGCGGGAAGGACAGGAGCAGGCCGATGGCGACGGCGAGAAGCGTGAGCTCCACGTGCTGGCGGGTGGCGGCGAGGATGTCGTCCGTGTGGTCGCGCACCCAGTCCCATCGCAGCCAGGGGTCGGGCACCGCAGGCAGACTACCCCTCGCATGATCCGCCTCGAGTCCCTCACGAAGCGGTGGGACAACGGCCAGGTCGCCGTCGACGCCCTCGATCTCGACGTCGGAGAAGGCGAGATCTGCATGCTCGTCGGGCCCTCGGGGTGCGGGAAGACGACCACGTTGAAGATGGTCAACCGCCTCGTCGAGCCGTCTTCCGGGCGCATCTTCCTCGGCGGGGAGGACGTTACCGCTGCCGACCCGGTCCTGTTGCGCCGGAGGATCGGGTACGTGATCCAGCAGGTCGGCCTCTTCCCCCACCTGAACGTCGCCGACAACGTGGCCACCGTCCCCCGCCTCCTCAGGTGGGACAAGGACCGCATCCGCAGGCGGGTGGACGAGCTGCTCGAGCTGGTCGGCCTCGACCCGGCGCGGTACGGGCGGCGCTACCCGCACCAGCTCTCCGGTGGGCAGCGCCAGCGGGTGGGGGTGGCCCGGGCGCTCGGCGTCGACCCGCCCGTGCTGTTGATGGACGAGCCGTTCGGGGCCATCGACCCCATCACCCGTGACCGGCTCCAGGGGGAGTTCCTTCGCCTGCAGGCCGAGGTGGGCAAGACCGTGGTGTTCGTGACCCATGACATCGACGAGGCCGTGCGCCTGGGCGATCGCATCGCCGTGCTGCGCGAGGGGGGTGTCCTCGAGCAGTACGGCCGGCCGGCGGAGGTCCTGGGCCGGCCGGCGTCGCCCTTCGTGGCCGACTTCGTGGGCGCCGACCGCGGTCTCAAGCGGCTAGGCGTCATCCCGGTGGACGTGGACGCGCTGGAGCAGCCGGCGACGGTGCCGGCCGGACTGTCGCTGCCCGAGGCGCGGGGTCGGCTGGTGGGGGCACCGTGGGCGGCCGTGGTGGACGGCGACGGGCGGCTGGTCGGGGAGCTGCGGCTGTCCGAGGCCGCGGGTGACGGGACGGTGGGCGAGCGGTGCCGGCCGGTGCCGGCTGTCGTGGGCGCGGGCGCCACCCTGAAGGACGTGTCGAACGCCCTGCTGCTGTCCGACGCCGGCTGGGTGGGGGTCGTCGGCGACGGCCGGCTGCTCGGCGTGTTCACCCCCGAGTCGCTCCACGCCGCCGCCCGCCGGGGGGCTACCCTCCCGGGCCATGGCTGACCTGCAGGCCGAGATCGACGAGCTCTGGGAGCGCCGCACCCAGCTCACGCCCGACGACCACGACGCCCTGGCCGTCGTCCGCGAGGCGGTGGCCCTGCTCGACTGCGGCGAGGCCCGGGTGGCCGAGGTCGACGCCGACACCGGCGAGGTCGTGGTCCACACCTGGCTGAAGCAGGCCATCCTCCTGCTCTTCCGGCTGTCCGCCATCGAGACCATGGACATCGGTCCCTTCGAGTTCGCCGACCGCATCCCGCTCAAGCGGGGCTGGGTCGAGGCGGGCGTCCGGGTGGTGCCCGGGGCGTCGGCCCGCTGGGGCTCGTTCATCGAGCCGGGCGCGGTCCTCATGCCCAGCTACGTCAACATCGGCGCCCGGGTGGGGGCGGAGACCATGGTCGACACGTGGGCCACCGTCGGCTCGTGCGCCCAGGTCGGCGCCCGGGTGCACCTATCCGGCGGTGTCGGCATCGGTGGCGTGCTCGAGCCGCCCCAGGCCGCGCCGGTGATGGTCGGCGACGACTGCCTGATCGGGAGCCGGTGCATGGTCACCGAGGGGGCGCGCGTCGGCGAGGGGTCGGTCCTGGGGGCGGGGCTGATCCTCTCCCGGTCGATCCCGGTCATCGACGCCGAGACCGGCGAGGAGCTGGGCCGGGGTGAGATCCCGCCGTGGAGCGTGGCCGTGACCGCCACCCGGCCGCGGTCGTACCCGGGCGGCGAGTTCGGGCTGCCCTGCGCCCTGGTCATCCGCCGCCTGGTCGAGGGCGAGCGCCACGACAAGGGTCAGCTGGAGACGCTGCTCCGCCAGCACGGCGCCTCCGGCGCGTGAGGTGGTCGACCTCCTCAAGCTGACGGCCGAGCTGGTCGATATCCCCTCAGTGAGCCATCACGAGGGGGCGGTGACGGACCACCTCGAGGGCATGCTGGCCCCGGTCCCGTGGCTGTCGCTGACGCGGGTGGGCGACAACCTCGTCGCCCGTACTGCCTTGGGCCGGTCGTCCCGTCTGGTCCTGGCCGGTCACACCGACACCGTGCCGCCCAACGGCAACGAGCGGGCCCGCATCGAGGGCGACGTGCTGTGGGGCCTCGGGTCCTGCGACATGAAGAGCGGCGTGGCTGTCCTGGCCGAGCTGGCCCGCACCGTCGCGGAGCCGGCCGTCGACACCACGTACGTGTTCTACGAGTGCGAGGAGATCGACGCCCGGTACAACGGGATCGAGCGCCTGTTCCGGGAGCGTCCCGACCTGCTGGAGGGCGACGCCGCCCTGCTGGCCGAGCCCACCTCGGCCCGGGTCGAGGCCGGCTGCCAGGGCACCATGCGGGTCGAGGTGGCCATGAACGGGGAACGGGCCCACACGGCGCGGGCGTGGATGGGCCGCAACGCCATCCACCGGCTGGCGCCGCTGCTCGCTGCCGTGTCGGCCTACGAGGGCCGGCAGGTGACGATCGACGGGTGCCACTTCCGGGAGGGGCTCCAGGCCGTGCGCATCGGCGGGGGAGTGGCCAACAACGTGGTGCCCGACCGGGCGACGGTCACCCTGAACCACCGGTTCGCGCCCGACCGCTCGCCGGCCGAGGCCGAGGCCCACGTGCGGTCCGTCGTCGGAGAGGTCGACGAGTTCGAGGTGACGGACATGGCCGTGGCCGCGCTGCCGTCGCTGAGGCACCCGCTGCTGCAGGCCGTGCTGGCGGCCAGCGGCGGCGTGGCCTACGGGAAGCTGGGCTGGACCGACGTGGCCCGCTTCGCCTCCCGAGGCGTCCCCGCCACCAACTTCGGCCCCGGCGACCCCAGCGTCGCCCACAGCGCCGCCGAGCGGGTCACCCGGGCGGACGTCGAGACGGTCTACGGCGTCCTGCGCACGGTGCTCGAACGGGGATGACCCCGGTGCGACGGTTGGTGGCGGTCGCCCTGGCGGTCGTGGCCCTGGTGGCCGGGACGGCCGGGCCGGCCTCGGCGACCAACGACACCTACTTCTCCCGGCAGTGGTCGTTGACCCAGATCGGCGCGCCCCAGGCCTGGACCCGGTCCACGGGAGGCGGGGTCACCATCGGCATCGTCGACACCGGCGTGGACGTGAGCCACCCCGACCTGGCCGGAAAGGTGGCGGTGACCGCCGATTGCGTGGGCCGGCCGTGCGCAGTCGGCGGCGGCGGGCAGGACGCCCACGGGCACGGGACGATCGTCAGCGGGATCGCGGCGGCGTCCACCGGCAACGGGCGCGGGGTGGCGGGCGTGGCCCCCGACGCCCGCCTGGCCGTGGCCCGGGTCCTGAACACCAGCGGCGAGGGCCGGGTCGAGGACATCAACAACGGCATAAAGTGGGTGGTCGACAACGGCGCCCGGGTGGTCAACCTGAGCCTGGGGGATCCCAACTTCCTGGTGTCGAACGCCCTGGGGACCCCGCTGCGCACCGGGATCGACTACGCCTGGAGCAAGGGCGCGGTGCCCGTGCTGGCCTCGGGCAACTACGCGGCCGGCTGGGGGGAGCTCGGCAGCGAGAACTACGGGAACGTGAACGCCCTCGTCGTCGGCGCGACCGACCGCTCGGGCAACGTCCCGTCGTACTCGAGCTCGGTGGGCAACGCCAAGTGGGGGCTGGTCGCCCCCGGTGGGGCCGGCTCGGGAGGCCCGGACAGCAACGTGATCTCCACCTTCACCCTGGCCGGGGGCGGCAGCGGCTACGCCGCCGCCGCGGGCACGTCGATGGCCGCACCCCACGTGGCCGGTGCCGTCGCCCTCCTGCTGGCCCAGGGACTTCCCCCCGCGGCCGCGGTGAACCGCCTGCTGGCCACGCTCGACAAGGGGGCCTCGTGCGGGCGGGGGTGCCAGGGCCGCCTGAACCTGGCCGCCGCGGTGGGCGCCGACCCCGGGGCCGCGGCCGCCGCCGCCCCGCCGAGCACCCGCGCTCCCTCCACGTCCCGGACCACCGCGCCGCGCGCCGCGACCACGCGGCCCCCTGCCACACAGCCGACCACGACCACCGCGCCGGAGGCTCCACCCTCGACCTCCACCACCGTGGCGCCCGGCTCGGCCCAGTCCGCCGACTCGCCCGAGGTGGCTGCGCCGCACCCGCTCCCGGTGGGGACGGCGAAGGACACTCGGAGCCTGGTCGTGGTCGCCGCCGCGGTCGTCCTCGTGGTCGGCACCGGTGCCGCCACCTCGGCCACCGGCCTGCGCCGGGCTCAGAGCCGGCGGACCACTGTGACCACCCTGCCGTAGATCCTGACGTCGGCGGGGTCGAACTCCATCGGGGAGAGGCGGGAGTTGGCCGGAACGAGGACGACCTTGTTGCCCTTGCGGGTGAAGGTCTTCACCGTGCCCTCCTCGCCCGGTATGCCCGCCACCACCACGTCGCCCTTGCGAACTTCGCTCTCCTGGCGGACGACCACGTAGTCGCCGTCGAGTATCCCCGCGTCGATCATCGAGTCGCCCCGCACCCGCAGCATGAAGACGGGCCCGTCGCCCGTGAAGTCGGCCGGCAGCGGGAGGAGCTCCTCGACGTTCTCCTGGGCCAGCACGTCGGTGCCCGCGGCCACGTCGCCGACGAGTGGGATGTGGCGGGCCGGCCGGCGCTCGCCCGACGCGCCCGATCCCTGGTCGTAGCGCACCTCGATGGCCCGCGGCTTGGTCGGATCTCGCCGGAGGTAGCCGAGGCGCTGGAGGGTGGCGAGGTGGGCGTGCACCGTGGAGGTCGACGTGAGGCCCACGGCCTCGCCGATCTCGCGCACCGAGGGGGGGTAGCCCCGCTGCTGGGTCTCCGACGCGATGAAGTCGAGGATCCCACGCTGGCGTTCGGTCAGGTTGGAGGTCACGCGCACACCATACGGCCGAAGTGGTCGAGATGCAAACATATGTTCGACATTCTTCCTTGACGGCGAACTCTCGTTCGTGGTCTAGTACGAAGCGTGCCGAACACACGTTCCCGAGGAGGGCATCTCCGATGACCGCGGTCGCCCATGCTTCGCCGGGCGAGCTCGGCCGCCTCGTCACCGTGCGCACCGGCCCCGTCGTCCGCTCGCGGCCTTCCTGTCGTCGGGCGGCCACCTACCGGCGGCGGCGGGTGGCGGCCCTTCTCGTCGTGGCCAGCGGGTTGGCCGCGCTGATCCTCGTCGTCCACGGCCTCCTGGCGTCGTTCGGAGGTGGTCCCCTCTCCGCCTCCGAACGCCCGGGAGCCCCCGCCGCCGTCTACGTCGTCCAGCCGGGCGACACGTTCTGGGGCATCGCCAGCCGGATGCGGGCGGGCGAAGACCCCCGACCCCTCGTCGCCCAGCTCGTCTCGGCCCACGGCAGCCCGGTCCTCGTCGCCGGGGAACGGCTGGTGCTGCCGGCCCCCGCTTAGGTCACCGGCCGGCCCGGGCGCTCCTTGGCCCGGCGTGAACCGATGACGGAGGAAAGCGTGATGCCGGCGCCGAGCCCGATGAGGAACCCGGCCAGCAGCTGGCCGGCGAGAAGACCGATGCCGATGCCGAGCAACAGCGGGCCGACAACCATGGGCGCCTCCGTTCCGCCTCCGCCATACGGGGACCATGCTGCCACCGGCACCGCTCCTTTGCAGGGCGGCGGGTACCGTCGGAGCGTGCGGTGCCCGAACTGCTCCAGCCTCGACGACAAGGTCGTCGACTCGCGGCTGGCCGACGAGGGGGTGGCCATCCGGCGCCGGCGCGAGTGCCTCGGTTGTGGGCGCCGTTTCACCACCTTCGAGCGGATCGAGGAGGTGGCGCTCGTCGTCGTCAAGCGGTCGGGCCTCCGGGAGCCGTTCCGCCGGGCCAAGGTCGTCGCCGGGGTCAAGGCCGCGGCCAAGAACCGCCCGGTCGGTCCCGAGGAGCTCGAGGTCCTGGCCGCCGAGGTCGAGGAGACGCTCCGGCTGGAGGGGGCCGAGGTGAGCAGCGCCCGGGTGGGCGCCATCGTCCTCGAGCGACTGCGGGCCCTCGACGAGGTGGCCTACGTCCGGTTCGCCAGCGTCTACAAGGGCTTCGAGGACCCCGGCGACTTCGAGCGCGAGGTCCTGGCCCTGGCCAAGGGCGATCCCCCGCCCCCGCTTCCTCCCGCCCCGGGCTGAGTCCACAGGGTTGCTCCCCTAGCGGTCCACAGGGCCGCCTGCGTACGGTCGGCCCGTCCTGCCGAACGGTTGTTGACACGGTAGAATGACGGTGATGTAATTCCTTCCCCTGGGGGCGGAGCGGGCACCCACCACAACATGTTGTGGTCTGCCGCGCCCTCACCAATACTCGATCGGGAGGCTTGCCGTATGGCGATGGCGCCGGAGCAGACGGGGATCGGCATCCGCCGGCACTTCACCACCGAGGGGGTCGACCCCTACGACGAGGTGGTCTGGGAGCGGCGGGACGCGCGGATCACCAACTACCGCGACGGCGTGGTGGCCTTCGAGCAGTTGGGCGTGGAGTTCCCCGCGAGCTGGTCCCAGAACGCGTCCAACATCGTGGCCCAGAAGTACTTCCGCGGCCGGCTTGGGTCGCCGGTCCGGGAGCAGTCGCTCCGCCAGGTCGTCGACCGGGTGGTCGACACCATCACCGCATGGGGCGTCAAGGACGGGTACTTCGTCGACGACAGCGAGGCCGAGTCCTTCCGGGCCGAGCTCAAGCACCTCGTCGTCACCCAGAAGGCGGCCTTCAACTCCCCCGTCTGGTTCAACATCGGCGTCAACGGAGAGCCGCAACAAGCGTCGGCGTGCTTCATCCTCGCCGTCGAGGACACCATGCAGTCGATCCTCAACTGGTACGTCGAGGAAGGCACCATCTTCAAGGGCGGGTCCGGGTCCGGGATCAACCTGTCCAACATCCGGTCGTCCTACGAGCAGCTCAAGGGGGGCGGGACGGCGTCGGGCCCGGTCAGCTTCATGCGGGGGGCCGACGCCTCGGCCGGCACCATCAAGTCGGGCGGCAAGACCAGGCGCGCCGCCAAGATGGTCATCCTCAACGCCGACCACCCCGACATCGAGGACTTCATCTGGTGCAAGGCCGTCGAGGAGCGCAAGGCCCGCGTGCTGCGCGACGCCGGCTTCGACATGGACCTGGACGGCAAGGACAGCCACTCCACCCAGTACCAGAACGCCAACAACTCGGTCCGGGTCACCGACGAGTTCATGCAGGCCGTCCTCGACGACGCCGACTGGCACCTTCGGGCGGTGACCACCGGCCAGCCGGTCCGCACGGTGAAGGCCCGCCAGCTCTTCCGCCAGATCGCCGAGGCCACGTGGGAGTGCGCCGACCCGGGCATGCAGTTCGACACCACCATCAACCGTTGGCACACCGCGGCCAACACCGGCCGGATCAACGGCTCGAACCCTTGCAGTGAGTACATGCACCTCGACAACTCGGCGTGCAACCTGGCCAGCCTCAACCTGCTCAAGTTCCTCGCCGAGGACGGGACGTTCGACGTCGACGGGTTCAAGGCCGCGGTCGAGGTGGTCTTCACCGCCCAGGAGATCCTCGTGGGCAACGCCGACTACCCCACCGAGAAGATCGGGGACAACGCCCGTCGCTTCCGCCAGCTCGGGCTGGGCTACGCCAACCTCGGCGCCATGCTCATGGCCCTCGGCATCCCCTACGACTCCGACGCGGGGCGGACGTGGGCCGCGGGGGTCACGTCGCTGATGACCGGGCACGCCTACGCCACCTCCGCCCGCACCGCGGCCCGCATGGGCCCGTTCGCCGGCTACACGGAGAACCGCGAGCCCATGAACCGGGTGCTGCGCATGCACCGTGACGAGGCGACCAAGATCGAGCCGGTCGCCGGCACCGGTGAGCTGATCAGCGCCGCTCAGGAGGCGTGGGACCACGCAGTGGAGTGGGCCGAGGACTGGGGCGTCCGTAACTCACAGGCCAGCGTGCTCGCACCGACCGGTTGCCTGGTGGGCGGGTCCCTGGTCGCCACCGACCGTGGCCTTGTTCGGCTCCGTTCTCTGGGCGACCCCGACGGCGAGCAGTGGCAGGACCTCGGCGTGCAGGTCGCCACCGACGACGGGCCGCGCACGGCGACGAAGTTCTACGTCAACGGGATGGAGCCGGTCGTCCACGTGCAGACGGCGCGTGGCTATGGCATCCAGGGCACCACTCAGCACCGTGTCAGGGTGGTCGACGAGGCCACGGGCACCTGGGAGTGGAAGCGATTCGGCGACATGGCCGCCGGCGACCTGGTTCCCCTCGCCCTCCGTCAGCTCGTCGGCGAGCCGCAGACCGTGTCCCTTCCCGGACTTCCAGAGGCGTACTGGACCGGCGAGCACCACGTCGAGGCCCCCCGCTCGGTCACCCCTGAGCTGGCCGAGCTGGTCGGTTACTTCATGGGCGATGGCTCCCTGCACTCCCGCGGGCTGCGGTTCTGCGTGGCCGACGGCGACTTCGACGTCGTCGAGCGGCTCGAGCACCTCGGCAAGGCCGTGTTCAACGTCGCCGCCACGGTGACGCCGAAGCAGGGCTACACCGAGGTCGCCTTCTCATCGGTCCGGCTCACCCTCTGGTGGGAGGCATGCGGGTTCGCCAAGCGCTCGCCGTCCGAGGGTCACGCGGGCAAGGGGTACGCGCCGCACATCCCCGATGCCGTCCTCCACAGCAACGACCCCGAGGTCTACCGGGCCTTCCTGCGGGGGCTGTTCGAGGCCGACGGCACGGTGACCGCCGGAGTTCCGACCTTTTCCACAACGTCGCTGGCCTTTGCGTCCGAGGTCCAGAGCCTCCTGCTCGCCCTGGGCTACCCGACCACCCGCAAGCTCGAGACCACGCGTACGGGGTGGGGCCAGGCGCCCATTGCCGTGCTGCGCCTGCTCGGCTCGTCCTATGCCGGCCGCTGGTCGGCCGAGGTCGGGTTCCTCGGCGGTCGGAAGGGCGCAGCTGTGACGACCGGAGAGGCAACCCAGGGCGGTCGCTACGACTACATCCCGGTCACCCGGGCCCTGGTCGATCGACTGGCTCCCGCCAACGACGGGCTACGCAAGGTGCTGCTCATGGAGCTCTCACGGGGCCGCGTGTCCCGTCGCATCGCCACCGAGTTGTTCGCGCGCTCCGGTGATCCGGAGCTCGGCCACCTGCTGTCGTTCTTCTACGACAGGGTGACATCGGCCGAGCTGGGCGACGAGGAGCTCACCTACGACCTCTCGGTGCCCGACAACGTGACCTATGTGGCCAACGGGTTCGTGAGCCACAACACCATCGGCCTGATGATGGACTGTGACACCACCGGCATCGAGCCCGACCTGGGGCTGTGCAAGACCAAGAAGCTGGTCGGCGGGGGGACGATGTCGATCGTCAACCAGACCGTGCCGCGCGCCCTTCGCCACCTCGGCTATTCACCGCGGCAGATCGACGAGATCGTGGCCTACATCGACGAGCACAAGTCCATCCTCGGTGCGCCTCACATCTCGGCCGACCACCTCAGCGTCTTCGCCTGCTCGATGGGAGACAACGTCATCCACTACCTGGGCCACGTCCGGATGATGGCCGCCGTCCAGCCGTGGATCTCGGGCGCAATCTCCAAGACGGTAAATGTTCCCGAGGAGGCCACCGTCGAGGACATGGAGCAGCTCCACATCGACGCCTGGCGCATGGGGCTCAAGGCGGTCGCCGTCTACCGGGACAACTGCAAGGTGGCCCAGCCGCTGTCGACGACCAAGAAGGAGGCTGCGCCGGTGGTGCAGCCGGTCCTGGTCAAGCAGCCGGTGCGGGAGCGCCTGCCCCGCATGCGCAACTCCAAGACGTTCTCGTTCCGGGTGGCCGACTGCCACGGCTACGTCACCGTGGGCGAGTACGACGACGGGCGCCCGGGGGAGATCTTCCTGCGGGTGGCGAAGCAGGGCTCGACCCTGGCCGGGATCATGGACGCCTTCGCCATCTCGGTCAGCCATGGGCTGCAGTACGGGGTGCCGCTGCGGGCCTTCGTCGACATGTACACCAACATGCGCTTCGAGCCGGCCGGCATCACCGACGACGCCGAGATCCGCTTCGCCAGCTCCTTGGTCGACTACATCTTCCGGCGCCTGGCCGTGGAGTACCTGTCGCCCGAGGAGCGGGCCGACCTCGGGATCCTGACGGTCGAGGAGCGCATGCAGCCCACCCTGCCGGGCGTCGAGGAGCAGGTCACCCCCACCAGCACCGGCACGGAGGTGGTGCCGGATCCCGCGCCTCGCCCCGTCGACCAGCTGGCCAACAGCCCGGCCGCCTCCGACGCGCCCTACTGCTACCAGTGCGGCGTCGTCATGCAGCGGGCGGGGGCGTGCTTCGTCTGCACGGGGTGCGGGACGACCAGCGGCTGCTCGTAGGTCCGATGGCGGCGGGCGCCGTGCGTCGCCGACCGGAAGCGAACCGGCGCCCGCGGTGTTGGACCACCGATGAGCCCGACGCCTATCGTCCGTCCTCCCCTCTCCGTGCTCGACCTGGCCGTGGTCAACGCGGGCGGGACGACGGCCGAGGCCCTGGCCGCCACCACCACGCTGGCCCAGCGGGCCGAGGAGCTGGGCTACCACCGGTTCTGGGTGGCGGAGCACCACAACATGCCGCTGGTGGCCAGCACCACCCCGCCCGTCCTCATGGCCCACCTGGCGGCCCGCACGACCCGCATCCGGATCGGCTCGGGCGGGATCATGCTGCCGAACCACGCGCCCCTCGTGGTGGCCGAGCACGTGGCCGCCCTCGAGGCCCTGCACCCGGGGCGGATCGACCTGGGGCTGGGCCGGGCGCCCGGGACCAACCAGGAGACGGCCCTGGCCCTGCGACGGTCGCTGGACCTCCTGGGCGCCGAGGACTTCCCCCGCGACCTGCTCGACCTCATGGGCCTGCTGGGCGACCGGCGAGGGGAGGGCGGTCTGTGGGACCGGTTCTCGGCCACCCCGGTCGCCACCTCGACGCCGCAGATCCTCCTGCTGGGCTCGAGCGGGTTCAGCGCCCAGCTGGCCGGGCGGCTGGGGCTGCCGTTCGTGTTCGCCCACCACTTCGACCAGGGGGGCACGCGGGAGGCGGTCGCCCTGTACCGGGACTCGTTCCGCCCCTCGCCCGTCCTGGAGCAGCCCTACGTGATCGTCACGGCCAGCGTGCTGGTCGCCGCCACCGACGAGGAAGCCCAGTGGGAGGCGGGGCCGAGCATGCTCATGGTCCACCACATCCGCTACGGGCGCTTCGGGCCACTCGTGTCCCCGGAGGAGGCGGCGGCCGACCCGAACACCGCGGTCGCCCGGGCCCTGCCGTCCAACCGCATCGTCGGCTCGCCGGAGACCGTCGTGGCCGCGCTCGACGGGCTGGTCGCCCACACCGGCGCCGACGAGATCATGGTGAGCACCGTGGCCCACGGGCTCGACACGAGGCGGCGGAGCCTCGAGCTGCTGGCCGAGGCCTGGGCCTCTCCCTCAGTCCTGCCAGCGCCCCCGGTGGACGAGCTCGTCCAGGGGGATGCGGGGTGACGGGTCCTTCTGCTCGCGCGGCGGTGCGGGGTGGCCGATCCCGACGCCCATAGCAGCCTCGTACTCGTCCGGGATGCCGAGGAGCTTCCGGACCCGCGCCTCCTCGTGGAAGGTCACCGGGCACGACGCCAGCCCCGGCGAGTGGGCGGTGACGAGCATGTTCTGGGCCATGCGGCCGACGTCGACCACCTTGCCGCCGTCCTTGGGGATGACGATGACGATCATCACGGGTACTCGGCATCACGGGTACTCGGTCGACCCAGTCGGCGAACTTGCCGCACTTGGCCAGCTCGCCGCGGTCGCCGGCGTCGGTCACGACCACAAGCCGGTTGACCTGCTGGTTCTTGGCACTCCCGGCCATGCGGGCGGCATGGAGGACCTTGTGAATGTCCTCCTCGGCGACGGCCTTGTCCTCGGAGTCGCGGGTGTCCCCGCTTGTTCACGATGGCCTCGTAGACGTCCATGAAAGCAGTCTCCTCCGGCCGGTTGCCCGGCCGAACACAGGGGTAGGCCCAACGACCATGGGAAGCCTGCAGGAAGCGAACCCGTCGCTGTGGGTGGGCACGACCGAGCCGGGCCGGTTCCACGAGCTCCACGGCGACATGGAGGCCGACGTGGTCGTCATCGGTGCCGGCATCGCCGGCCTGACCGCGGCCGCCCTGCTCAAGGAACATGGTCGGCGGGTGGTGGTCGTCGACGCCGGACCGGTCGCCGCCGGGGTCACCGGGTACACGACGGCCAAGCTCACCGTCCTCCACGGCCTGATCTACGACGACCTGGCCAGTGCCTTCGGCGACGAGGGGGCCCGAACGTACGCCGAGGCCAACCTGGCCGGCATGGCCGCCGTGGCCGACCTGGCCGCCCGCCACGGGATCGAGTGCGACCTCGAGCGGCGCCCGGCCTACACCTACACCACCGATCCGGCCATGGTCGACAAGATCACCGCCGAGGTCGCCGCCGCTCAGCGCATCGGCCTGGTGGCCGAGTTCACGACCGAGACCGACCTCCCGTACCCGGTGGAGGCGGCCATCCGAGTCGCCGACCAGGCCCAGTTCCATCCTCGGAAGTACTGCCTCGGCCTGGCGCGGGCGATCGACGGCGGTGGCAGCTCGGTGTTCGAGCGGACCCGGGCGACGTCGATCGACGAGGAGGGAGACCGCTGCACGGTCGAGACCGACCACGGCACCCTCACCGCCGGGTACGTGATCCAGGCGACCCACCTGCCCTTCTCCGACGAGGGAGGCTTCTTCGCCCGCGCCCATCCGACGCGCAGCTACGCCGTCAGCGCCCGGCTCGACGGGCCCGTGCCCCAGGGCATGTACCTGTCGGTCGACACGCCCACCAGGTCGGTCCGCTCGGCCCGCATGGACGGCGAGGAGGTCGTCGTCCTGGGCGGTGAGGGTCACAAGGTGGGCCAGGACCCCGACACCCGGCAGCGGTACGCGGCGCTCGAGGACTGGTCCCGCCAGACGTTCCCCATCCGGTCCATCGACTACCGCTGGTCGGCTCAGGACTACGTGCCCGTCGACCACGTGCCCTTCGTCGGTCCCGTGGCGCCGGGCTCGGAGCGGAACCTGGTCGCCACCGGGTTCAAGAAGTGGGGGATGAGCAACGGCTCGGTGGCAGGGGTGATGCTCGCCGACCGCATCGCCGGCCGCGAGAGCGCCTACGCCGCCTTCTTCGACACCAACCGGCTCAACCCCCGGCAGTCGGTGAAGGAGCTGGTCAAGGAGAACGCCAACGTGGTCAAGCGCTTCGTGGGCGACCGGCTCAAGACCGAGACGCGCACGGTGGCCGACCTGGCCCCGGGGGAGGCCGCGGTCCTGGTTCAGGCCGACGGGCGGGTGGCCGTCTACCGGGATCCCGAGGGCACGGTCCACGCCGTCTCGCCGGTCTGCACCCACATGGGGTGCACCGTCACCTGGAACACGGCCGAGACCACCTGGGACTGCCCCTGCCACGGCTCCCGCTTCACGTGCGACGGCGCGGTCATCCAGGGCCCGGCGGTGAAGGACCTCGAGGGCAGGGAGGTCCAGGCGTAACGTTCGCCGGATGGCGGACGACCTGCCCCTGGTCCTGGCCCTCCTGCACGACAGCGACAAGCGCTGGACGACGCTGCGCGCCGAGGGTGAGGAGTGGGTCGACGGCGAGCGCAGCAAGGAGGCGTTCTTCCGCAGTGTGCGGCCGGGATCGGTGGTGACGAGTCGGGGGGCGCCGGGCCCGGAGGACCGCGATCCGCGGTGGAAGCTGTGGGCCCGCCAGCCGGACCGGTCCCGGGTCGACTTCGGCATCGCCCACGGGCAGCGCATCCTCGTCGTCGCCGACGGGAGCCGGATGTGCAGCTCCATCCCGTTCGGCGGGTACCGCGTGAGCGATCGCGGCGAGCACGACCCGTCCCTCGGCCCGGCCGCGCCCCTCGTGCGCCCGTTCGCCCTGCCCACCATCCTCGACCTGGAGGTCCTCGGCCGAGACGTCGAGCTCGGCCGGCCGGTCGTCGTCGTCCGGGGCCGGCCCCGTCCCGACACCGGCATGCGGGGTCGCGGCCTCACCCTGGGTGCCGACGAGCTGAGGTTCGCCGTGGACGCCGAGCGTGGCGTCCTGCTCTGGCTGGAGAGCCGGTACGAGGGCGTGCCGTTCCGGCGGCTGACCGTGACCGACGTGGCTTTCGACGAGGAGCTCGACGACCACCTCTTCGCCTTCCCGGACGACGCCACCGACGCGGGCGACCTGCCCGTCCCGCCCGAACCACAGCGTCCGGCGCGGCCCGACCGCCTTCATCCCGGGCCGCCCGACCACGTGCTCGGCCGGCCCGTCCCCACCCTGGTGGTGGTCGCCCGGGCGCCGTCCCTGGTGGTCGCCGTGGACCGGGTGGTGGCCTACCCGAACGGGTTCGAGCTCGGCGTCACCGTCCGCACCAGGGAGGACCCGGTATCCGGAAGCCTCGATACCGGCCGCCGGCGGAGCTGGAGCGGGACGGCGGCCTTCCCCGGGGAGTCGCTGACGGTACGCCTGGGCGCGGATCTCACCGTCGTCCCCGTGACCGGCAGCGGCACCCAGGCCCGGTTCGACCAGCGGTACTGGGTGGCGCCGTTGCCGCCCCCCGGACCGCTCCCGATCGCGGTGGAGTGGCCGGCCCGCAACCTCCCCGAGACCCGGGCCGACCTCGACGGGGAGGCGATCGTCGAGGCCGCAGCCCGGGCGGAGACGCTGTGGCCGTAGCGCCGGGCCGGGTCATGGTCCGCCGTCCCTTTCCGGAGGGCGACCCCGTGCCCCTCGAGGAGGCGGTCGTCGCCGCCCAGGGTGACTATGCCGAGCTCTTCGAGCTCCAAGCTCGCGCCTACCGCTGAGTGGGCGATTCGCGGTCGTATACCGCACCGAATCGCCCACACTCACACCTGATCTAGGAGGGCGAGGCGACCGCGGCGCGCTCCTCGAGCAAGCCCACGACGAGGTCCCGCATGGAGAAGACGCCGAACAGCTCGCCGTTGTCCTCCACCACGACCAGGTGGCGGAAGCCCTTGTCGCGCATGACCCGAGCGGCGTCGACGAGGTCGAGGGAGGGGGTCACGGTCTTGAGCCCCCGGGTGACGACGTCGCGGACTCTGGTGCTCCCCATGTCGCCGCCCCTGGCGATCACCCGGAGGGCATCGCGGTCGGTGATGATGCCGGTGGGCTTCCCGTCGCTGTTGAGCACGACGGCCGAGCCCACGCCCCGCTCCATCATCCAGATGGCAGCCTCCGGGAAGCTGTCGTCCTCCTCCACGGTGAGCACTGCGCGGGTGACGAGCGGTCCGATTTCCATGGCCGCGGACTCTAGCCAGTGGAGTCGACCTCGTGAAAGGGTTTGTGAATGTGAACACATTCACACATGGGCTACCATGGCCGACGTGACGCTCGTACACCGGGTGCTCCACCCGAACCCCATCATCTCGCTGGAAGACCATGTGACCCGGGGAGGTGGGAAGGGGCTCATCGCCGCCATGGAGATGGAGCCCGAGCAGATCATCGAGCGGGTCCTCGCCTCGGGCCTGCGAGGGCGGGGCGGTGCCGGCTTCCCCGTCGGGCGGAAGTGGCAGACGGTGGCCCAGAACCGCCTCGCCGAGGCGCCGTCAGCAGTTATCGTCAACGCCGCCGAAGGCGAGCCGGGCACGTTCAAGGACCGCACGATCCTGCGCCGCAACCCCTACCAGGTGGTCGAGGGCGCCCTCATCGCGGCCCGCGCCGTGGGCGCCGACCTCGTCGTCTTCGGCATGAAGCGCTCGTTCTCGGGTGAGGTGGAGCGGGTGCGGGCCGCGGTCGAGGAGGTCGAGGACGCGGGCTGGAGCAAAGGTGTCGAGCTCCAGGTCTTCGAGGGCCCCGACGAGTACCTCTACGGCGAGGAGAGCGCCCTGCTGGAGACGATCGACGGGCGCTACCCGTTCCCCCGGGTGGTGCCCACCTTCCGCCGGGGCCTCCGGGAGACCCCTGAGGACGCACCCGTCGCCCCGGCCCTGGTGAACAACACCGAGTCGCTGGCCAACGTCCCCCGCATCGTGGCCCGCGGCCCCGACTGGTTCCGCACCGTCGGCACCCAGGAGTCGCCGGGCACCATGGTGTGCACCGTCACCGGCTACACCCAGAAGCACGGCGTGGGCGAGGTGCTCATGGGAACGCCGCTGGCCGACGTCATCGAGGAGATCGGCGGCGGGCCGCTGCCCGGGCGGAGGATCAAGGCGGTCATGTCCGGCGTGGCCACGGGGATCATCCCCGGCGACATGCTCGACACCCCCGTCACCTACGAGCACCTGGCCGCCATCGGCAGCGGGCTCGGGTCGGGGGCGTTCATCGTCTTCGACGACAGCGTCGACATGACCGCGGTCGCCGCCGGCGCCGCCCGCTTCCTGGCCGTGGAGTCGTGCGGGCAGTGCTCGCCGTGCAAGCTCGACGGGGAGAACCTGACCGAGCGGCTGATCAAGATCGCCTCCTCGGACGGCACCGAGCACGACATGGGGGTCGTGCGCAAGCGGATCGGCACCGTGGCCGACCGCTCCCGCTGCTACCTGGCCACCCAGCAGCAGGTCCTGCTCGACAGCCTCATCAAGCAGTTCCCCGAGGAATTCGAGGCCCACATCACCAACGCCGTCGACCCCGTGGAGCCCGAGCTCATCGCCGAGCTGCTCGACATCCGGGGCGGGCGGGCCTACCTCGACGAGCGCCACCGCCAGAAGCAGTACGACTGGTCGTACAACAAGACCGACTCGGGCACCGTGCCCGTGGAGCGGTTCGTCAACGCCGTGCCGCCCTGGCGGCACTGGGTTCCGGCGTAGGCCGGCTCAGGCCACGCGCTCCAGGCGGTCGCCGTCGAGGAACCACACCTCGACGCCGTCGAGGAGCGGCCGGTAGCGGGCCAGCCAGCGGCTCAGGACGTCCCAGTCCTGCCCGAAGACGAGGAACCGGCGGTCGGCGTTGGGCACGTGCCCGACGACGAGCACGGATTCGGCGATGGCGGCCGACTTGGCCTCCGGCGACTCCCCCCGGTCGGCCAGCCAGACCACGTCGCCCACGATCCGGCCGTTGCCCGACACCAGCTCGAAGATCTCCGCGTGGCCTCCGGGCAGGACGACGGCTCGCCGCTGCAAGGTGGTGCCCCACCGGCCCGAGAGCACGCCCCGGGCGTGGGCGGCGAAGCTCGGCGGGGATGGCGGGTCGACGCGCCGCGGCCCGGCGACGGGCGGCGCGACCAGGACCGTCCGGGTGCCGCCGGCCATGTTGCGCACGACCAGGCCCTGGGCCTCGAGCTGGCGGCAGGTCTCGGTGACCGCCTGCCGCTGCACCCCGAGGGCCTCGGCCAGCTCGCCGTCGTCGAGCGACGCCCCGTTGACGGTGAGGTGCTCGACGATGCGCTGGCCCAGCGTTGGCACGGGCAGAAGGTAGGCGCGCCGTCAGGCCCCCCGCACCACCACCAGGCGGTCGGCACCCGACTCGGCGCCCCACACCTCGCCCGGGCGACCGAGGATCTGCCGGACGCTGGCGTTGTCCGACTCGTGGGCGAAGGAGCGGAAGGCCTCGGTCTTCGGGTCGAACATCACGAGGGCGTTGGCGCCGAAGTCGCTGAGCCACACCCTGTCCTTCTCGTCGACGTAGACGGCGTAGGCCTGGGGCCGGCTCCCGGGGAGCTTCCACTCCTGCCACCGGCCGGTGGCAGGGTCGAAGAGCCCGACCTGCCCGGCGTTCCACTCGCTGACCCAGATGCGCCCGGTCGAGTCCGACCACACCCGGCGGGCGCCCTGGCGGGCGGTGGGCGGGTCGATGGGCGTGGCCCGGCCGGTGGCGGTGTCGATCCTGGCGATGTGGCTGCCGGCCAGGGAGGCGTAGTAGACGTCGCCCGCGGGCGTGACGGTGATCCCGTAGGGGCCGGCCCCCCTGGGTGCGTCGAACACCTCGACGCTGCCCGATCGGGGGTCGAGCCGGCCGTAGAAGCCGGCCTGGCCGGTGAACCACAAGGTGCCGTCCTTGGCGAAGGCGGCGGTGTTCATGTTCACGTTCCGCGTGCCCGACGGGAGCGGGAAGCGCTTCACCTCGCGGGTGGCGGGGTCGACCCGGACGATGGCGTTGAGCCCGCCGTCGGTGATCCACGGCGCGCCGTCGGGGCCCACGATCACCCCGTGGGGGGCCGAGCCGGCGCCGAGCTCGATGTGGGAGGTGGCCCCCGTGGCCGGGTCGAGGCGGCCCAGCTCGCCGGTGGACTGGGCCGTGTACCAGACCGACCCGTCGGGCGCAGGGGCCACGTCGTGGGGGCGCGAGCCGGCCGGGACCCGGTAGGTCGTCATGCGGGCCTCGGCCGGCGCCGGTGGCGCGGTCGTGGAGGGCGCAGGCGGGGCCACGGTCGTCGGCACAGAAGGCTCGGGCTGGGCCGTCGTCACTTCGTCGGGGCCCGAGCTGCACGCCACCAGGGCGAGGGCTAGGGCGCCCGCGGCCAGTCCCCGTCTCACAGCCGCCGGGCGAGGAACTCGGCGACGGCGGCGTTGAACTCGTCGGCGGCCTCCAGGTTCGACAGGTGGCCGGCGCGGGGCAGCACGACCAGCTCGGCCCCCGGAATGCGCTCCTGCATGGCCCGGGCCACGTCGGGCGGCGAAGGCCCGTCGTCCTCCCCGACCAGCACGAGGGTCGGGACCGAGATCTTCGGCAGCTCCTCGCTGGCGTCGGGGCGGTACTTCATGGCCTCGAGGGCGCCGATGAAGCCGGCCGGCGGGTTGCCCATCAGCCGCCGGACCTGCTCGACGAGCCCGGGGCGGGAGGTGCGGGTGTGCTCGGCCAGGAGCCCCTCGAGGAGCGTGTCGACGAGCGCGTCGGTCCCGATTCGGGCCACCTGGTCCTGCTGGTCGGTCCGCCGCTCGAAGACATCGGTGGTGTCGGCCGCGGCGCGGGTGTCGGCCAGGATGAGGCCGGCGACCCGCTCGGCGTACTCGCGGAGGAAGGCGAAGGCGACGTACCCCCCCATCGAGAGCCCACCCAGCACGACCCGCTCGAGGCCGAGGTGGTCGAGCAGCCCGGCGACCAGATCGGCGTAGCCGGCCATCGTGTACCGGAACATGGTCTCGGGGGCGTCGGAGGCGCCGAAGCCGAGGAGGTCGGGGGCGAGGACGCGCCGCTCCGCGGACAGGTGCTCGAGCTGGGGAGCCCACATCCCCGAGTGCAGCGGGAAGGCGTGCAACAGGACCAGGGCGGGCTCGCCACTGCCTGCATCCGCGTAGTGGAGACGGACTCCGTCGACCTCGGCGAACGGCACGGGCCCACGGTAGACCCGTCCTACGCTGGTCGTCGTGCGACCAGGGGTGATCGTCCTCGCCGGCCTGCCCGGTGCCGGCAAGAGCACGCTGGCCACGGCGTTGGCCGGGCGGCTGCCCGACGCCCGTGTCCTCGACAAGGACCAGGTGCGCCACGCCCTCTTCGCCCCGTGCGACTACACCTCGGCCGAGCGCGACGTGGTCTTCGCCGCCCTGCTCGACGCCGCCCGGTACCACCTGGGACGGGGGCGGGTCGTCATCTTCGACGGCCTCACCTTCTCTCGGCGGGCGCAGGTCGCCGCGGTGGAGCGGGTGGCGGAGGACGCCGGCGCCTTCCGGGCGGTGATCGTGTGCGACGTGCCGGTCGAGGTGGCCATCGAGCGGTGCGAGGCCGACGCCGCGTCCGGCGAGGGCCACCTGGCCTCGAATCGCGACGGGGAGCTGGTCCGCCGGGTGGCCTCCGAGATGGAGGAACCGGCCGGCGACTACCTCACGCTCGACATGACGTTGGAGCCGAGTCTCCTCGTCGAGCAGGCGCTGGACTACGTGGAGGAACTGGCCAGCTAGCTTTCAACGATGGAGTACCGGGCCCTCGGGGGTACAGGCGTACAGGTCAGCCACCTCGATCACGTCGACGCGCCGGTCCCGCCCGGCACCGACGTCAACCCGGGCGACGCGGGCTGGACGTCGCCTGCCCGGGCCACGCAGGCGCGGCGCCGGTAAGGGGATGGAGCGCTACCTACTGCCCGAGCAGCCCGTCGCGTCCCTCGACGAGTGGCGGGACCTCGGGGGCGGCCAGGCCCTCGACATCGCCCGCCGTCTCGGCCCTGACCACACGATCGAGGAGCTGGGCGCCGCCGGGCTGCGCGGCCGCGGGGGCGCCGGCTTCCCCACGTCGAGGAAGTGGTCGGGCGTGCGTTCGGCGCAGGGCACCCACCGCTACGTGGTGTGCAACGCGGCCGAGGGGGAGCCGTCCAGCTTCAAGGACCGGGCCATCCTGCGGGCCAACCCGTACCAGGTGATCGAGGGGCTGGCCGTCGCCGCGGCCACGATCGGAGCCCGCGAGGCCTACATCGGCATCAAGCGCAGCTTCCGTCGGGAGATCGAGCGCCTGGTCGGCGCCCTGGAGGAGATGGAGGCGGCCGGCCTGGCCGGCGACGTGCCCATGAACGTGGTCGACGGACCGAGCGAGTACCTCTTCGGCGAGGAGAAGGCGCTGCTCGAGGTGATCGAGGGCAAGCCGCCCCTGCCCCGCGTGTTCGCGCCGTACGAGCACGGCCTGTTCGCCACCGGCTCCCAGATGGGATGGGAGGCGGTGCCCTCCGAGCCCGGGCACCGCGAGCTCGACGTCTCCAACCCCACGCTGATCAACAACGTGGAGACGCTGGCCAACGTGAGCCACATCCTCGTGCGGGGGCCGGAGTGGTTCCGCGGCATGGGCACCGCCGATTCACCGGGCCACGCGGTGGCGACGATCGTGGGTGACGTCGTCCGGCCCGGCGTGGCCGAGATCGAGCTCGGCATGCGGCTGTCGGATCTCATCGAGGAGGTGGGTGGCGGCCCTCGCCCGGGCCGGCGGATCAAGGCGGCCTTCTCGGGGATCTCGAACCCGGTCGTCGCCGCCGACAACCTCGGGACGCCGCTCACGTATGAGGACATGGCCGCCATCGGCTCCGGCCTGGGCGCCGTGGGCTACGCCGTGTACGACGACACCGCCTGCATGGTCGAGGTCGCCTTCCAGTACTCCCGCTTCCTCTGGATCGAGTCGTGTGGCCAGTGCCCGCCGTGCAAGCTCGGCACCCAGGAGATCACCCATCGGCTCAACGAGATCGAGGGCTGCCGGGGCAGCGACGAGGACGTCGCCGTCATCGGCGCCCGGCTCGGCAACGTCACCGACGGCAACCGCTGCTACCTGCCGGTGGAGGAGCGGCACGTGGTGGGCAGCATCCTGCGCGCCTTCCCCGAAGAGTTCGCGGCCCACATCGAGGGCAACTGCCCCAGTCCCCGCTCCGACCTCATCGCGCCCGTGATCGTCGAACTCGAGGACGGTGCCGTGACCTACGACGAGCACCACCGCCGCAAGCTGCCGGACTGGACCTACGAGGACTGAGCGGCCTCGAGCTCGGCCCAGGCCTGCTCGAGCACCTCCAGTAGCAGCTCGGGCGACTCGGCCCCGGCCACGCCGAGCCTGCCGGCGAACACGAAGAAGGGGACAAAGGTGATGCCGAGATCGGCCGCCCGCTGCTCGTCGGCGCGAACCTCGGCTGCGTAGCGGTCGCTCTCGAGGACGGCACGCGCCTCGGCGGGGTCGAGGGCGGACGCCTCGGCCAGCGCGACGAGCGCGTCGAGGTCCGCCGTCGACGCGCCCTTGGTGAAGACGGCGTGGAACAGGCGCTCCTTCAGTGCGGGCTGGACGCCGCGCTCGGCGCCCAGGTGCAGGAGGCGGTGGACGTCGAAGGTGTTCCCGGGCCGGGCCTTGTCGAACCGGAGCACGACTCCATTGCGCGCTCCCGCCTCGATCATCCGGTCGATCATGTCCTCGGCCTCAGCCCTGTTCACCCGGTATTTGGCCGCCAGGTGGTCGACGTAGGCCGCCTCACGCACCTCCGGGGCGGAGGGATCGAGCTCGAACGACCGCCATCGCACCTCCACGGCGTCGCCGTGCTCGAAGCGGGAAAGGGCGACGTCGAAGCGACGCTTGCCGACGAAGCACCACGGGCAGGCGACATCGGACCAGATCTCGACCTTCACCGGCGCGCCCGCCGGGGACGGGTCAGCTCTTCGACGCTGCCGTGGTCTTTTTGGCCGCCGCCTTCTTCTTGCCCGCTGTCTTTGACTTCTTGGCCGCCGCCGCGGTCTTGCGGTCGGCCTCGCCGGCGGCCCACTCCTTGGTGGTCTGGTCCTCGATCTCGGCGTCGGCTGCGAGCTTCTTCACGGACCGGATACCGCCCATCGCCGAGGCCTTGCTGTTGTAGGCCTCGCTCGTGGCGACGACCTGGCCGTTCGTGGAGAGCAGCGAGAAGCGGAACTTCCCCGTGGTGCCCTTCTTGACGACGAACTTTCCCGGCATCGATTCCCCCTTGTCGGAAACGCGAATGAACCCAGAAACAACCGCCGCCCCAGGCAATTTCGGAGCATAGCTTCTACCTTCTCTTGCGAAGGAGACCAAAGACGCCTCGCGCGACGGTGCTCATCATCGGACGGCCCTCGCGCGACTTCAAGTATTCCGGGCTGTCGGGTCGCATCGGTCTTCACCGGGTGACGAAGCGCAGCCGCCCGTCTCCGTCAGCGGTTCGGCGACGAGGTGTCGGCCAGGAGCGCCTGGGCCGCGGCGCGTCCCGGCGTTCCCGCGATGCCCCCAGTGGGGCCGGTGCCGGCGCCGGAAAGGTAGAGGCCCTGCACGGGCGTGCGGTGGCGGCCCAGGCGGCGGGTGGGCCGGAAGGGGCCGAGCTGGTCGAGGGCGACGTCGAGGTACATCGGGTGGGCGCCCGGCCACCGGCCCTCCCGTTCCATCTGGTCTGGCGTGTACGCGTTCACGCCGACGATGCTCGAGCGGAACCCCGGGGCCCGGTCCTCGACCGTCTCCAGGCAGCGCTCGACGAACTCGTCCCGCCGCGCCGGCCACCCGCCCTGGACACGCGACGGCGCCGCAGGGCACGCGAGGTACACGGTGTGGTGGCGGGGCGGGGCGAGGGTGTCGTCGATGGCCGAGGTGGTGAAGGCGTACAGCGGCAAGGGGTCCGGGAGCAGGCGGGCCTCCGAGGCCGCCCAGGCGGCGACGAGGTCGTCGAGGCGGTCGACGAAGCTCTGCAGACCGTTCCAGTCGCCGGGGCGCGTGTTCGGGTAGGGCGGCAGCCGGTCGGTGGCCACATGGACGAGCGCCTGCACCACGTTGCCGCGACGAGCGGCGGTGATGTCGTCGCGAGCAGGGCCGGTGAGGGCCGGGTCCAACAGCTGGAGCAGCACCGTCTTGGGGTCGATGGCGGCGACGACGCCACGCGTCTCCACGTGGTCGTCGTCCTCGGTGACCACGGCCCGCACCCGGCCTCCCGGTGCCTCGATGCGGGTGACGGGCGCGTTGCAGCGCAGCTCGCCGCCGAGCGCCTCCAGCCGGCGGACCAACGCGTCAACCAGCCCCTGGGCGCCGCCGCGCGCGTGCCACTGGCCGAACAGGTGGTAGGCCGCCTGCCACCAGGCGAAGACGGCCCCGCCCGGCAACGACGGACCGACGCCGGCGTGGGCCGCGAACGCGGAGATCGGCGCCCGGGTGAGGGGGCTGGGCAGGTGCCGGCGCAACAAGGAGTCGTAGGGGCCGAGGGCGTCGGCCAGCGTGGCGAACGGGTTCGGGCGCAGGGCGCGCACCAGCGAGGCCAGTCGCACGGGGACGTCGCGCAGCGGCATCTCGCCCTGGACCGCGGGCAGGATCGTGCGCACCACGGGCACGGCCTTGGCCATGAAGTCGGTGTAGGCGCGCGCCTCGCCGGCGCTGTGCTCGGCGATCGAGTCCACCGTGGCCTCGATCGAGCGGTGGAAGCGGACCCGCCGCCCGTCGGCGAACACGGCCACCGAGAAGGGGTCCATCTGCTGGTACTCCAGGCCGGCCCCGGCCAGGTCGAGCTGGCGGTGGATGACCGTCATGTTGATGATGTTGTGGGCGACGGAGTGCATGTCGAACCGGTAGCCCGGGACGGTCTCCTCGGTACGGGACCCCCCGCCGGCCTGGTCGGCGGCCTCCAGGACCAGGACGTCCTTTCCGGCCTTGGCCAGGTAACAGGCTGCGACGAGGCCGTTGTGCCCGCCGCCGACCACGACGGCGTCGCGGGCGGCCACGGATCCAGCATGGCAGCGCCTCCGGCGGTCGCGCGCGTTACCTTTCGCACAAAGAGTCGTCGGGGTCGAACGGGGGGGAGATCACGGTGCGTCGGACGAGGCGTTCCTGGGCTGCGCTGGGCGCGGCTCTCGTGGTGGCGGGGGCCGGCGCGCCACCGACGACGGCCCAGGAGGAGGAGGAGCTCCGGCCGGTGGTGACGGCGGCCGTGCAGGTGTCGGTCAACCCGGACCCGACGCGGGGCCATTCCACACCGCTGATCACCCGCAATCCCGACAACGGCGTCCTCGTCATCGCCGACTGCGAAGCCCGCCGGAAGCGCACGACCGACGTCTACCGCTCGACCGACAACGGCCGGTCGTGGGCGCCCGGTGGCGACCCCATGCTCCAGCCGTGGACCGACGCGTGTGGCAACGCCGACTCCAACATCAACCACAGCCTGGCCTACGACAAGAACGGGGTCCTGTACCTGGCCTTCCAGGCCAGCGACCCGAGGTTCGCCACCACGCCGAGGCCGGACCGGCCCGTGCACATCTTCCTCGCCACGTCGACCGACGACGGCGCCACGTTCGAGACGAGGCGGGTCTACGAGGCCAGGCCCGAGAGCTCCGAGGGCGACCGGGGCCTGAAGCGCAACGTCCGCCCCTGGGTGGCCGTGGACCCCAACGAGCCCCGGTACGTCTACATCTCGTGGATGCAGTTCCACCAGAACGACGAGCCCGTCAGCTCGGGGAACAAGGCCCTGATCATGGCCTCGTCCGACGGCGGCCGGACCTTCGGCGAACCCTTCTCCCTGCGCGAAGGCGACCCCCAGGGGTCCTACGAGGGCCGGCCCGCGGTCGACGGCGACGGTGTGGTCCACGTGACCTTCGCCGGCCGGGGCCGGGTGCCCCCCGCTCCGCCGGGCACGCCCCCGCCGGCGACGCCGCCGCTCCCGCCCATCCGCACCGTCCTCTACCGGTCCTCGCCGGACCACGGGCGGACGTGGACGGAGGCCAAGCAGATCGAGGAGGGCAACGCCGCCTTCTCCCACAACCGGAAGTGGGCACTGCGGGCCGATCCCGACTCCGACCATCTCTACGCCCTGTGGTACGGGCACCCGAACCCCCGTGCCGCCCTTCCGGCCGACGACCGTGACGTCTACCTGCGGGTGTCCCGCGACTCGGGCCGCACCTGGGAGGACCGCGTCCTGGTCAACGACAAGGCCGACCTGCCCAACGTCCACCACATGCACCCCAACATCTCGCTGGCGCCCAACGGGCGCGTCGACGTGGTGTGGCTGGACAACCGCAACAGCCCCATCCCCGCGGGCACCATGACGTCGCCCGGCGTGACCTACGTCGGCCACCAGGACGTCTGGTTCACCTACTCGCTCGACCAGGGGCGGACCTTCGCCGAGAGCATCAGGATCACCGACCGCATCATCGACCGGCGCTTCGGGATCTGGCAGGGCAACGCCGACATCCACGGGCCCACGGGGATCGTCTCCACCGACGACACGGTCTACTTCACCTGGCAGGACAGCCGGAACGGCACGAACGAGGGGTCGGCCGACGACACCTACTTCGCCAGCGTGCACCTCCTCGGCACCCCGATGGCCGCGGCTGCCGACGACGACGACTCGGGAGTGCCCCGACCGGTGCTGATCGGCGCCGGCCTGGCCGTGGGCATGGGACTGGCCATGCTCCTCGTGTCCGCCGCCGGCCGCAGGAGCCGTGGTTAGGAGGAGGTCGCCAGCTCCAAGGCTCTGGTGAGGGGGAGGGCGGCGCCCTCTTCGAAGGCGGCGCGGAAGCGGTCCTCGCCGAGCACCGCGCTGCAGGCGGCGACGGTGTCGTTGCGGTCGGCGGCCTCGTGGGCGGGCAGGGGGGTGCCGATGGCCCGGCGGAGGGCGTCGGCCGCGCCCAGGAGGCGGGCGGCGACCTCCGGCCGGCCGTCGTCCACCGAGATGGCGGCCACGCCCTCGAGCCACGTGGCGGTGCTGGCCGTGGGCGGGACGCCGCCCTCGCCCGCCGACGGCATGGCCTGCCGGTAGAGAGCGTCGGCCCGGGGGTGGTCGCCCTGGTCCCGGGCCAGGCGGCCCAGGTGCAGGAGGGCGGCGGTGACGCAGTGGCGGTCGTCGAGCTCGGTGGCCACGGCCAGGGCCTCCTCGAGAAGGACGGTGGCCGTCGCCGGGTCACCGTCGAGGCGGGCCAGCTCAGCCAGGGCCGACAGCGACGCGGGGATGCCGGGGCGGTCGCCCACCCTCCGGCGCTCGGCCAGGCCCTGGCTGTGCAGGCGCCGGGCCCCGACCCGGTCGCCCCGCGCCAGGGTGACGCGGCCCAGGGCGGTGAGCGAGTCGGCCACCCCCGAGCGGTCGCCCAGGCGACGGCGGAGCTCCAGCCCCTCCGTGTGCAGGGCCGAGGCGGTGTCGAGGTCGCCCTGCTGGAGGACCAGGTCGCCCAGGTTGGCGAGGACCAGGGCGCGGCCGTGCCCGTCGCCCAGACGGCGGCGGACGGCCAGCGCCTCCTCGTACATGGCCCGCGCCCCGCGCAGGTCGCCCCGGCCGTGGGCCACCCAGCCCAGGTTGGTGAGCGAGGCGGCCACCACCTGAGGCTGGTCGAGCTCCCGCCCGATGGCCAGCGCCTCCTCGAACTGCGACGTGGCCACGTCGAGCCGGCCCTGGAGGGCGGCCAGGTTGCCCAGCCCGACCAGGGCGGCGGCCATGCCCAGCCGGTCGTCCAGCCGGCGGCGCAGAGCCAGGCTGTGCTCGTAGAGGCCGCGGGCGGCGGCGTAGTCGCCCTGGTGCTGAGCCAGGACCGCGGCCCAGTTCAGGGCCACGGCACGCAGGGCGGGCGCCTCGCCGCCGCCCCCGGCACCGAGGGCCGCCTCCAGCCAGCCCCGTCCCTCGCTGAGGTGGCCCCGCACCTCCCAGAACCGGCCCAGGGCGGTGGCCAGGCGCAGGGCGGGCTCGGCATCGCCACCCGAGGTGCCCCACGCCAGGGCGACCCGCAGGTCGTCGTGCTCGGCTTCCAGGCGGTCGAGCACGGCCGCCTGGTCGGGGCCGTCCAGCTCGGCCTCGGCGACCTGGGCGACGGCGACGGCCCGGGCCAGGTGGCGGGCCCGGACGGCGGCCGCCTCCCCCGACTCGGCCAGCCGCTCCCGGGCGTAGTGGCGCATGGTCTCCAGGAGGCGGTAGCGGGTGGTGCCGCCGTCGCCCGGGCGTTCGGCCACGACCAGCGACTTGTTCACGAGGGAGGTGAGGACGTCGACGACGTCGCCCACCTCGACACCGTCGCCGGCGACGACCTGCTCGGCGGCGGCCAGGTCGAACGTCGACCCGAAGACCGCGAGCCGGTCGAAGACCCGGCGCTCGAGGTCGGGAAGGGCGCCGTAGGTCCAGTCGACCATGGCCCGCAGGGTCTGCTGGCGGGGGACGGCGGTGCGGGCGCCACCGGAGAGCAGCCGGAAGCGGTCGTCGAGGCGGGCGGCGATCTCCTCGACCGAGAGCGCGGTGGTGCGGGCCGCGGCCAGCTCGATGGCGAGGGGGATGTTGTCGAGGCGGTGGCACAGCTGGGCGACCGCGGCCGCGGCCGAGTCGCCGGTGACGGTGAAGTCGGGGCGCACGGCCTGGGCCCGCTCGGTGAAGAGGGCCATGGCGCCGGCGGGGGAGAGGGAAGGGACTCGCCACGTGGCCTCTCCCGGGACCCCGAGCGGTTCGCGGCTGGTGGCGAGCACGGTGAGGCGGGGGCAGGTCCGCAGCAGCGCCTCGGCGAGGGACGCCGCGGGGCCGACCAGGTGCTCGCAGTTGTCCAGGACGAGGAGGACGTGGCGGGACCGCAGGTGGGCGGCGAGCGTCCCGACCGGGCTCTGGCCCGCCTCCTCCCGCACACCCACGGCGGCCAGGACCTGCTGGGGGACCAGGTCGGGGTCGGCCAGTGGCGCCAGCTCCACGAGGAAGGCACCGTCGGCGAACTCGCCGGCCAGGTCGGCCGCCGCGGCCACGGCCAGCCGGGTCTTGCCGACGCCTCCGGTGCCCGTCAGGGTGAGGAGCCGGGTGCCCGAGAGCGCCTTCTCGACCTCGGCCAGCTCCTCGTCGCGGCCGACCAGGCGGGTGAGCGGCAGGGGCAGGTTCGACGTCGGAGGCGCAGCTTGGGGAGTCGTGGGTTCCGGCTCGGCGCCGAGGAGGGCGAGGTAGGCCGCCTCCGTGGGCGGCGAGGGGCTGACCCCGAGCTCCTCCGCCAGCAGCCGCCGGCACCGCTCGTAGGCCCGCAGGGCCTCGCCCCTGTTCCCCGCCCCGGCATGGGCCTGCATCAGGCGGAGGTGGGCGGACTCCCGGAACGGCTCCAGGGCGACCGCCTCCTCGCCGGCGCGGACGGCCGCCGGCCAGTCGCCGGCGGCGACGGCGGCGTCGGCTTCGAGCTCCAGCGCCCGGAGGTGCATCTCGCGGAGCTCGGCCTGGCGCCGCTCGACCCACGTCCCGGTCGCCTCAGGAAGGAAGCCACGGCCGGCCACCGCCGCCGCCCGCCGGGCCGAGGAAAGGGCCTCGTCCGTCCGGCCCTCGCCCAGGGCCTCCTCGGCGCGGGACAGGTCGGCGGCCCCCGCCTCCACGTCGACCTCGGCGCCGGGCGGCAGGTGGAGCTGCCAGGTCCCGTAGGCGCTCGTCAGCGCGTCCAAGGGGACCAGGCCGGCCGCGCCCAGCAGGCCCCGCAGGCGCTGGGCCACCCCGCGCAGCGAGGTCTCCCACGAGCGGGGGAGGTCCTCGCCCCACAAGGCCTCGGCCAGCTCGTCGCGGGTGACGGGGCGGTGGCGCTCGCAGACCAGGTAGGCGAGGGCGACGCGGCCCAGCCGACCGAGGCCGCCGGTGTCGAGGCGGCCGCCGTCGACGTCCACCGCCACCCTGCCGGCGAGGGAGATGCGGAGCACGGCTCCACTACAGCACCTCGTGTCAGCGTCCGGACGGGCTCCTGCCGGGGTTGAGGGCGTTCGGCCGGCTCAGGGCGGTGCGGACCATGTCGGCCACCGAGCTGGCGCCCCGACCGGGGTCGAGGGCGCACACCTGGCCCGTCGCGGCCAGCGACCGGGCCCGGCCGTCGGCGGGCTGGCCGGCCAGGGCCGCGGCCAGGTGGTCGGCCACCCCGCCCGAGCGACCCACGGCCATGACGAGCCGGCCGGCCCGGACGTGGGCCGCCACCGCCTCCCACGCCGGCTCGCCCCCGGCGGCCACCAGGGCCACGGACCGGTTCCCACCGGACACGGCGGTGGCCACTGTGGATATCCATCGGGCCCGGTCGGCGCCCGAGTCGGTGGGGACGAGCACGAAGTGCGTGTGCTCGGAGTCGAGCTCCTCGCGGCCCTCCCCCTCGGCCGCCACCCCGACGAGGGGGAAGCCCGCCTTCTTGTGTCGCCGCACCTGGCCGAGCAGCGCGCCCACGCCGTCCCGGTCGCCCTCGTCGACCACCGTGGCGTCCACCGCCTCGGCCACCGCCACCACGACCTTCTCCAACAGGGCCCGTAGACGCGACAGCTGGGCGGGACGGGAGCCGGCGCTGACCGGGACGAGCGTGGGGACGCCCGTGGTCAGGCCCATGGCCCGCAGCGAGCGGGGCAGGTCGGCGTCGGTGTGGGCGCGGACGGCGAGGGCGACCTGGCCGTCGTCGAAGGCGATGGGGAAGCGGGGAAGGGTCACAGCACAGCTCTCCGGCTCGGGGCTACCATGCGCAGCGGCGACGAGCGACGAGCGTGGTGGTTCAGCTACGCTCCGAGACTTATAGCGCGACGAGGACAAAGAGTCGACTTTTGAGGCAGAAGTTTGTATTTTGTGGCCGCTGGCGACAACCCCCACCAGGGGCTCGCTCGGGAGCCGCCAGATCGGGGCCTTTCGTCGTGGCTGGCAACAGGAGTACCGAGAGACATGGCGGTGTGGGCGTCAGGCACTCCGGCGGGAGGCCACGAGCAAAGGAGCAGCGTTTGAGGACGCGAGCAGTAGGACTGTTGTCGGCGGGGATGTTGTTGGCCGCCATTGTGGCGGTCGCCCCGGCCCCGGTGGCAGCGGCACCCCTGACCACCCAGCCGTTCGCGGCGTACGGCTCAGGTGCCGCGGCGGTGGTCGAGGCCCTCGGCCTCGGCAGCACCCAGGTGGCCAACGTGATCGCGGCCAGCTCGGGCGGCGGGGTCAACTCCCAGGGCCTCAACACCCCGTTGGTGAACGAGTTCGGCATCAACGTGGCGCCCGCCACCCCCGACAAGAACGCCCTGGGCCGGGGCACCGGCCTCGAGACCGGCCTGGTCACGCCCGACCCCCAGGCGACCACCTTGAACCAGCTGCTGCTCGAGGGGGTGGCCATCGCCACCGCACCTCCCCCCAGCCCCCTGGTCACCGAGGAGATCGCTCTCCCCGTCAACCCCGTGCTCTACGCCAGCCTCCTCCGGGGCCAGGCGCAGGCGACGTACGACCCGGCGTTCTGCCCGGTCGGGCGGCCCCTGACCTACGGGATGGGGCACGCCGCCAACCTGGAGCTGCTGAACCTGGGTGGCGGCGGCTCGAACCCCCAGACCGGGTTCGAGACGCCCCTGGCCGGCACGAGTGCCACCGCCTTCGGCACGCCGCGTGCCGCCTCCCAGTCCCGGACGGTGACCTACCTGCGTGCCAACGGTGACGGCACCTTCGGCGTGGTGAGCGAGACGCGGCAGACGGTCGCGCCCATCTCCCTCCTCGCCAACGAGGCCCTTCAGACCGAGCTGACCGTCGAGATCGCCGGCGAGTTCGGCCTCCAGGTGATCGCCACCGGGAAGCCGACGGGCTCGGGCGTGGCGTACACCGGCAACCCGGTCCTCACCATCACCCAGACGACGGCCGGTGTGCCCCTCCAGCTCCTCCAGATCACCCTCCAGCAGCTGCTCGGCCAGAACGGGCTCGTGCTCGACGTCCCGGGCATCGCCACCATCTCCCTCGGGGCGCCGCCCCGGCAGCTCGGTGGTGGCCAGAACACGGCGCCGCAGGTCGCCCCCGACGGCACCTCCGCCTCGGGCGCGGTCGACGCCGTCCGCCTCCAGCTGCTCGACCTGCCGGGTCTCTCCGTGCTCGATCTGGCCCTCGGCCACATGGAGGGCGCGGTGACGGTGCCCGCCGGCGGCCTGACCTGCGACATCCCGGTCAGCAAGGTGGCCAGCGCCGACCCGGTGACCGTCGGCGAGGAGTTCACCTACACCATCCGGATCCCGAGCGACAGCGCCCTCTACGAGGCGCTGTACAACTGCGACCTGGTCAACATCAGCGCCGTCGACACCGTCGAGACGGTCAGCGGCAACCCCCGGATCCAGCTGCTCTCGGCGAGCAACGGAGGGGTGATCTCAGGCAACAGGGTCACGTGGGCGAACCTAGGTACCTATACACGTGGGCAAGAACCGATAACCCTGACCATCCAAGCCCGGATCCCGCCAAACTCCGGGGCCGGCGTGCTCCGGGACACGGTCAACGTCTCCGCCACCCTGGGCAACTGCCGAGGCGGGGCGACGGGTGAGGACATCGTCCAGGGTGGCGCTCAGCTGGACGGCAACGCCATCACCGGTTCCGTGACCCTCATCGGGCCCAACGTGACCCGAGGCAACCTGGCCGCCACCGGTGGCAACGCCTGGCCGCTGGTGGCCGGTGGGGGCTTCCTCCTCGCCGCCCTCGGCCTGGTCCGCCTGCGCCGCCGGGCCGCCGAGGTGCCCGCCCGGACCTAGCTCCGGCGACCCCCAGCCGGCGAATCGCCGAACTGGCTGCAGTGAGGTGCGCATGCGCATCCCACTGCAGCCGGTTCGCTTTTCCGGGGGCGGCAAGCGTGGTGTGATAGACGGATGACGACCCTCCTGACCCCCGAGACCACCGAGGCCGGTGCCGAGGAGCCCACGCCCGGGTGTGGATGCTGCGTCCCGCCGCCCGACACCGTGGACACGCGGGTGGCCGAGCTCCTGGCCCGGCGCCAGCGGCTCGAGCGCAAGCTGGCTTCCCTTCCGACCGGCTCGGTCGCCTCGGTCTGATCGGCCCGGGCACTCGGCAGCGCCGACGGGCCCGGTCACAACTGCACCTCGGCCCCTGTCCAACAGAGGTGTGCGGGAGGTGCCCGCCGGGAGGAGGATCAGCAGTGATGCGCAGCGACACGCGAACCGTGACCATCGACGCCAGCCCCGAGGCCGTCCTGGCCTTCGTCTGCGATCCGGCCAACCTGCCCCGCTGGGCCATCGGGTTCGCCAAGGGCGTCCGGCGCGAGGGCGGCCGGTGGTCGGTGACCACCGCCCAGGGCGACGTGGGCGTCTCGGTCGACGTTGACCGGCGCTCGGGGACGGTGGACTTCCACATGGAGCCGGCGCCGGGCGTGGAGGCGGTGGCCTACTCGCGCGTGGTCCCCAACGGCACGGGGGCCGAGTACGTCTTCACCCAGTTCCAGCAGCCCGGGACGCCGGACGAGGTCTTCGCCCAGCTCAGCGAGGCGGTGGCCCACGAGCTGGTCGCCCTCAAGGCGGTCATGGAGGTCGTATGCCCGCTGTAGGTGTCGACGGCCTGTCCGAGCTGGCCGTCGCCGCGGCACAAGGCGACACCGAGGCCCTCGAGAGCCTGGTGGCGGCCGTGGCCGACGACGTCTACCGCCTGGCCCTGCGCATGCTGTGGCATCCCCAGGATGCCGAGGACGCCACCCAGGAGGCGCTGGTACGGATCGTCACCCGGGTGGGCTCGTTCCGAGGCGAGGCGTCCTTCCGGACCTGGGCCTACCGGGTGGCGGCCAACCACCTCCTCAACCGCAAGAGCCGGATGGAGCGGGAGACCCTGACCTTCCGCCGCTTCGCCGAGGATCTCCACGAAGGCCTGGCCGACCACGGCGCCGAGGGCCCCGACGCCCGGCTGCTCGCCGAGGAGGTGAAGCTGGGGTGCACCCTGGGGATGCTGCTGTGCCTCGACCGCGAGCAGCGCCTGGCCTACGTGCTGGGCGACGTCCTCGGCCTCTCGGGGGACGACGCCGCCTACGTCTGCGGCATCACCCCGGCCGCCTTCCGCCAGCGGGCCAGCCGGGCCCGGGCCGCGCTCCGGGCCTTCGTGGCCGAGCACTGCGGCCTGGTCAACGCCGGCTCGCCGTGCCGCTGCGACCGCCGGGTGGAGACCGCCGTCCGCCTCGGGCGCGTCGACCCCGACCGGCTCCTCTTCGCCGGGGCGGTGGCGGAGATGGAGCGCCTCCACGACCTGGGCTCGCTCATGCGGGACCACCCCGACTACCGGGCGCCTCGGGCCGCCGCCGACCGGGCCCGCGACCTCATCGCGTCCGGCCGGTTCCGCCTGCTGTCGCAGGACTGATCGCCAGAGGTCGGCAGGGTTTCCAGCTCTGGACCGCAAACCCTGCCGACTCTGGTCTACTCCGAGTGGCCGTCCCCGTTGGTCGGCCGGCTCTCCCCGTTGGGGTGGTCCTCGGGCGGGGTGGGCGGGCGACGGAAGGCCCGGCCGGCCAGCTCGTCCTCGCTGAGCTCGACCTCGACGAGGACGTTGCCCTCGGGCTGGACGACTCGATGGCGGCCGTTGAGCAGGGGCAGGGGCACGTCGACCTTGCTGTGGCGCTGGTGGGCGGTGAGGACCCGGTTGTGGTAGTCCTCGGCCAGGCGGTCGAACTCGGGGGTGCCGTAGGGCGTGCCGTCGATGAGGGTGCCGGGGCGGCCCTCGATGATGGCCTTGATGTCCTCGCCGGTGACCGTCTTGTGGGTTTCGAGGGCGTGGGCCACGGCCAGGACGGCCCGCCGGTTCTCCCGGAGCAGGCGCTCGGTGCGCTCCATGAGCTGGCCGAGCAGATCCTCGATGCGGGTGCCCAGGCTGGACTCGAGCAGGTCCTTCTTCTCCTTGCCGTCCTCCTTGCCGGGCTTTCCTCCGCCACCGATGCCGACCTTCTGGGTCACGCCGTGGGAGGCCACGGTGGAGCCCATGCCCCAGTAGCCCTCCATGAGGGTGGCGATCTGGGTGGCCGACTCCAGGTCCCCGGAGACGCCCGAGGAGTTGTCGCCCTCGAAGAACATGCGCTCGCCCACGAGGGAGGCCAGGGCGACCATGATGTCGGCCTCGTACTCCGACCGCCAGCGGGTGAACTGGTCCTCGGGGGGGATCGACGCCACCATGCCCAGGTAGGTGCCGCCCTTCTCGATGGTGGCGATGTCGATGGTCATGTGGGCCCGCACCCGGTAGGCGGCCACCGCGTGGCACGCCTCGTGGACGGCCACGGCGTGGCGCTCCCGCTCGATGTACTCCACGTCCTCGGGCGGGCC
>DATAAD010000102.1:0-10828 GCA_036260295.1 Acidimicrobiales bacterium | reverse complement strand
AACACCATGGCCGCCGTGCTGGCCGCCGCCCTGTCCGGGGCCGAGGAGGCCGCCGCCCTGGCCCAGCTGGAGGCCACCCGGGCCGCGGGCAACGCCGCCCTCGACCGGCGGGCCCAGGCCGCGGGCTGCACCGTCGGCACGACCACCACCAGCTAGCCCTGGGCGTCTCCCCCGCCGTGTCCGACCACGCCGGCCCGGCCCGTCCGGGTCGCCGCTGGACGCGCGGCGAGCTGGTGATCGTCGTCGCCGGCGTGCTGCTGGCCGCCGACCTGGTCACCCTGCCCTGGCACCACTACCGGCTCGACGTCCAGGACCTCGGCCTGGATCTGCCCTCGTTCAACCTCGAGCGCACCGGGGTGCAGAGCCCCCAGGCCGCCTTCGGCATCATCGCCGTCGGCATCGCCCTGGGCATGGCCGTCCACGTCGTGCTGGCCAAGTTCGTCCCGGCCGTGCCCCGGCTGGAGCAGGTCCACCTCGTTGCCGGGGCCGTGGTCCTCGGGCTGGTCCTGGCCAAGCTGCTGGCCGACCGGGAGTTCCTCGGCACCGGGGCCTGGGTCGGCACCGCCCTCGCCTTCACCGTGGCCTACGGCGGCTTCGCCCTCAGCCAGGAGTCCGACGCGCCCACGTAGCCCGGCGGGTGCGCTCGTCGCGCATCCGGCGACCAGGGCGGGCGAGGGTTCCACGAACGACGGCGGGAGGCGGAGCATGCACAGGCACGGCGTGTCGTCGTGGCTGTGGCCGTGCTCTCGGCACGACTCCTCCGGACGGCCCCGGAGACGAAGGCGTCGACTCCGACGACGCTCGGCCCGCAAGGCGGGAGCCCCCGCCGCTCGTCGCCGAACTCCGGCGCCTCCAGTCACGCCACACTCTCCCCCACCGACACCGGGACGAGCGACGGCACCGGCTCAGGAGGCGGAGCGAACAGCGGCAGTGGCGGAACGGAAGCGTCCGGCGGAGGTCGGGTGCCCGGGAGCACCGGAACCGGGAGCACCGGAAGCGCCGGGGGCTCCACCGCACCCGCGGCCGCAGCTACGGCAGGGCGGTCGCTGGCGCCGACCGGCTGATCACCTCCGGCTCCAGCTGCCACACCCACCGCAGGACGGTCGCCGGCGCTGACCGGGCACCCGCGAGCAGTGGCCGACAGCGGTATCCAAACAACCGCCGAACGTGATGAAAACGGTCGCGAGAAACTGGTCGGCTTTCGTGCCCGCCAGGTGCCGGACGAGTAGATTCGGCCGCAGCAGCTGACGGCAAGGCGGTGCAGTGATCAGCTCCGGGCATCGGTCGAGGAGGACTTCGGCGGTCGGGAACGAGACCCCGGGGCGGGCGCGGGACAGCGCCTCCTCGTTCCGCAAGTGGCTCGGCGTGGCTTCCCTCCTCGTGTCCGTGCTGGCGGTCGTGCAGGTCCTGGCCCCGCGAGCGGTGTCCGGCCAGGTCGCCGGTCTGGCGGTTGGCGTCGTCCCAGCGTTCGAGAGCCCGGTCACCGTGGGTGAGCAGGGCCAACCCGCCCTGCTCCAACTCGCCAACAGCTCAGTCGGTCCGGCGGCGGCCCTCGAGCCGATCACGGTAAGCAACATCCGGATCAATCCGTCGTGTGCCGTCGCAGCCGGTAACGCAGATCCGGGGGCGCCGTCACCCTGCCCGTCCCCCGAGCCCCGCCCGTTCCCCGCGCTTCCTGTCCTCGACCTCGATGCGAGCAGCGCCGCGGGGACAACCTGCCCCGGTGGACCGTTCACGATCACAGGGCCCGATCCCGAAGGCGACTACACGATGACGCCGACGGCGGGCCCGCTCACGCTTGCGCCCGTCGGCATGCCAGGGGCGTCCTGCGTCATCACCTTCACCTTCGACGTCCTCCAGCGACCGGGCGACGGGGCGACATTCCAGGTCGTGGCCGTCGACGCGACCTCTCCTTCGTTCCCCGCTCCCGCGACCACCACCGGAGCTTCGAGCGTCATTGTCCTTCAGGCGACCCCGTCGATCGCCACCCTCGTCTCACCGCCCGCCACCCCGGGGACGACGCCGACCGTGCCGGTAGGAGCGACGTTCAACGACACGGCCACGGTGACCGGTGTGGCAAACGGCCCTCCACCGACGGGGACGGTTTCGTTCACGGTGTTCTTCGACCCGCCGAACGCACCGCCGTGCTCCGGGCCGTCGACGGCTCTGGGATCCTCACCCCTCAGTGGTCCCGCCCCGTCACCGCCCACGCCGCCGGTCGCCACCGCGACGTCCCCTCCCGTCACGGCGACGGGACCGGGCACGTACCGATTCGTCGTCACCTACAGCGGCGACGTCAATTACGGGGCGCAGGGCCCCACCCCGTGCGGAGCGCCCGGAGAGAACGTCGCCGTCGCCCAGCTGACGCCAACGCTCGTCACCCAGGCCTCGACCAATGCGCTCGTACCGCCGGGCACGACCGTCACCGACTTGGCCACGGTCATCCCGCCCCCGGGCGGGCCGTCTGCCACCGGCACGGTGACGTACACCCTGGTCGGCCCCAACCCCGACCCCGGGTGCACGGAACCGATCGTCGGCACCAGCACCGTCGCCGCCGGCCAACCATCCGGTCCGTTCACGGTCACCGCCCCGGGGACGTACAACTTCGTGGCCACCTACTCGGGCGACTCCAACTACGCGCCGATCACCACACCCGTGGGCTGTGGCGACCCCGCCGAGCGGTTCGCCGTGGCGCTCCAGCCCGTGACGCTGGTCACCCAGGCCTCCACCAACGCCTCCGACGTGAGGCCGGGTTCCACCGTGACCGACGTGGCGACCTTGACTCCTGCACCGGGCGGTCCGGCGCCGACGGGCACCGTCACCTACACGCTCCTGGGGCCGAACCCGGACGCCAGCTGCACGGCGCCGATCGTGGGGACAAGCACTGTTCCGGTCGGCGCGTCGTCCACACCGTTCACCGTCACCGCGCCGGGCACCTACAACTTCGTCGCCACCTACTCGGGCGACGCCAACTATGCGCCGATCACCACACCCGTGGGCTGTGGCGACCCCGCCGAGCGGTTCGCCGTCGCCCCTGCCCGGGTCGTTCTCACCACCCAGGCCTCACCTCCGGTCCCCGTCGGGGGAACCATCACCGACACCGCCACGGTGTCAGGCGGCGTGAGCCCGACGGGCACGATCACGTTCACCCTCTTCGGCCCCGACAACCCGAGCTGTTCCGGGCCGCCGATCTTCACCTCGACACGCGTCATCAACGGGAACGGGAGCTACACGTCCGACCCCTTCACTGTCGCTCAGCCCGGGACTTACCGCTGGATCGCGTCCTACAGCGGTGACGTCAACAACGTCCCCGTGACCGGAGCGTGCAACGACCCGGGTGAGTCGGTCACCGTGACCCTCCCGTCGACCACCACCACCTCCTCGTCCACCACGACCACGTCGACCACGACGTCCACGTCGACCACGACCACGACGCTGCCGCCCAGCACGACCACGACCCCGTCGACCACCTCGACCACGTCGACGACGACCACACTGCCGCCGACCACGACCTCGACCTCCACGACGACCAGCACGTCGACCACGACGACGAGCACGACGCTGCCGCCGCGGACGACGAGGTCGAGCACCGTCCCGCCAGGCACGACGACGACGTCGACGGCCGTGTCCACGACGACGACCACCCGCCCGCCGACCACCACGACCTCCACGTCGACGACGACCACGACGACCACCACGCTTCCCCCGACCACCACGACGACGCTGCCTCCACCGGGGACGACCACCGCGCCTTCGGTCGTCGTCGCCGCGCCCGCACCCGCACCCGCACCCGTGCCCCCGACGGCCGGCGTGACCACCACGGCGGCGGGCGTGACCACCACGGCGGCCTCCACGACGACCACGACCCCGACCACCACGACGACGACACTCCTACCGACGACGACCACGGTGCCTCGGCCGACGACGACGGTCGCCACCGCGCCTGCGACGACCGTCCCGCCGCCCGCCGGCTCCTCATCGATCGACGCCATGAACCTCGAGGGGGGCAGGAGCGGCCCCCCCGGTGTGGGCCTCGTGATCTCCGGCGACGGCTACGTGGGGTGCAACCGCGTGTACTTCTTCTTCGAGGGTGTGCGGATCGGGATGGCGAGCCCGGAAGTGAACGGGTCGGTGACGGCCGACGGCTTCTCGGTCCCGGGCGACGCCGACCCGGGCCAGCACGTGATCACCTCATCGTGCAGCTCGTCGGGCGAGCCGGTCCGAGCGTCCAGCACCTTCGTGGTCACCGAAGCCGAGTTCCACCGGGCGGCCGTGGTCACGTCGCTCGCGAATCCCGACCAGGTCTCGCTCGAGCTCGAGCGCCTCCTGGCGAGCATGGCGGCCAGCGGCCTGGTGATCCTGCTCTTCGCCTTCCCCTCCAAGCTGTTCAACGGCACGGTCGAGGAGAACTACGACGAGATCAGGGCCTGGTTCCGGAGACCGGCGCGCGCGGTGGAGACGGCATCGACCGCGGCGCGCACGGTCACCTTCTTCGTCCTGAACGCGCTGGCCGGCATCGCCTTGGGCTTCCTCAGTCCGGACTTCGGCCTCGATATGAACAGCCTGGTGCTGGCCGTGGCCTTCACCCTGTCGCTCATCGTGATGAGCGCGGGCTGGAGCCTCCCTACGGCGATCGGCATCCACCGGCGCACGGGAGAATGGGGCAAGCTCAACTTCCTGCCGGGCACGCTGCTGGTGTCCATCGTCCTGGTGATCATCTGCCGGTTGCTCGAGATCCAACCGGGGTACTTCTACGGCGCCTTGGCCGGCTTCGCCTTCGCCAGCGCCTTGAACGAGGAGAGCCAGGGCCGCCTGGTGGCGGCCAACTGGACATGGGCTCTGGTCATCAGCCTCGCTTCGTGGTTCTTCCGCCTACGCGTCTCGGAGATCGCCGCCGAGCCCGAGGCCAGCCTCCTGTGGATCGGGGTCGAGGCCTTCCTCGTCATGACCTTCCTGTGGGGTATCGAGACCCTCGCCGTGGCCATGCTGCCCATGCGCTTCATGGACGGTCCGAAGGTCAAGGCCTGGAACCGGGGCGTCTGGGCCGCCCTTCTGTTCGCCGGCGTCTTCGCCACTGTCCACGTGCTGCTGGTGCCGACCTCCGGCTACGTGGGCCAGACCGAGACCGAGGTGGCCGTCGACGTGCTCACGGTGTTCCTCGTCTTCTGCGCCTTCTCCGTCGCCACGTGGGCGTACTTCCGCTACCGGCCGGCCAGATGGATACCAAGCGCGTCGGCTACCACCCTGCCGGCGACACCGCCGGGCTCCGTTGGCGGTCGCGCCTGACCAGTTCGGCTCCGCGCCGCGCGTGCTCCCGCCATGACGGCGAACGTGCAGCACGGGGTCTCCCGACCCCGGCACATCACGCCCCGTGGGCCTCCGGTGACCTGCGCTTTCGCAGCGTCTCAGCTCTTGAACAGGAACTCCGCCTCTTCGGGCTCGACCAGCAGGCCGAGCTCTTCGCGGAGGATCTCGTGGCCGGAGAGGGTGGGGTCGGCGTCGACGATGTCGAACGCCACCTCCCGGGCCCGCGCCACCCACTCCTTGTCCCGGCGAAGGCTGGCCAGCTTGAGGTCGCTCTGGCCCTTCTGGCGGGTGCCGAGCACCGTTCCCTCCCCCCGGATGTCGAGGTCGACCTCGGCCAGCTCGAACCCGTCGGTGCTGGCCTCGATGGCGGCCAGCCGGGCCTCGGAGTCCGGCGTGGTCGCCGCCCCGAGGAGGTAGCACCACGACTGGGCCGCCCCCCGCCCCACCCGGCCCCGCAGCTGGTGGAGCTGGGCCATGCCGAAGCGGTCGGCGTCCTCGATGAGCATCACGGTGGCGTTCGGCACGTCGACGCCGACCTCGATCACCGTCGTCGCCACCAGGACGTCGACTTCCCCGGCACGGAAGGAGGTCATCACCGCCTCCTTCTCCGTGGCCGGCATCTGGCCGTGGAGCAGGGCCAGGCGCAGGTCGGGCCAGACCTCGGTGCGCAGCCGCTCGAACTCGGCGGTGGCCGCCTTGGCCGCCACCTTCTCCGACTCCTCGACCAGGGGGCAGACCACATAGGCCTGGCGACCCTCGGCCACCTCGGCCTCCACGCGGGAGTAGGCCTCGGCCGCCTCGAGCTCGCCCCGGGCCCACCGGGTCACCACCGGTGAGCGCCCCGGCGGCATCTCGTCCAGGACGGTGACGTCGAGGTCGCCGTAGACGGTCATGGCCGCCGTCCGGGGGATGGGCGTGGCCGTCATGACCAGGACGTCGGGGTCGTCGCCCTTGCCCCGGAGGGCGGCCCGCTGCTCCACGCCGAAGCGGTGCTGCTCGTCGATCACGACGACGCCCAGGGCCCGGAAGGCCACCTTCTCCTCGAGCAGCGCATGGGTGCCGATGAGCAGGTCCACCGAGCCGTCGGCGAGCCCGCCGAGGATGCGGTTCCTCTCCCCCGCCGGGGTCCGGTTGGTCAGCAGCTCCACCCGCAACGGCCGGTCGCCGGTGAGGGTCGCCTCGTCGGGCACGTCCAACGAGCCCAGCAGGTGGCGCACCGACAGGCCGTGCTGCTCGGCCAGCACCTCGGTGGGCGCCATGAACGCCCCCTGGTACCCGCCCTGGACGGCCATGAGCAGGGCGGTCACCGCCACCAGGGTCTTGCCCGACCCCACGTCCCCCTGCAGCAGCCGGTGCATCGGGTGGGGCCCGGCCAGGTCGCCGGCGATCTCGTCGATGGCCCGCCGCTGGGCTCCGGTCAAGGGGAACGGAAGGGCGTCGTGGAAGCGCCGGACCAGCTCGCCCTCCACGATGTGGCGGATGCCCTTCGACTCCCGCTCGATGGCTCGCTTGCGCATGACGAGGGCCAGTTGGAGCCGCAGCAGCTCGTCGACCACCAGGCGACGACGGGCGGCCTGGGCCGCGGCCATCGACTCGGGGGCGTGGATGGCCCGGAAGGCCCATGTGCGGTCGACCACGTCGAGGCGGGCGCGCCACTCCTCGGGGAGCGGGTCGGCCATCGGCCCGGCCCGGGCCAGAGCCTCCTCGACGAAGGCGGCCAGCTCCCAGGTGGCCAGCCCCGCCTTCTCCGACTGCGGGTAGATGGGGACGATCCTCCCCGTCCGGTCGCCGACCAGGTCGACCACCGGGTTGGTCATCTGCGGGCGTCCCCGGAAGCGCTCGAGCTTGCCGAAGAAGACGGCCTGCGTCCCCACCGACAGCTGCTTGGCCCGCCACGGCTGGTTGAAGAAGACGCAGTGCAGGTAGCTGGACCCGTCGAACACGTCGACCTCGACCAGGGGCCGGCGCTGGCGGGTGCGCCGCGACTGCAGCCGCTTCACCGTGGCCAGGACCATGGCCTCCTCGTGCTCCTTCAGCTCGACGATCGACGCCTGCCGGGTGCGGTCGAGGTAGCGGCGCGGATAGTGGGTGAGCAGGTCGAGGACGGTGCGGATGCCCATGGCCTCGAGCGCCTCGGCTTTCTTGTCGCCGACTCCGCGCAGTTCGGCGACGGGGATGACCGCCAGCTGGCCGAGGCGCCGGCCCGCCCTCACTCGGAGCTGATGAGGTACGCGGCGAGGGGCTGGCCGCCGTGGTGCACCTCGACCGCCGCCTCCGGCCGGTGCTCGGCCAGCCAGTCCTCGAGCTGCGCCGTCACCGACGGGGTCGCCCCCTCCCCCTCGATGACGGTGACCATCTCGTGGTTGTCGGCGACGAGACGATCGAGCAGCCGGCACGCGGCCCGGCCCAGGTCACGCTCCACGACGGTGATCCTGCCGTGGTCGAGGCCCAGCCAGTCGCCCTCCCGCACGGGGCCGGCCGGCGTGCTGGCCGCGTCCCGCACCGCCCGGGTGACCTCGCCCCACGCCACCCGGCACGAGGCCTCCGACATGGCGGCGGCGTTGGTGTCGGCGTCGGCCCTGGGGTCGTAGGCCAGCAGGGAGGCCAGCCCCTCGGCCACGCTCTTGGTCGGGACGACCCGGACGGGCCGGCCCGCCAGCTGGGCGGCCTGCTCGGCCACGGGTACGACGTTCTTGTTGTTGGGGAGGACGACGACGCTGTCCGCCGTCGTGGCCTCGATGGCGTCGAGGATCTGGGCGGTCGACGGGTTCATGGACTGCCCGCCCGCCACCACCTCCTGCACGCCGAGGGAGCGAAGGATGTCGTCGATGCCCTCACCCGCCCCGATGGCGACGACCGCGGTGGTGACCCGCTGGCGCTGGCGGCGCTCCTCGGCCACCTGCTCCTCGAGGTCGGTCACCCGGATCTGGCGAGGGCGGCCGCCGGCCTCGAGGGCGGCCTCGACGGCGGCGCCGATGTCGTCGGTGTGGATGTGGCAGTTCCAGAGGTCGTCGTCGCCGACCACGACGATCGAGTCGCCGATGGCGTCCCAGGCCTGCTTGAACCCCTCGATGGCCTCCGCCGGCGCCTCCAGGAAGTACATGACCTCGTACCGGCCGCCGTCGCCGAGGTGCTCGCCGCCGACCGCGGCGTGCTCCTGGACCGGCGAGGGCGTGGAGAACATGGGGGCGTCGCCGGGAGTAGGCAGCTCGCGCCCGTCGGCCACATGGAGGAGGGCGTCGACCAGGAGGACGAAGCCCGCACCGCCGGCGTCGACCACGCCGGCGTCGGCCAGCACGGGCAGCAGCTTGGGGGTCTGCTCCAGGGACGTGGCCGCCGCCGAGGCGGCCGCCTCCAGCATCTCGACCAGGGCCCGCTGCCGGGCGCCGTCTGCCGCGGCCGCGGCATCGCGCGCGACCGTGAGGATGGTGCCCTCGACCGGGTGCATGACGGCGCCGTCGGCCAGCCGGCTGGCGCCGAGCAGGGCGTCGGCCACGCCGCCGGCGCCGACCGGCCCGTCGCCCAGGCCCTCGGCCAGGCCCTTGAGGATCTGGGACAGGATGACGCCCGAGTTGCCCCGGGCACCCATGAGGGCGCCGTGGACGACCGCCTTCCTCACCCCGCCGGCGTCGGCGCCGTCCAGGCCCGACACCACCGACTCCAGGGTGAGGGCCATGTTGGTGCCGGTGTCGCCGTCGGGCACCGGATAGACGTTCAGGCGGTTGAGCCGGTCGCGATGGGCCCGCAGAAGGTCGCGGTAGCAGACCATGGCGGCACGGAGCTGCTCCGGCCCCAGCGTCTCCAGCGTGTCCATCCCGACGGAATCGTAGACGGCAGGCGGGTCGACTACCCTTGAACCCCATGGCTGCGGTCTGTGAGGTCTGTGGGAAGCACCCGTCGTTCGGAATGGCCGTGAGCCACTCGCACCGGCGCACCCGCCGGCGCTGGAACCCCAACATCCAGCGCATCCGGGCGATCGTCGACGGGGCGCCGCGGCGGCTCTCGGTGTGCACGTCGTGCATCCGGGCCGGCAAGGTCCAGAAGTCCGTCCGGTAGGTCCCGCGCCATGATGCAGGAGCCGTGGGTCTCCGCGGTGGTGACGCTGGCCGTCCCGGCCAACGACATGGCCACCATCACCCCGGTGAAGGGCCACTTCACCTCGGCCGGCTTCGAGGTGCACGCCCCCCTGGGCGCCACCTTCGCCATCGCCGCACCGAAGTCGCAGTTCGAGAAGACCTTCGGCGTGGAGCTGGTGGTCAACGACCAGGACCTGGTGACCACGGTGTCGACCGAGTCCGGCGGCCTGAGCCTCCCTCTCGACCCCCTGCCCGAGGACATCAGGAGCGTGGTCGAGTCGGTGCGCTTCACCGAGCCCCCGCCCCTGGCCTTCGGCGGCAGGTCCTAGCCCCGGCGGCGTCCGCTAGCGGGGGCGGCGCTCCACGCCGTCGAGGAACCCTTCCAGGCCGGTCGTGAGGTCGTCGACGGTCTCCCGGTAGCGCGAGGAGCCGATCAGGTGACCCACTCCCGCCCCTGACGCGGTGGCGGCGGGAAGGACCAGCAGCGTCTCCGGCATCCCGAGGACGAGCGCGCCGACGGCACCGATGCCGGCCCCGACGCCCGCGCCCCGGCCCGTCGCCACCCGGTGGGCCCGGCGCAGGGGCCGGACGTCGACGGCCAGCTTGACCATGACCATCCCGTTGCCGCCCGGCTCCTCGGCCACCGCGATCTCGACCTGCTCGGCCTGGCGGAGCAGCAGGCGGCGGTGGATGCCCTTGTCGAGGGAGATCCGGACCCGGGCGGGAACGTCCTGGCGGCGGGCCCAGATCGACCGGGCGCCGAAGTCGCGCCGGAGCTGGAACTGCTCCTTGTGCAGGAACCGGCGCAGGATGTCGTCCACCTCCTCGGCCGGACCCGGCACGCAGCGGCTCACGGTCACCACGCTGGCCGGCGCAGGGGCGCCGAGGGCGCCCGCCCGCAGCTCGGCCACCGCCCGCCGGACCGACTCCCGGGACAGGCCGGCCTCCACCGCCGCCTCCTCGAGGAGGGCGAGGTCCAGGCCGGGCTGGCCGCCGGGCGACTCGCCGTCGAGCTCGCTGGCCCGACGGATCACCAGGGCGATCTGGTCCTCGTCCAGGCGGTCGCCGTCCACCGCGTCGACGGTACCGCTACGGGAGAAGGTCGTACTGGCGCGCCTCCCAGCCAGGCTCGACGGGGACGACCCCCTCCCCCAGCGCCCGGCCGGCCTCGATGGCCCGCTCGACGAAGCGCTTGGCGGCCACGCAGGCGTCGGCCGGCTCCATGCCCCTGGCCAGCTCGGCGCAGACGGCGGCCGACAGCACGCACCCCGAGCCGTGGGCGCCGTTGGCCGCCAGCCGCGGTCCTTCCAGCCAGACCGGCTGCTCCCCGGCCACGAGGAGGCAGTCGGGCGAGGCGTCCCCGCCGAGGTGGCCGCCCTTGACCAGCACCACCTCGGGCCCCATCTCGGCCAGGGCACGGGCCGCCCGCTCCATGCCCGCCCGGT
>DATAAD010000101.1:0-18528 GCA_036260295.1 Acidimicrobiales bacterium | reverse complement strand
CGACGACTTCTCCGACCTGCGCGACGCCCTGGAGAAGCTGCGGCTCAACGACTCGTCGTACACCTACCAGCCCGAGAGCTCCGGCGTGCTCGGGTTCGGCTTCCGCTGCGGGTTTCTCGGCCTGCTGCACATGGAGATCGTGCGGGAGCGGCTGGAGCGGGAGTTCGACCTGGCCCTGATCGCCACCGCCCCCTCGGTGGAGTACCTCGTCCACCTGACCAACGGCCAGGAGGTCGAGGTCGACAACCCGGCCGACATGCCCCCGCCCAACCAGGTGGACTTCATCGAAGAGCCCTTTCTCACCGCCACCGTCATCACGCCCACCCAGTTCACGGGGACGGTCATGGAGCTGTGCCAGGGGCGGCGGGGCGACATGCAGAAGATGGAGTACCTCTCGCCCGAGCGCGTCGAGCTCGTGTACCGGATCCCGCTGTCGGAGGTGGTCATCGACTTCTTCGACCAGCTCAAGAGCCGGACCAAGGGCTACGCCAGCATGGACTACGAGCCGGCCGGCTACGAGCGCAGCGACCTGGTCAAGGTCGACATCCTGCTCAACGGCGTGGCCGCCGACGCCTTCAGCGCCATCCTCCACCGCTCCAAGGCCGACGAGTACGGCCGCAAGATGACCGAGAAGCTCAAGGAGCTCATCCCCCGGCAGCAGTACGACGTCCCCATCCAGGCGGCCACCGGCGGGCGGATCATCGCCCGGTCCACGGTCAAGGCCGTGCGCAAGGACGTCATCGCCAAGTGCTACGGCGGCGACATCACCCGCAAGCACAAGCTGCTGGAGAAGCAGAAGGAAGGCAAGAAGCGGATGAAGTCGATCGGCCGGGTCGAGGTGCCCCAGGAGGCGTTCGTCTCCGCCCTCAAGCTGGACGACTGACCGGCCGATACCTCTGCGGACGCGCCGTCGGCGCGGGATCGGGAGAGGTGGACGGTGGACGAGGACGTGCGGGAGCCGGTCAGGCGGACGCGGTGGCTGGGGTGGACGGTGGCCGCACTGTTGACGGTCGGGGTGGTGTCGGCGGGGACGGTGTCGGGTGGCGCCGGAGCCCGCGACCAGCGGATCGTCACCGCCGCGGGGGAGGACGTGAGCGGCGTCGAGGTGCCCACCACCACGGTCACCGCGGTGCAAGCGCCCACGACCGAGGCCCCTTCGACGACGACGACCGAGGCCCCCAGGCCGACGACCACCCAGCCGCCCCGGACGACGACGACCAAGGCGCCCGCTCCGTCCACCGCGACGACGCCCACCACCAGGGTGTCCGCCCCCGCGGGGACGACCCTCACCGTGGTCAACGAGCACCCACTCGCCGTCGCCGTCACCGTGAACGGCAAGACCTTCCAGGTCGCTCCCGGCCAGCAGTCCGCGCCCACCGCCATCACCCGCTCGGCCAGCGGCAACGACGTCGTCGAGGTCACGCTCGTGCAGCAGCCCTCGTGCGGTACCGGCGACGCCGACCGCTACTTCCCCGCCGTGGGCAGCTACCGGATGACGATCTCGGCCGGTCCCGGGCTGTGCCAGCCGGGCATGCCGGGCCCGGCGGTGAAGGTGACGCCCGCGTAGCTCTTCCTGCCTCGCAGTGGTCGCCGGTCACCGGCGCCAGCTACACATGGTGCCCTTATGGACGCCATGGCTCCTTCCGTCGGCCTTGCCGTGTCGGGCGACGACGTCCGCACCGCCGCCGACCGGCTGCGGGAGGTCGCCCTCCGCTCGCCCCTCACGCCCAACGAACGGCTCTCCGAGCGGATCGGCGCCGAGGTGTGGCTCAAGCGGGAGGACCTCCAACCCGTCCGGTCGTACAAGCTCCGCGGGGCCTACAACTTCATCGCCTCGCTCGACCAGGCGGCGCGGGCCAACGGCGTGGTCTGTGCCAGCGCGGGCAACCACGGCCAGGGCGTGGCCTACACGTGCCGCCGCCTGGGCGTGCCGTGCCGCGTCGTCCTGCCCCGGACGACGCCCCGCCAGAAGCGCGAGCAGATCCGTGCCCTCGGCGGGGCGGCGACCGAGATCGTCATCGAGGGCCACACCTACGACGACGCCCAGGAGGTGGCGATGGCCCTGGCGGCGAGCGACGGGGCGGTGATCGTCCCCCCCTTCGACCACCCTCGGGTGATCGCCGGCCAGGGGACGGTCGCCCTCGAGGTCTTCGAGCAGCTGGGCCGGCCGCCCGACCTGCTCCTGGTGCCGGCCGGCGGCGGCGGACTGCTGGCCGGTTCCGCGGTGGCCGCCACGACGGTCGACCCGTGCCCCCGGGTGGTGGGCGTCGAGCCGGTGGGAGCGGCGAGCATGCGAGCCGCGCTCGACGCAGGCGCCCCTGTCACCCTGGCGTCGATCGACAGCTTCGTGGACGGCGCCGCCGTGCGCAGGGTGGGCGCCCACACCTTCCCGCTGGTCCAGGCCCTGGTCGACGACGTGGTCGCCGTCCCCGAGGGCGCCGTGTGCACGACGATGCTCGAGCTCTACCAGCGGGAGGGGATCATCGCCGAACCGGCGGGCGCCCTCGCCGTGGCCGCCCTGGGGGTCGTCGAGGTACCGGCGGGCGCGACCGTCGTCTGCATCGTGTCGGGGGGAAACAACGACGTCAGCCGGTACGGCGAGGTGGTCGAGCGCTCCCTCGTGCACGAGGGGCTCAAGCACTACTTCCTCGTGGAGTTCCCCCAGGAGCCGGGGGCGCTGCGGGTCTTCCTCGACCGGGTGCTCGGGCCCACCGACGACATCACCCTGTTCGAGTACGTGAAGAAGAACAACCGGGAGATCGGCCCCGCCCTGGTCGGGATCGAGCTGGCGACGACCGCCGACCTCGACCCCCTGCTCGAGCGCATGGAGGGCAGCGGGCTGCACATCGAGCGCCTCTCCGCCGGGTCGCCCGCCTTCCGCTTCTTGGTCTGACCAGGCGGCTGGAGGACGGCCGCTCCGGGCAGCCGGACCGGCGCGCTCCCGTCGGCGTCCATCACCAGATCGACGATCCCGGCCCCGACGTGTACACGATCTGGGTGGCGTCCGGGCGACCAGTCGGGCGACCGCTTGGACTGGCTGGGCGCCGGGGTGGTGAACTGCTCCTGGTTCGACCCGTCGGCGTCCATCACCCAGATGTCGGCGCGTTGGGCGCGGTACGACAGTTGTCAGCAGGCCATCTGCCGAGCGAGCTCCTCGATGCTGACGACGACGTCGAGGCCGTCGCCCCGGAGCCAGCGCAGGTTGCGGTCGTGGACGTCGCTGCGGTCGAAGTGGTTCAGGAACACCACGAGCGGCTGGGGGACCACCGGTGCGCACAGCCGAACGGCGTTGATGGCGCCCAGGCCGGCGGGGGCGACGAGCACGGTGAGGTCGGGCTCGACGGCGGCGGCCAGGGCCGCGCTGTCGGCGTCGGACGCCACAGGCGAGCGCGGGCCACCGGCGGTCTCGACCGCTCCGACCTGGACGGCCTCCGCAGGCCAGTCCAACTCGGACACCAGCTCGTCGAGGGTGGGCGGCGCCGTGCCCAGGAAGGCGGCGGCGATGGGCGGGGCCATGGCCATGGGGTACCAGCGGTGGCGGGGGCAGACCTCCTCCGGGTGCTCGCCCGTGCCCGCGGCCAGGACGTCGGCATCGGTCTCGGGGTCGCAGGGGGCGAACGACTGCACGGGCTTGCGGGCGGCCACCGTCATCCCGGCCGATCGGAGGCGGGCCAGCACCTTGGCCGTCACCCACGTCTTCCCCACGCCCGTGGTCGTGCCCAGGACGGCGACCAGCCGCTCAGGGCGCACGCAGCCCCTCGAGCAACGCCTGCAGCTGGTCGGCGGTGTGGGTGGCCGACAGCGAGATGCGCAGGCGGGAGGTCCCCGGGGCGACCGTCGGCGGCCGGATGGCGGGCACGAGCAGGCCCCGCGCCCTGAGCGCGCCGGAGGCGGCCAACGCCGCTCCCTCTTCACCGACCACGACCGGGAGGATAGGGGAGGGGTGGCCGGGGGCGACGAGGTCGACGTTGGCCCGCAGCCGGTCGACCAGCCGAGCGCCCTCGTCCGAGCGCAGGACCCTGAGGGCGGCCAGGCCGGCGGCGGCGTCGGCCGGGGACGAGGCGGTGGTGAAGACGAACGGCCGGGCCCGGTTGACGAGCAGGTCGACGACGCGGCGGGGGCCGGCCGCGAAGCCGCCCAGCGAGCCCAGGTACTTCGACAGGGTGCCGACCCGCACGTGGTCGACGCCGTGGAGGTCGGGGTCGGGACCGAGCACGGCGTGGGCCTCGTCGAGGACCAGGAGGGCGCCGTGGGCCGCGCACCGCTCGGCCAGCTCCTCGACCGGCGCCACGTCGCCGTCCATGGAGAAGACGGTGTCGGTGACGACGATCGACCGGCCGGGCGAGGAGCGGAGGAGGTCGTCGACCTGGTCGACGTCGCCGTGGCGGTACACGCACACCTCGGCCCGCGAGAGCCGGCAGCCGTCGACGATCGATGCGTGGTTGCGGTCGTCGGAGATCACCCGCACGCCGGCCGTGCCGAAGGTGGCCAGCACGCCGAGGTTGGCCGAGTAGCCGGTCGGGAACAGCAGGGCGGCGGGCTCCCGCTTCCATGCCGCGAGGGCCCCCTCCAGCTCCCCGTGCACCGGGCGGGACCCGGCCACCAGGCGGGCCGCCCCCGACCCCGCCCCCCACCGCTCGAGGGCCTCGTGGGCGGCGGCCACGACCGCGGGGTGGCGGGCCATCCCCAGGTAGTCGTTGGAGGCGAAGTTGATCAGGCCCTCGTCCAGGTCGGAGATGCGCCGCCACCGCCCGGCCGCCTCCACGGCCCGGCACGCCTCGTCGACCCAGTCAGCCCACGTGGCCACTGTGCTCCCCGGGCCCGCCTCCCGGGCCGGCCGCGATGGCCCCGGCCAGCGCGTCGACGATGCGCTCGACCTCCTCGCCGGTGATCGTGAGCGGCGGGACGATGATGACGGTGTCGCCGATCGGCCGCAGCAGCACCCCGGCGGCCACGGCCCGGTCGCACACGGCCCGGCCCGTGCCCGGGGCCACGTCGACGCCGCACAGCAGGCCCTCGACCCGGACGGCACCGCCCACCCGCTCCCGGAGCAGGCGTCCGAGCTGGGCCGAGCGGGCGGCCACGTTGGCCAGCACGGCGCGCTCGTGCAGGAGACGAAGGTGGCGCAGGGCCACGGCCGCGGCCAGGGCGTTGCCGCCGTAGGAGTGCCCGTGGGCGAAGGCGTGGCCGGAGAAGGCGTCGTAGATCCGCCCCGACGCCACGGTGACCGCCATGGGCAGGTACCCGCCCGTGATCCCCTTGCCCAGGCACAGGAGGTCGGGCCGTACCCCCCCGAGCTGCTCGGTGGCGAACAAGGTTCCGGTGCGCCCGAAGCCGGTGGCCACCTCGTCGTGGACGAGCAGCACGTCGGCCGCCCGGCAGGCCTTGGCCAGGGCGACGAACCCCTCGGGCGGGGCCGTCTTCATCCCCGCCGCCCCCTGGACCAGGGGCTCGACGACCACGGCGGCCAGGGTCCCGGCGTGCTCGTCGACCAGGCGGCAGGCCGCGTCGAAGCACGAGGGGTCGTCGAACCCGGGGGCCCGCAGCACCGGGAACCGCAGGGGGTCGAACAGCGCGGCCCCGAAACCGTCGTCCGCCCCCAGCGACATCGCCCCGACCGTGTCGCCGTGGTAGGCGGCGCCGAAGGCCAGGTACGACGTCCGCCCCCGTACACCGGACAGGGCCCAGAACTGGAAGGCCAGCTTGAGGGCCTGCTCGACCGCCGACGCCCCGTCGGAGCAGAACACGAAGTGCGGCGCGTCGACGGGGACCACCCCGGCCAGGGCCTCGGCCAGCTCCACCACCACCGTGTTCCCGTGGCCCAGCAGGGTGGAGTGGGCGACCCGGTCGAGCTGGTCGCGGACGGCCTGGTCCAGCTCGGGTACGCGGTGGCCCAGGGTGTTCACCCAGAGGGAGGAGATGGCGTCGAGGTAGCGGCGGCCGTCCACGTCGACCAGCTCGTGGCCCTCGGCCCGCTCGACCACCACCGGGCAGTGGTCGAGGTAGGCCGACATGTCGGTGAACCCGTGCCAGACGAGGGCGGCGTCGCGCTCGGCCCACCTCCGCTCATCCATGGCACGCCAGTATCATCGAGTCCCAAGATGCTGTTGGACGACCGGAAGGCCGCCATCCTCCGGGCGGTGGTGAAGGAGTACATCGACACGGCCCAGCCCGTGGGGTCGGCCCACGTGGCCCGGATGGGCGAGCTGAACGTGTCCCCGGCCACCGTCCGCAACGACATGGCCCAGCTCGAGCGGGAGGGCTACCTGGCCCACCCGCACACCAGCGCGGGGCGGATCCCCACCGACAAGGGGTACCGCTTCTTCGTCGACCACCTCCAGAACACGCCGGGCACCCTCGGCCCCGAGGAGCGGGCCCAGGTCCAGCAGTTCTTCGCCCGGGCCCACGGCGAGCTGGAACGGATGCTGCAGGACACGTCCAAGCTGCTGTCCAACCTCACGACCTACGCCGCGCTGGTGGTGGCCCCGCCCCACGAGGGGGCCAACATCCGGGGCGTGCAGCTCGTCCCCCTCGGGCCGCGGGTGGCCGTGGCCGTGGCCGTGCTGGCCAACGGGGCGGTCGAGAAGGCCCACATCGAGCTCGACGAGGGCACGGGCGAGGAGCGGGTGGCCGCCGCCGCCGTCCACCTCTCGGCCCACATGGTCGGCCGGCCGCTGGCCGACGACCGTCCCATCCCGCCCATCGGCGACCCGGCCACCGACGCCCTGGTCACCGCGGCCCGCAAGGCGCTGTGGGACGCCCACGACAGCGAGGCCGACCAGATCTTCATCGGCGGCGCGGCCCGGATGGCCTCGACCTTCCAGGCCGTCGACACCGTCCGCGAGGTCCTGGCCGGCCTCGAGCAGCAGTACGTCCTCGTCAGCCTGCTGCGGGAGGCGCTGGGGGAGGAGGGGCTCACCGTCGCCATCGGCACCGAGCACGGCGTGGACTCGCTGGCCGAGTGCTCGATCGTCGTCGCCCCCTACCAGGTCGACGGCTCCCATATGGGCACCATCGGCGTGCTGGGCCCGACCCGGATGAACTACCCGCAGGCCATGGCCGCGGTGGCCATCGTCAGCGCCCGCCTCGGGCGCCACCTCCGGGAGGGCTGAGCGCGCCGACATGGCTACCGACCTGCCGGACTTCTACGAGCTGCTGGGGGTCAGCCGCCGGGCCAGCGAGGACGAGATCAAGCGGGCCTACCGCAAGCTGGCCCGCGAGCTCCACCCCGACGTCAACGGGGGCGACCCGACCACCGAGGAGCGGTTCAAGCTCGTCACCCTGGCCTACGAGACCCTGCGCGACCCCGAGCGCCGGCGCCGCTACGACATGTTCGGCCCCGAGGGCCTGCGGGGGACGGGCGGCGGCGGCGCGGGTGGTGCCGGCGGGTTCGAGGATCTGTTCGGCGCCGGCCTGGGCGACCTGTTCAACAGCTTCTTCGGGGGCGGCGGGGGCTTCGGCTCGACGCGGCGGGGGCCCACCGGTCCTCCCCGGGGGGCCGACATGGAGGTCGCCCTCGACCTCGACTTCCGGTCGGCGGTCTTCGGGGCCTCGAAGGAGATCCGGGTCCGGGTGCCGGTCCACTGCACGACCTGCGACGCCACCGGGGCCAAGCCGGGGACCTCACCGGTCACGTGCAGCCAGTGCCACGGCGCCGGCGAGGTCCGCCAGGTCCGCCAGTCGATCCTCGGCCAGATGGTCACCTCCCGCCCGTGCCAAGCCTGCGGCGGTACGGGCCAGCAGATCCCGAGCCCCTGCCCGGACTGCCGGGGCGAGGGGCGGCGCACGGAGGAGAAGGCCTACACGGTCGACATCCCCGCCGGCGTCGACAACGGCAACACCCTGCAGCTGGGCGGGCGGGGGGCGGCCGGCCCCCGGGGCGGGCGGCCGGGCGATCTCTTCGTCCACCTCCGGGTCCAGCCCGACGAGCGGTTCAGCCGGCAGGGGAACGACCTGGTCCACGTGCTGCACGTGCCCATGGTCCAGGCCGCCCTCGGCGCCCACCTGCGCTACGAGACCCTCGACGGCACCGAGGACCTGGTCATCCCCCGGGGGACCCAGCCCGGGAGGGTGTTCCGGCTGCGGGGCCGGGGCGTGCCCGACGTCAACGGCCGGGGCCGGGGCGACCTCCTCGTCCAGGTGGTGGTCGACACCCCGACCGACCTCACCAAGGAGCAGGAGGACATCCTCCGCCTGTTCGCCGCCTCCCGGGGGGAGGAGGTGACGCCGGCCGAGACCGGGTTCATGGCCAAGGTGCGGTCGGCGTTCAAGTAGCCCACGCCTTCGTCGGCGACCTGGGCGCGCCCGCCCTCACTCCCGACGACCGCCACCACCTCGAGCGGGTCCTGCGCCTGCGACCCGGCGACGAGCTGACCGTCTCCGACGGCATGGGTGGCTGGCGGGCCTGCCGGTTCGGCCCCACGCTGGAGCCCATGGGCGAGGTGCAGCGGGCGCCGCGGCCCGACCCGCAGGTGACCGTCGGGTTCGCGGTGGTCAAGGGCGAGCGCCCGGAGTGGGCGGTGCAGAAGCTGACCGAGATCGGGGTGGACCGGATCGTGCCCCTCCAGGCGGCACGCTCGGTGGTCCGCTGGCCCCTCGGCGAGGGTGGTGGCCAGCTGGCACGGCTGCGCCGGGTGGCGAGGGAGGCCTCGGTCCAGAGCCGGCGGGTGTGGCTGCCCGTCGTCGACGCGGTGACGCCGGTCGAGGCGCTGGCGGGCCAGCCGGGGGCGGCCCTGGCCCACCGGGGAGGGGGCGCTCCGTCGCTGGACCGCCCGACGATCCTGGTAGGGCCCGAAGGGGGATGGGACGAAGCCGAGCTGGGGCCGGCGCCGGCGCTGGTCGGTCTGGGGCCCTCGGTGCTGCGAACGGAGACGGCCGCGGTCGTGGCGGGGGCCCTCCTGTGCGCCCTGCGGGCCGGAATTGTGCGCTCCAACCGCGACCCCGGAGGGTAATCGTCCCAGCACGCACGGCGATTGTCGGGTAGAATGCCATCCGCAAGGCTCTTGGGGACGCCGACGGAAAAGGGGGGGCTCGGCCTTGAGAGAAGAGACCGAGCTGGTTGGTCCTGCTCTCACCTACGCGCGGCGCGTTGGACAGCGGCTGCGGGCCATCCGCAGGCAGAAGCGCCTGTCGCTGCAAGAGGTCGAGGCCGCGTCCAACCAGGAGTTCAAGGCCTCCGTCCTGGGCGCCTACGAGCGGGGCGAGCGGGTCATCTCCGTGCCCCGCCTCCAGCGCCTGGCCGACTTCTACCGCGTCCCGGTCGACCAGCTCCTGCCTCGTGACGGCGAGGTGCCGTCCGAGCCGCCGGCGACGGGGGCCGAGGCCGCCGAGGTCCGGGTGGGGGCGCCCGCCTGGCCGTCCAAGGTCACCTTCGACCTGGCCCGCTTCCAGGCCGTCGACGGCGACCCCGAGCTCGAGATGGTCTACCGCTACCTGAACAGCATCCAGGTGCGCCGCCAGGACTTCAACGGGCGGGTGCTCACCATCCGGGCCGACGACATCCGGGCCATCGCCGGCCTCTTCGGCACCGACGCCGACGCCCTCCTGCGCCGCCTCGACGACCTCCAGCTCCGCCTCCAGCCGGCGTAGGCGTCCCGCCTCCGGCGGAGGGATCAGGCCGCCGCCTCCGGAGGCGCGGGGGCATGGCGTGGATGGCGCAGGTCGTCCGGTGGAACGGATGGTCGCCTACCCCGGCCCTCCACGAGCTCCTCGAACTGGTGCTCGTACCCGACGAAACGCCGCACCGCATGGCACGGCCCGACGCGCCAGAGCCTCAGTCCACGAGCAACCGCTCGACGGCGAGGTGGTCGCCCTGGTCGACCAGCCGGTGGGTCTTGAGCGGGCCGGGCTCCTCGAGGTCGGGATCGTCGGGCTGGTCGGGCCCGACCACCTTCTGGCGGAGCAGCAGCTCGCGTAGGAAGCCGGCGGCGACGTCCTCGGCGGTGGTGGGGGTCAGCGGCCCGCCGTCGCTGGCCGCCGCGGTCACGGCCAGGCGGCGGGGCTGGCCGGGGACGTGCATCACCACCGGCCGGTCGAGACCGAACTCGGCCCCGGCGAACGCCGACGTGGGCAGCTCGGCCTCACGAGGCACGGCGGCGGCCAGCGTGGGCCCGGGCGAGGTGGCCGCCGCTCGCGCCGAGGTGACGGAGAGGACAGCCTTGCCGGCGAAGCCGTGCTGGATGGCCGACTGGTACTTCCCCCTGAACAGCTCCATGTCGGCCTCGACCAGGTGGGCCGCCACCTGGGCGAAGTAGTCGGGGACCACGGGTGCGGCCTGCACGGCGGCGACCAGGAGCCGGCCGGCGTCGACGCTCGCCTGGAGCAGGTCGTCGCTGCTGGGCGGGCGGCCGAGGATCAGCACCATGCCCGCGTACATCTGGAAGAACGCCCCGGTGAACACCCGGGAGAACGAGTGCGGTCCCGACGACAGGAGGACGGCCGGCGCGGTGACGGGCAGCGTCTTGGGCGGCTGGTACGAGAAGCAGTTGACCGCGTTGCGCAGGCAGTCGCCGTCGGCCGCGCAAGGCTGGCGCTGGCGGATACCCCAGCCCAGCTGCTCGGCCACCCGGGACAGCCGGTTCGACCGGTACAGCGAGCCGCCCGTCTCGTCCAGCACCTCCTTGCGGACGGTCGGCTGCTGGAGGGCGCTGAGGATGGCGCTCATGTCGCCGAACGACTCGTGGAAGGCGGCGACCTCGTGGCTCATGGCGTCCCAGAGCTGGGGCCGGATGGCGTCGAGCACGGCGTGGCCCAGCTCGTGGGCGATCACGTCGGGGCTCTCGGCGGTGGCCACGACCGTGCCGCCCACGTCCGTGGAGAAGAACCGCAGGTCGCCGCCGGTGTAGACAGCGTTGAGCTTGTCGCCGGCGTTGAGGCGCACGGGCAGGGTCGTGCCCGGGCGCCATGTCGTGCCCTCGGGGACGACCTCCTTCCAGAACCCCACCGACCTCGACAGGGCGTCGGCGGCCACCCACCACCGGAACTTCTCCGTCCCCGGCTTGTACAGCCGGGCCGGCGGCTGGGCCGCGTCGATGTCAACCGCCATGGGCGCCTTGGGCAGCTTGGGCTGCGTCCGCTCCACCGGCACAGCCCCCGCCAAGGGATCGTCCTCCCACACCCGCACTTTCGCCATGGGACGGAACGCTAACGGCATGATCGGAGCCATGCGGGCTTGGGTCGTCGAGGGGCCGGGACGGGTCGTGCTGCGGGAGAAGCCGGACCCTGCGCCGGGGCCGGGGGAGATCCTCGTGCGGGTGGCGGTGTGCGGGGTGTGCCGGACCGACCTGCACGTGGCCGAGGGCGACCTCCCGGTGCACAAGCCCGACGTCACGCCCGGCCACGAGGTGGTGGGGACGGTCGAGGCCGTGGGCCCGGGCGGGGGCCGGTTCGCGCTCGGCGACCGGGTCGGGGTGCCATGGCTGGCCTGGACGGACGGGACGTGCCGGTTCTGTCGCCGCGGCCAGGAGAACCTGTGCGTGCATCCCCGCTTCACCGGGTGGGACGCCGACGGCGGGTACGCCGAGCGCTGTGTGGTGCACGAAGCATTCGCCTACGCCATACCGGACGAGTTCGACGACGAGCAGGCTGCCCCGCTGCTGTGCGCGGGGATCATCGGCTACCGGGCCCTGCGCCGGGCCGAGCTGCCCCCGGGCGGGCGGCTGGGCATCTACGGGTTCGGAGGGTCGGCTCACCTGGCCGCCCAGGTGGCCCTGGCGTCGGGCGCGACGGTGCACGTGCGGACCCGGTCGGCCGCCCACCGCCGGCTGGCCCTCGACCTCGGGGCGGCCTCGGCCGGCGATTCCTTCGACGCCCCGCCCGAGCCGCTCGACTCGGCCATCCTCTTCGCTCCTGTGGGCGCCCTCGTCCCCGTCGCCCTGTCCGCCCTCGACCGGGGCGGCACCCTGGCCGTCGCCGGCATCCACCTCACCGACGTCCCGGTCCTGAACTACCAGGACCACCTGTTCCAGGAGCGCCAGCTGCGCAGCGTCACCGCCAACACCCGGGCCGACGGCGAGGCCTTCCTGCGCATCGCCGCCCGCATCGGGATCCGGCCGACGACCACGCCCTACCCGTTCGAGGAGGCCGACCGGGCCCTGTCCGACCTGGCCTCCGACCGGGTCACCGGCGCCGCCGTCCTGCGGGTCAGCCCTCGATGAGCTGGGCCGGCACGACGGTCACGGGACAAGGGAGCTCGGCCTCGTACGCCTCGTCTCCCGTCACCAGTGCGTGCTCCCCGTAGCGCCCGTGCGCCAAGCCGATACGCGGGGACACCGGCCTCTTCGAACACCAGCCGCTTCGTGCCGAGGTCCGTCAGCCGGGTGCTCGCAGACAGCACTTCGACGGCGAGCACGGGCGCGCCCTCCAGACGGGTGTCGGTGACGTCGTTCGTGCGAGCTACCAGCACGTCGGGCTGGAGGACGGTCGACGCCGATAGCCGAGCGTCGAATGGCGCGATGACGACGCGGTGTTCGTTCCCGAGGGCGGCGCGGAGCAGCATCCCGAGGGCGAGGACGCACGTCTGGTGACGAAGGGTGGGGGCGGGCGTCACGAGGAGCATTCCGTCGACCAGCTCGTAGCGGTGGCCGTCGTCGGGGCGGTCGGCCAGGTCGTCCTCCGTGAACGGGGCACCCCACGAGAGGTCCAGCGCCATGGCCCCAAGCCTACGGCGCGGGGACGACGAAGACCTGCCCCGGGAAGACCAGGTCGGGGTCGTCGCGGTGGCCGAGCTCGAGGCGGTTGGCGTCGATGAGCCGGAGCCAGTAGGGGACGATCTCGGCGTCGGTGGGGGCACGGCCCCAGCGTTCGGTCAGCACCGACTCGGCGATCGACCAGAAGCACTCGCCCGGCTTCACCGTCCACCGGTCGTCGTTCGTCCTGGCGGGTGTGACGACCTCCGGCGCGGCCGGCACGGTCTCGGACGGGGCGAGCGAGTGCATGGTCACCGTGGACGGCGGTGTGTCGGTGGATGCCTGCCGGGTGGCCGCGGCCACGGGCGAGCGCAGGGCGGGGGCGGCCACAGCGACGCCCGAGGCGGCCAGGCCGGCGCTCACCCCGCCGGCCAGCAGGCGCCGTACCGGTCCGACGGTGACCCGATCGGAGAGGCGCACGAGCGAGGCGGCGCCCACCGAGCGCAGCACCGCGCCGAGCGTGGTGACGACGACCACGTACCAGACACCGGCGAGGGCCACGAGGCGCAGGAGGCTGAAGGCGGCCACCACGGGGTCCCGACCGTCGAGCCATGTGGGCCAGCGGCCGGGCTCGGCGAGCGGCGGAGCGGCCAGCGCCCCGTGCCCCGCCCACTGCAAGAGGGCAGCGGCGGCACCGAGGGCGAGGACCCAGGCCGCCGCGGCCGCCAACCGAGGCCTCATCGGCGCACCTGCCCGAGGCGGACGACTTCGCCCGCGCCCGTACCACGCTCGATGACCGCCTCGTGGCACCCGTCGCGGTCCACGTCGGCGGCACGCAGCGCTTGGCCACCCGGGACCCGGCCGGCGACGGCGGCCGTCACGTCGCGCCCAGGGCCGGCCCAGCCGTCGAAGCGGAAGATCTCGCCGGTGGACGGGCGGAACAGGGCGATGGTGCGGCTCCCCTGGCAGCCCCAGTCGCCGGTGGCCACCTGGTCGCCCGGCTGCCCCAAGGCCCACCGGACCTCGCCGGCGTGCAGGATGCCGTCGGCGTAGCGCAGGACGTCGGGACAGCCGTCGCCGTCGACGTCGGCCTGCAGGACACCGCTGGCGGGCGGACAATCGGGCGCGACCGCGGTGCGAGCGACCACCGTCGTCGTGGTGGACGACGAGGGCAGCCCGGGCCGGGTCGTGGGCGGACCGGGCTGCACCTCGTCGGGGGGTGGGACCTCGGCGAGCTCGGTGGCAAGGGTGGTCGGGGCCGACGTGGGCGACCGGGTCAGGGCGAGGCCGGCGCCGGCCAGGGCGACGACGGACACGGCGCCGGCACCGGCCACGACCAGCGATCGGACGGGGCGCCGGCGGGCGGCCCCGAGCCCGCCGCGCTCACGTCGCCAAGCGGCCAGCGGGTCGGCGGGAGCGGTCGCCGGGCGCACGGGCGACGGGGAGGGCAGACCTCGGGGCAGCCGGGCGGCGGGCACCTCGGCCTGCAGCATCTCGGCCAGCTGGCGCGCCGAGGGGCGGCTCGACGGGTCGTGGTCGGCGGCGAGCGCGGCCACCGTGGCCAGGACGTGCCCCGGAGGAGGGTCGGGCGCGAGCACGTGGGCCAGTTGGCCGACGGCGGAGACGTCGTCACCCGGGCTCAGCTCCCCGGCCCGTCCCCCGTAGCCGAAGCTGCACAGCACGGGACGCCCACCCGGCCCGATCACCACGTGCTCGGCGCGAACGGCACCGTGGACCAGCCCCAGCTCGTGCAGGTCGGCCAGGGTGGTGGCCAGGGCGGCGAGCAGGCCGGCGGCCTCTTCGAGGGGGAGGCGGCCGACCGTGGCCAGCGTGGGACCGTCGACGTGGGCGGTGAGCAGGATCGACCCGATCCCGTGCCCGTCGACTCCGATCAGCTCCACCACCCCCGGGTGCCGGGCCCCGTCCAGGTTGCTCGCCTCCCGCTCGAGCCGGGCCGCCTCGGCGGCCGTCCCGGCCACCTTGGCGATCACCCGCCGCCCCGTTGCGTCGGTCGTCACCGACGTCCGTTCCCGCACGTCTCCGATACTACTGTTGCATATCAGCACGTTTCAAGCACTTCAACACTCCACCGCGGCCTGGCGCGGAGACGCGCTGGAGCGGGCGGATACCGCGACCCTCCCGCTCGACCCGGGCATGGTCTTGCCGAACAGCTCCTCGACGGTCGACGAGGCGGCCACCCGGACGGTCCACGCGCATCCCGCCCCTGCCGGCGGGACGGCCTCGGCCGTGACCGCGAGGCCCTGGTGGCGGGCGGTGTCCACCACGGCGAAGACGCGGTCCACGGCGATGGCCTCGACGGCGGCGGCGGACAGCTCGATCCGGTTCTCCTCGTAGAACGAGCTGTCGGAGAGGGCCTGGGTGGCGGCGTCGTTGGCCGCCGCCGCGGTGGCGTTCATCAGCTCCCGCTGGGCCATGAAGGCGATGGCGCTGTCGACGGTCATGGCGGCCAGGGCGACCATGATCAACAGGGCGGCGGGGAAGAGCAGCAGCGTGCTGCCCCGCTCCCGGTCAGGGCGTCGGCGCACAGCCGTTCACCGTGCGGGGGACACCCGTGCGATACGGGTCGACAACCTCGGCGTGGCGGGCGGTCGCCGTGAAGCCCGAGCCGAACCCGCCCACCCAGGGGACGACGACGGCCGGGATGTGGTAGCTGGCCTCGAACCGAACGGTCTCGCACCGGGCGAACTGCGCGTCCAGTGGCGTGAGCACGAGCTGACCGGGGTCGCGCCCCGCTCCCTCGATGGCTGACCGGGCGGCGGCGTCGGCCAGGGCGAGCGGGTCGGCGTCGATCGGCGCCTCCACGAACGCCCGGGTCGCCTCCCGGGCCGCGGCCGAGACCGCCATCTTGGCGTCGATCACCGCCCACGCGTTGGCGACCAGCAAGGCGCCGACCACGAAGGTCAGCACGCCGAAGGGCAGCTCGATGCCGACCTGCCCGCGCTCGTCCCGGTTCACCGGAACCGCTCCACGCGCACCCTGATCGTGCGGTCGAGCTGTTGGAAGGCCGCCGCCCCCCGGGCCAGCGGCATCAGCACGCTCGGGTTCTCGGCCTGCACCCGTAGCACGACCTCGTCGGGCGTGGTCCCGCCCCAGTCGAAGACGACCCGGCCTTCGTAGCGACCGAGGGCCTGGCGGGCCTGGGCCTCGGCCTCGGCGATGTAGTCGGAGCCGCCCTCGCTGCCCGCCACCCGACGGGCTGCGTCGTAAGACACAGCGGTCACCACCGATGCCGCGTACAGGTTGAACAGCACCTGGACGGCGAAGAGCAGCATCACGAGGAAGACGGAGAAGCCGACCCATATCGAGACCGGCCCTCCGCCTCGCTCGCCCACCGGGCTCAGCCGCCGCTCGAGCCGATCTTGTTGATCTGGTTGGTGGTCTGGCTGCTGGCGTTGCCCCAGATGGCCTGGAAGCCGACCCACATGACGGCTCCGAGGGCGGCCATGATCAGGACGGCGATGGCCGTGGAGATCACGCCCTCGCCCGCCTCGTCGTTCCCGGTCAACGAGGAGACGACGCTCCTCGCCCACACGTACGCCTGCAGGGACAGTTCCATGTCCTGCTCCTTTTCTTGGTATCAGGGTGCTGCGAAGAGGCGGAGGGCCTCGAGGAAGGGGACGGCGAGAAAGATCACCCCGGGGACCAGGGCGGCCACGGTGACCGGGATCCACACCTGTTGGGCGCGGCGCTCGGCCGTCTCGACCAAGCGACGCTGGGTGTCCTTGCGGATGGATCGGGCCTCTTCCGAGATCAGCCGCCCGAGGTCGGACGCCTCCCGGTTGAGGCCGAGGATGGGCAGGAGACGGTTGAGGGCCTCGACGTCGGCCACCTCGGCCCACTCGCGAAGGGCCTCGACCTCGGTGAGGCCCTGGCGGATGCGACCGCACACCCGGGCCAGGTCGCGGGCGACGTTGCCGCCACCTCTCGCCGCCAGGCGGTTGAGCGCGGCCCCCAGCGAGTAGCCGGCCGAGAGCAGCATGGCCAGCTGCTCGGCGACCACCGGAAGCTCGAGGGTCAGGCGCCGGCGCCAGGCGTCGGACGCCGACGCCACCTGCTGCTCGGGCAGGAGGAACCCGAGGAGAGGACCACCGAGGACGAACAGGAGGGCGATGGGCGGCGGCGGCCGGAGGGCGACGACGAGCAGGGTGCCGGCACCGAAGCCGGCCAGGCTCCAGCCCAGCTGGCGGACCCTGAAGCCGGTGACGTCTTCGGACGAATGGATCCGCTCGAGCCGTACGCCGAGCTCCTCGCTGACGCCGAACAGGCGGGCCACCCGCTCGCCGACGGTGCGGGCCAGGGGGCGCACGATGTCGCGGAACGACTCGACGGACAGCACCGCGCCCCGCCGGCTCGGGCGGGCCATGCCCGAGGGGCTGTAGGGGCGGAGCCGCTCGACGAGGGGCGGGCGGGAGAACCACCGCAGCTGCGAGAGGACGAGCGTCATCCCCGCCCAGAGGGCGAGGCCGCACAGGACGGCGAGGCGCACGCGGTCGAGCTCACCCATGGAAGACGCGCTCCTCCTCGGGGAGCCGCATGATCCGGCCGGACCACAGCCAGCAGGCGACGACCATGGCGATGGCGGCCAGGGCGGCCAGCTGCCCCTCGGCGGACCGGTAGGCGGCGGAGCTGCCGCCGATGGACAGCCCGACGAGGGCCATACCGACCGGGACGAAGAGGACGAACCGCCGGGCGAAGCGGGCACCGGCCTGCCGGGCCCGGGCGTCCTTGCGGCCCTGGAGGTCGGCGACCCGGTCCTCCACGAGGGCGGTGAGCCGGCGCTGGACGTCGCTGCCGCCGACCTCGTGGGCCACGAGGAGCGTCTCGCACGCCGCATCGGCGGTGGCGTCGGCCAGGCCGGCCTTGAGCACGGCCACACTCCGGGTGAAGTCGGTGCTGATGAGCCACTCCCGGTGGGCGGCGGCGAAGGCGGGCCGCATCTCCTCGGGGGCGCCCCGCCCGACCTCGAAGAGGGCCTGGGGGACCGAGCGACCGAGGGAGCCGGTGAGAAGGGCGATCTGTTCGATCATCCTCGGCCAGCTGTCCGCGGCGCGCGCCCGCCGCTGCTGGCGCCGGGCCCGGTACGAGGCGGCCGGGTAGGTGGCTGCGAAGGCGCCGACGGCCAGGGCGGGCAGGATGCCGCCGAGGACGGCGAACGTGAGCCCGGCGCCCACGACGAAGAGCACGGCCATGACCGTGACGAACTCGGTGAGGCCGACGCCTTCCAGCCCGGCCTGGGCCAACCACTGCTCGGCCCTGGTCCGGGACCGGGAGTCGGAGCGGCGGGACGCCGGTCCGACACCGACGCCGCGCCACCCGAAGACGGCCGCGGTGTAGAGGAGGTACACCCCGTAGGCGCCGGCGAGGGCGATCAGCAAGGGCAGCAGGGTCATGGCGCCGTCTTTCGCGTCCGGGTGCGCCGGGGCGCCGGCGTCGACGTCCCGTTGTCGCCGGGGAGGGCCCGCACCGTCCGCACCCGCTTCCCCGTCCCCTCGAGCAGCTCGTGGACGTCGTGGCCGGCCTCCTCCAGGGCCCGGGCGGCCCGCAGGGGGAGGTTGCCGCTCCAGGCGAGCGGCTCGTCGGGACGGGGGCGGGCGAACAGCTCGGTGACCGTGAACTGCACGGCCTCGGGCCCGGTCTGGGGCTCCTCGACGGCGATGACCTCGCTGACCCGGGGACTGCCGGTCACCCGGCCGCAGTGGACGACGATGTCGACCGCCTCGCTCACGAGCGAGCTGAGCGCGCTCATAGGCAGCTCGTTCGCGGTGTCGGCCAGCTGGCAGATGAACCGGAGGCGGGTGAGGGCCTGGCGAGCCGAGCCGGCGTGGATGGTGGTGTAGCCCTTGACTCCGGACGACAGGGTGAGCAGGAGGGGCAGCGCCTC
>DATAAD010000100.1:0-13496 GCA_036260295.1 Acidimicrobiales bacterium | reverse complement strand
GATCAAGGACATCATGGACGCCCTCAACCCCCTCACCGGGAAGATCTACCTCGAGGCCCTCGAGTGGACCCGGGTCGGGCGGATCATGTGCATGCTGATGTTCGGCAAGTTCCCGCACCCGAGCACCATCGTGCCGGGCGGCATGTCGACCACGGTCACCACGTCGACGTTCAACGAGTACTACGCGCAGCTGGGCAAGATCATCGACTGGTGCAAGGTCATCTGCCGCATCTGGGACGACCTCGTCGACTTCTTCCTGGAGGCCAACCCGGCCTACGAGCAGGTCGGCGCCCGTCCCACCAGCCTCATCCAGTCGGGCATCTACGACAACTCCGAGATCTACGACGCCACCTACGCCAACTGCAACCAGTGGGGCAACGCCCGCTGGGCCTCCCCGGCCGTCATCATCGAGGGCAAGCTCGTCTCCACCAACCTCACCGACATCAACATGGGGATGGAGGAGTTCATCGAGCACTCCTTCTACGACGACTGGACCAAGACCGGCCCGCAGCGCTACAAGACCGACCCCCTCGGCAACCCGCTGTCGCCCTACAACGCCTGGAACAAGACCACGCTGCCCAAGCCGACCGGCACCAGCTTCAAGGAGAAGTACACGTGGTGCACGGCACCCCGCTGGGACCGCCAGGTCGTCGAGACCGGCGCCTACGGCCAGCTGTGGGGCACCGCCCTGCGGGGTGACTACGCCGACAACCCGTTCTGCGAGCCGACCGGCGACGGCATCCGCATGGTCCTTCCCCGCCACGCCCTGCCCGAGACGGAGCTGTTCTGGCCGCTCCCCCGCACGCTGAACGCCCTCGAGCGCAACCGGGCCCGGGCCTACTCGATGGCCTTCATCGCCACCGTGGGCATGAACTGCCTGCTCAAGGCCTTCGAGTACTGGCGCCAGGGCGACACCAAGGTCCACACCCCGTTCAAGATCCCCAAGGACGAGCGGGTGTCCGTGGGCTTCTGGGAGGCCGGCCGCGGCTACCTCGTCCACCACATGATCATGGACAAGGGCAAGATCGTGAACTACCAGATCAACACCCCCTCCACGATCAACGCCTCGCCGACGGACCCCTTCGGTGGCCTCGGCCCCTACGAGCAGGCCATCGTGGACACGCCCATCCTCGAGTCGGTCCCCGACGACCAGATCAAGGGCATCGACGTCCTGCGGGCCATCCGCAGCTTCGACCCCTGCATGCCCTGCACGACCCACATGGACACCGGCAAGGGCATCATCACCCGAGAGATCAACTCCTGCGGTTGCACGCTCGAATGAGCGGTTGCCGGGCGCTCGTCGCCGGTTTCGGGCGGCCGGGGATGCGGGATCTCGACTTCGGCCGCCAGCTCGTCGACTGCCTCCAGCAGCTCGACTGGCCCGACGGCGTCGTGGTCGAGGACCTGTCCTGCTCCGTCCCGCTCGTCCTGCACCGCCTCCAGGAGCTCCGCCCGGCCAAGGTCGTGCTCCTGGGGGCCGTGCCCCGGGAGCTCGACCCCCCGGCGACCATCCGCCGGTACCACCCGGACCAGCCCACCGACGTGGCCGACATCGACCACACGCTGGCGGCGGCCCACCAGTGGGGCGGGCTGCCCTCCGACACCGTCGTCATCGAGGTCGAGCCGGCGGAGACGTCGTTCGGCATGGGCTTCAGCGAGGAGCTGGCCGGCTGCATCGACCGGATCCTCGACATGGTGCGCGAGGAGGTCGGCGATGCCGGCGACCTGCGGCTCGACCTCGAGGTGGCCGAGCCGCCGACGGTCGCGCCCGAGCCGGCGGAGCCCAGCGAGTCGATCTCGGATCTCCTCGTCTACGCCCGGGATCACGCCGACGCCCGCCAGCAGTCCCACCGCGCCCCAGCGCTCGCCGTCGCCGGGCTCGACCTGGCCGGGCGGGTGCGTCCGTGGGGTGTCTTCGTGGAGAGCGGCGGCGACTGGTACGACGCCGTCCCCCTCGAGAACGGCCCGGTCGGGATCGTGGTGGGGAACATGCCCGGCCGGGGCGTCGAGCAGGCGCCCGCCATGGCCGACCTGCGGGCCGCGGTGCGGGCCTACGCCGTCCTCGAGGGTGAGGCTCCCGCTGCCCTCGTGACCCGGCTGGACCGCCTGGCCGCGACCACCGGCCTGGGCCGCGACGCCAGCCTCCTCTACCTCGTCATCGATCCGCCCACCGGCGACGTCCGCTACGTCAACGCCGGTGGTTGTCCGCCCCTGCTGCTCGGTCAGGGGTTCGTGGACGGCGCCCGGTCCGGTCCCGTCGGACCGGGCGCCGACCGCACCGAGGGCACGTTCCGGCTCGACCCCGAGTCGACGCTGCTCCTGTTCACCGACGGCCTGGTCCAGAGCCCGGTGACCAGTCGTGGCGCCGGCCTGGAGCGGCTGCGCCGCGCCGCGGCCCGGCCGCCGAAGTCCCTCGACGAGCTCTGCGACCGCGTCCTCACCGCCTGCACCGCCGACGGACGGCGCGACGACGACATCTGCCTGCTGGCCCTGCGCCGCCAGCCCGCCGCCGTCCCCGCCCGCCAGCCGTAGCGCCACTACCGTCCTCGGCGGTGTCCCGCCGAGCCCTTCCCGCCCTCGTCGCCCTCCTGGCCTGGGCGGCCACCGCCTGCCACGTGACCATTGCCGCGGGGGTCGACGTGGCCCGCGACGGGAGCGGTCGGGTCACCGCCGGCCTGGGCCTCGACGCAGACGCTCTCACCGAGCTCGGCGACCCGGCCGCCGCGCTGCGGGTCGACGACCTGCGCGGGGCCGGGTGGCAGGTGGAGGGGCCCCGGAAGGAGGACGACGGGCTGACCTGGGTCCGGGCCTCCAAGCCCTTCGCCGACCCGGAGCAGGCGGCGGCGACCATGGCCGAGCTCAGCGGCCCCGACGGGCCGTTCCGCGAGTTCCGCGTCGTGCGCACGAGGTCGCTCACCCGGAGCAGGACCACGTTCACGGGCACGGTCGACCTGTCCCGCGGGCTGGCCGGCCTGTCCGACCCGGAGCTGGCCGCCGCGCTCGGCGACGTCGACCCTGGCCTCGACCTCGAGGGCCTCCGCCGGCGCTTCGGAGACGCCCTGGCCCGCACGGTGACCGTGCAGGTCAGCGCCGGCCTCCCCGGGGACGTGACCACCAACGCCCCCGGGCGCGACGGCGGCCGCGCCGTCTGGTCGCCGGAGCTGGGCCAGACGGTGCGCATGGAAGCGTCGAGCGAAGCCCTGCGCGTCGACCCCGCCACCACCATCGCCGCCGGGGCGGTACTGGTGGTCGTGGTCGCCGCGCTCGTGGTGGTCGTCCGCCGCCGCCGTCGCCGTCGGGCCGCCTGAGGAGTCCCCGATCCTGTCCCACCTCGTCGGTAGGGTTCGGCCGCGATGGCCAGGACGAGATCGACCTACCGGTGCGCCGAGTGCGGTTCGGAGTTCCCGCAGTGGACCGGGCGGTGCGCGGGGTGCGGCGCGTGGAACACCGTGGTCGAGGAGCGCGTGCCGCCGGCGCGTGCCGCGGTGGCTCCCGCGGCACCGACCACCCACGCCATGCCCATCGCCGAGATCGAGAGCGAGGGATGGGAGCCGCGGCCCACCGGCCTCGGCGAGCTCGACCGGGTGCTGGGCGGTGGGCTGGTGGCCGGCTCCGTCACCCTTCTCGGCGGCGAGCCGGGCATCGGCAAGTCCACCCTGCTGCTGCAGGCCCTGTCCGCCCTGGCCAGGTCCGGGGCACGGTGCCTGCTGGCCTCGGGCGAGGAGTCGGCCCAGCAGGTCCGCATGCGGGCCGCCCGTCTCGACGGCTTGGAGCCCCGGCTGTGGCTGGTGGCCGAGACGGAGCTGCCGGCGATCCTCGCCCACGCCGACGCGGTCGGCCCCGACATTGTGGTCGTGGACTCGATCCAAACCGTCTTCGACCCCGACCTGGCCTCGGCCCCCGGCTCGGTGGCCCAGGTGCGAGAGTGCGCCCACCGTCTGGTCCGAGCGGCCAAGGAGTCGGGTCGGGCCACGGTGCTCGTCGGCCACCTCACCAAGGACGGCGCCCTCGCGGGCCCGCGCGTCCTGGAGCACGTGGTCGACACCGTCCTGTCCTTCGAGGGTGAGCGACATCACGCCTTGCGCCTCCTCCGGGCCGTGAAGCACCGCTTCGGCGCCACCAGCGAGCTGGGCCTGTTCGAGATGACGGACAGGGGGCTCGAGGGCGTGCGCGACCCCGGCCGGCTGTTCCTCTCCGACCGGCAGTCCCATGCACCCGGGTCGGTCGTCGTGCCCACCCTCGAGGGCCACCGGCCGCTGCTGGTCGAGCTGCAGGCCCTCGTGACCCGGTCGCCCCTCGCCCGGCGCTCGGCCCAGGGCCTCGACGCCGGCCGGTTGGCCATGCTGTGCGCCGTGCTCGAGGAGCGCCTGAAGGTCTGCACGTCGGGGGCCGACGTCTACGCGCTCGCCGTGGGCGGCGTCAGCGTCGCCGAGCCCGGTGCCGATCTCGCCCTCGCCTTGGCGTTGGCCTCCACCATCACCGACGTCCCCGTCCCGGCCGACGTGGTGTCGTGCGGGGAAGTCGGGCTGTGCGGCGAGCTGCGGCAGGTGGGCCAGACCACCCGCCGCCTGGCCGAGGCCGCCCGGCTCGGGTTCCGGCGGGCCATCGTGCCCGCCTCGGCACCCGATCCCCCCCCGGGCATCGAGGTCATCCGGGCGTCCACACTGCCCGACGCGCTCGCCCGAGCGGGCATCGTCGCGGGGAACAAGCCGGTAGGATTTCCGCGTGCCGTCTCGGCGTGACTTCGGGATCATCGACGCCCTGACGATGGTCGCCCCCGGGCAGCCGCTGCGTGAAGGGCTCGACCGGATCCTCCAGGCCAACATGGGCGGGCTGGTCGTCGTGGGCGACGGCCCCGAGGTGCTGGCCATCTGCTCGGGGGGCTTCCTGCTCGACGCCGAGTTCAGCCCGCAGCGCCTGTCCGAGCTGGCCAAGATGGACGGCGCCATCATCCTGGCCCCCGACGCCAGCCGCATCGCCCGGGCCAACGTCCACCTCGTGCCCAATCCCAACGTCCCCACCTCGGAGACCGGCACTCGCCACCGCACCGCCGAGCGGGTGGCCCGCTCGATCGACGTCCCGGTGATCTCGGTGTCGGAGGACCTCTCGGTGATCGCCGTCTACTACGGCTCGATCAAGCACCCGCTGGAGCCGACCGCCCGTCTGCTCAACCGGGCCAACCAGGCCCTGCAGACGCTCGAGCGCTACAAGAACCGCCTCGACGCCGTGGCCGGCACCCTCACCGCCCTCGAGGTCGAGAACCTCGTCACCGTGCGCGACGTGGTCACCGTCCTGCAGCGCACGGAGATGGTCCGCCGCATCGCCGAGGAGATCCACGGCTACATCATCGAGGCCGGCACCGACGGCCGCCTCGTCCGCCTCCAGCTCGAGGAGCTCATGGGCGGGGTGGAGGACGACCGCCGACTGGTGATCCAGGACTACTCGCACATGAGCGACACGTGGAACCTGGCCGAGGCCATGGAAGCGCTCTCCCAGCTGACCACCGAGGAGATCCTCGACCTGCGGGCCGTCACCTCGGTGCTCCATCTGCCCGCCGGCGGAGCCGAGCTCGACTTCCCGCTCCAGCCCAAGGGCTACCGGCTCCTCCACCGGATCCCCCGGATGCCGGAGCACGTCATCGAGGGGATCGTCGCCCGCTTCGGCACCCTCGACAAGATCCTCGACGCCGACGTCAAGGACCTCGACGAGGTCGAGGGCGTGGGGGCGTCCCGGGCCCGGGCCATCAAGGAGAACCTGTCCCGCATCGCCGAGGGGACGGGGTTCGACCGCTTCTGACCGTGCCCCGTCGGGCTGCGGCGGGGCGGTCTTTGGCGGAGCGGGCGGATCCCTGGCACTCTGGAGTGGTTCCTTTCGTCCGTCTTGATCTGGGAGTTGTATGGCCTTCGATGTAGGTGACAAGGTCGTCTACCCCCACCACGGGGCGGCAGTGATCGAGCGGCGGGAGCGGCGGGACGCCTTTGGCGCCGACCGGGAGTACCTCGTCCTCCGGCTGGCCTACGGCGACCTCACCCTCATGGTCCCGGCCGACAACACCGACGAGGTGGGGCTTCGCGAGGTCATCAACGACGAGGAGGTCGAGGAGGTGTTCGCCGTCCTTCGCAAGAAGGAGGCGCGCATGCCGACCAACTGGTCGCGCCGCTTCAAGAATCACGTGGAGAAGCTGAAGTCGGGCGACATCTACCAGGTGGCCGAGGTGGTCCGGAACCTCTCCATCCGCGAGAAGGACAAGGGGCTCTCGGCCGGCGAGAAGCGCATGCTCACCAAGGCCCGGCAGATCCTGGTGTCCGAGCTGACCTTCGCCCTGAGCGTCACCGAGGAAGAAGCCGAGAAGAAGCTCGACGAGGCCCTGCCCTAGAGGCAGTGTCGATCTGGGCGATCGTCGTGGCCGCGGGCCGCGGCTCGCGGTTCGGTGCCCAGAAGCAGTTCGAGGAGCTGGAGGGCCGGCGGGTGGTCGACTGGGCCCTCGTCGCCAGCCGGTCGGTCGCCGACGGCGTGGTCCTCGTCGTGCCCGCCGACCACGTGGAGGACGGGGCGCCGGGTGCCGACGCCGTCGTGGTCGGAGGCGCCACCCGGTCGGCCTCCGTGCGCGCCGGGCTGGCCGCCGTGCCCGAGGACGCCGACGTCGTCGTGGTCCACGACGCGGCCCGGCCCTTCGCCGCGCCGGCGCTGTTCGAGGCCGTGGTGGCCGCCGTGCGGGCCGGCGCCGACGGAGCCGTGCCCGGCGTGGCCGTCGCCGACACGGTCAAGCGGGTGGTCGACGGCAGCGTCGTGGCGACCCTCGACCGGGAGGAGCTGGTCGCCGTGCAGACGCCGCAGGCGTTCACCGCCGACGCCCTGCGCCGGGCCCACGCCGACGGCGCCGAGGCCACCGACGACGCCGCCCTGGTCGAGGCCTCCGACGGCAGGGTGGTCGTCGTCCCCGGCGATCCGGCGAACCGGAAGATCACCCTGCGCAGCGACCTTGGCTGAGGTACGCGTGGGCCAGGGCTTCGACGTCCACCCCTTCTCCGACGACCTCTCCGACCGCCTGATCCTCGGCGGGGTGGAGCTGACCGGCGAGCGGGGGCTGGCCGGGCACAGCGACGCCGACGTGATCGCCCATGCCGTGGCCGACGCCGTCCTCGGCGCCTGCGGGTTGGGCGATCTCGGACAGCACTTCCCGGACACCGACCCCGCCTGGGCCGGCGCGGACAGCCTGGCCATCCTGGCCGGCGTGGTCGGGCTGGCGACCGCCGCCGGGTGGGCGGTCGGGAACGTCGACTGCACGGTCGTCCTGGAGGCGCCGAAGCTGGCCGCCCACCGGGCCGAGATGGCCCGGCGGCTGGGCGACGTCCTTCGTGCGCCGGTGAGCGTCAAGGCCACCCGGGCCGAGGGGCTGGGGGCCATCGGCAGGGGAGAGGGGGTGGCCTGTTGGGCCGTCGCCCTGGTCGAGCGCCGGTAACGAGGTCCCGCGGCCTCGGCGGCGAGCAGGTCGAGGGCCGGCAGGCCGTGGCCGAGCTCCTCGTCGCCCGCCGGCGCCCCGTGCTCGACGTCTGGATGGCCCAGGACCTCGAACCCGCCCCCGTCCTCGAGCGCATCGAGCGGCTGGCCGCCGGGGCGCGGGTCCCCGTCCGCAGAGTCAGCCGCGGCCGGCTGGAGGCGGAGGCGGCCACCGACGCGCCCCAGGGGGTGCTGGCCCACGCCCGCCCGCTGCCGGAGGCCGACCTCGACGACCTGGCCCGCGCCCCGAAGGCCTTCCTGCTGGCCGTCGACGGCGTCACCGACCCCCACAACCTCGGCGCCCTCCTGCGCAGCGCCGAGGCCGCGGGGGCCACCGGGGCCGTCCTGCCCCGCCACCGCGCCGTCCACGTCACCCCCACGGTGGCCAAGGCCGCGGCCGGGGCGGTGGAGCGGGTGCCCATGGCCGTGGTGGGCGGCATGCCGGCGGCCCTGGTCAGGGCCAAGGAGCTGGGCTGCTGGGTGGTGGGGCTGGCCGAAGACGGCGACCGGCCGCTGTACGACCTCCCGGTGGCGACGGAGCCCGTGGTCGTCGTGGTCGGTTCCGAGGGCGCCGGCCTCTCCCGCCTGGCCCGGGCCCGGTGCGACCTGGAGGTGCACATCCCCATGCGAGGCCACCTGGCGTCGCTCAACGTCGGTGCCGCCGGTGCCCTTGCGTTGTTCGAGGTCGCCCGCCGGCGCCAAGAGACCATTGACACGGGGCGGTCCCGTGACTAGAAAGTGGCGACTCGCTCTAGTCAATTTTCACCTACTGACACCGCCCTTCACTCCGCTGTCGCAGTAGCCAGGAGCCCGGATGCCCCACCCCAGCGCCCTCTCCTCCGACCTCTCGGACGAGATGCTGGTGAGCCTCTTCCACGAGGGTGACCTCGAGGCCCTCGACCTGTTGCTGGAGCGCTACCGCCGCTTCGCCCGGGCCAAGGCCCGCGGCTACTTCCTGGCCGGCGGCGACGCCGACGACATCGCCCAGGAAGCGATGATCGGGTTGTTCAAGGCCATCCGCGACTTCCGCCACGGCCAGTCGTCGTTCCGGGCCTTCGCCGAGCTGTGCATCACCCGCCAGGTCATGACCGCCGTCAAGCTGGCCTGCCGGCAGAAGCACCAGCCCTTGAACCGGTACGTGTCGCTGTGGGGCCTGCGCCTGAGCGACGAGCCGTCCGAGCGCCTGCTCGAGGAGCTGTTCGACCAGCGGGTGCCCGACCCGGCCGACGAGGTGGTGTCGCTGGAGGGCCAGGCCGCCATGCGGGCGTCGCTGGCCGCCCTGCTGTCCGCCCTCGAGGTCGACGTCCTGCGTCTCCATCTCGACGGCTGCTCGTACCAGGAGATCGGCGAGCACCTGGGCCGCCACGTGAAGGCCGTCGACAACGCCCTCCAGCGCATCAAGCGCAAGCTGGAGGCCCATCTGGTCGCGTCCGAACCGGCCCAGGAGGCTCCCGCGGCCTGAACGAGCCGCCGAATCCCCGAGCCGGTGGTCGGATTCGAACCGACGGCCTGACGATTACAAGTCGCCTGCGCTACCAGACTGCGCCACACCGGCCTGGACGTCCACGGTAGCCGGGGGTCCTTGACCTGCCGCTCGGTACCGGGCAGCCTGGCGCTGATGCCTCTCACCGATCGCGACCGTGCGATCCTCGACTTCGAGCGCACCTGGTGGTCGGAGCCGGGCCCGAAGGGAGCGGCGATCCAGGCCCGCTTCGGGCTGTCGCCGGGGCGGTACTACCAGCTGCTCGGTGACCTGATCGGGTCGGCGGAAGCGGCGGCCTACGACCCGCTCGTGGTGCGCCGCCTGCGCAAGCTCCGGAGCAACCGCCGGCGGGCTCGCATCGAGGGCGGTCGCACCGCCCAGCGGCCGGGCACGTGAGCGAGCGGCAGCCGAGCGAACCGATGGGCAGAGCGGCCGGGCACGTGAGCGAGCCGCAGGCGAGCCAGCCGATGGGCACGGTGCCCCGATGAGCTCCCGCCGCGGCGGGGGCCCGGCTGGCCCTGCGGGCTCGGGCGGCCCCCCGGGGAACGCAGGCGCCCGGGGCGCCCTGCTCCTCGCCGTGGCCGTCGTCCTCGGCATCGTCCTCCTGCAGCAGTTCGACAGCGGGATCGACGCCGGCGGCCAGGTGGCCGTCGACACGTCGGTCCCGGTCGACGACGAGGACGAGACGACGACCACCCGCCGCCCGGGGCTGACCACCGTCCCGGCCACGGCCACCACCACGGCGCCGGCCCGGGCCAAGGGCGACGTGCGCGTGCTCGTCGCCAACGGCTCCGGCATCCCACGGGCCGCCGGCAACGTCAGCACCTTCCTCCGAGGCCTCGGCTGGGCCACCCTCACCCCCGTCGACGCCACCGCCACGGTGGAGAAGACCGCCGTCCAGTTCGCCGACGGGTACGAGGCCGAAGGCCGGGAGGTCGCCGCCAACCTCAGCCTGCCGGGCGGGGTCGTCGTCCCCATGGCGTCGCCACCCGTGGCCGCCGCCGACCTGGGGAACGCCAGCGTGATCGTGATCCTCGGCACCGACGCCCCCACGCTGGGCAGCTCCACCACGACGGCGGGCGGCGGGGCCAGCACCACCAGCACCACCCGCCGCCCGTAACGGCCCGGCGGCCGCGGGCGCCGGCGAAGCCCCTAGCGGCTGGCCTTCACCTCGTCGGGGAGGCGGCGGGTTTGGGAGCGGATCTCCACCGACATCGTCCCGGTCATCGCCGCCGCGCCGCCGCCCGACTCCGGTGAGAGGGTGAGCCGGTAGTCCCCCCTGGTCACCGCCGAGGCCTCCTGTACGGCGCCGTCGGTCAGGGTCCGCGCCGCCGTGCTCTCGGTGGTCTCCGTCCCGCTGATGGTGACGACGGCATTCCCCACGCGCGAGGTGGCCGAGAGAGGCACGCTGGTCTCGGCCTTGATGGACGCCACCTTGCGGCCGCCCGCCGTGGTGACCTTCACCAGCCGGCCCGTACCCTCGAGGCGCGCCGACTGGGCGCCGGGCAGGTTCCACGTGGCGTCGATGTTCCACTTCTCCCCGGGGGAGAGCGGGCGGTCGGGTGGGGCGGTGGACGCCGCGGGGAGGAACTCGGGGAAGCCGACCGAGCCGAGCACCTCGGGCGGGAGCCCGTCCACCTCGTCCACGCCGGCCAGACGGGCGCCCCGGTCGAAGCGCACCCGGAAGGTCCGGTCGGGCGACCCGGCCCGGCGGAGCTGGACCTCGACCTTGATCTCCTCGGGCCCGGCGGCCAGCACGGTGTCGCGTGACTCGAGGGTGACCTCGTCGACCGAGCGCTCGGGCGCCTCGTCGCCCAGCACCGTCGTGGTGACCGACTGCACCTTGATCTCGTAGCGGTAGCTCGCCCCGGCCTCCGGCCGGAAGCCCACGTGCACGGACTCCTCCTTGCAGGCGGCCAGGCCCGCGGAGGCCACCGCGGGCAGGAGGAGGAATGCCAGCCGGCGCACGACTGCGGAAGCGTACAGCGGCACGCCGAGTGGCGGTAGGGTCTCTGCGAGTTGGGTTCCTCACTGTCGGTCACCGAGCTGCTGGCTCCGTTCCGCGCCGATCCCGAGGGCAGCGGCGTCTTCTCGGACTTCGACGGCACCCTCGCACCCATCGTCGACGACCCGGCGGCCGCCCTGCCCCTGCCGGGCGTGGTCGACGTCCTGGGCCGGCTGGCCGGGCGCTACGGGCGGGTCGGCGTGATCTCGGGACGGCCGGCGTCGTTCCTCCGCCAGCACCTCGGCGGGCACGGCCTGTTCCTGTCCGGGCTCTACGGGCTGGAGTACGTCGACGACGACGGCGAGGTGCGGGCCATCGAGGAGGCCGAGCGGTGGCGGGCGGTCATCGACGATGTCGTCGCCGCCGCCGACGCCGCCGGGCTCCCCGTCGAACGCAAGGGGCTGGCGGTCACCGTCCACTACCGCACGGACCGGTCCCGGGAACGAGCAGTGAAGGAGTGGGTCGACGAGCAGGCGGGGGCCACCGACCTCGCCGTCCACCCGGCCCGGATGTCCTACGAGCTGCGCCCGCCCATGACGCTCGACAAGGGCACCGTCCTGGCCAAGGCGGCCGAGGGCCGGCGCCAGGTCTGCTTCCTGGGTGACGACACCGGGGACCTCTCCGCCTTCGACGCCCTCGACCGGATGGCGGACGAGGGCGTCACCGTGGTGAAGGTGGGGGTCGAGAGCCCGGAGGCGCCCGAGGCGCTCCTCGAGCGGGCCGACGTCACCGCGGAGGGGCCAGAAGGCTCCCTCAGGATCTTGGAGAGCCTCCTCGGCCCTTCTTCGAGCGGACCTCTTCGGGGTCGGGAAGCCCGCTAGCCGACCCCGCCACCGCGAGCATGTCGTCGAACCAGTCGCGCGGCACGCGTGCCGACGCCGCTTCGGCCAGGGCCTTGGCGTGGGCGGCCCGCTCCCCGGGGGCCATGGTCAAGGCGGTGGCCAGCACGTCGGCCGTGCCCGAGACGTCGAACGGGTTCACCTCGAGGGCGACCCCGCCCAGCTCCTCCCATGCTCCCGCCTCCCGGCTGAGGGCCAGGACTCCGTCGCACTCGTTGAGGACGGCGCCCTCCTTGGCCACCAGGTTCAGCCCGTCCCGCACCGGGTTGACCAGGAGGACGTCGTAGCGGGTCAGGGCGGCGATGGACCGGGGGAAGTTGTCGGAGGCGTCGAGCACGATCGGCGTCCACCCCGGCCGGGCCCACCGGTCGTTGATGACCCGGGCCACCGACTCCACCTCCTGGCGGTAGGCCAGGTACTCGGGCAGCCCCTCCCGCGACGGGTACACGCAGGCCACGAACACCACCCGGCCCCGCCACTCGGTGCGGGTACGGAGCAGGTCCTCGAAGGCCCAGAACCCCCGCAGCAGGTTCTTCGACAGCTCGATGCGGTCGACCCGCACGATGAGCTGGCGGTCGCCCTTGACCTCGTCGATCCACTCCTGCTCCCGGACGCAGTCCTCGTGGGCGGCCAGGGCGGCGATGTCGTCGTAGTGGGGGCTCAGGGGGGAAACGAACGTGGCGGGGGTGAAGCCCAGAACCTCGTCGCAGCAGGCCTCGAAGTTGGCCGCCCACCGGCGGGCGTGGAACCCGCAGGACGCGTGCGAGCTGAGGCCGACCAGCAGCTCCTCGGCCACGTCCGACGGCAGCACCCGCAGGGCGCCGGGCTCGCTGAACGGGATGTGGCTGAAGTGCACGGCCCGCAGGTCGCGGCGCTCCTGGGCCAGCCAGGTCCCTACCAGGGCCAGGTGGTAGTCCTGCACCAGGACGATGGCCCCCTCGGGCGCCTCCTCGATCACGGCCTGGGCGAAGGTGTGGTTGACGTCGCGGTAGGCGTCCCACGCCTCTCGCCACCGGCGGTCGAGCCGGGGGCGGCGGGACAGGTCGAACAGGCCGTGGTGCAGGAACCAGAGGGTGGCGTTGGACACCACGTCGTAGGCCATGGCGTAGGCGTCGGGGTCCACGGCGAGGGACCGGAACCGGAACCCCTCGGCCTCGATCACCCCCTCCTTGGCCGCCTCCACGTCGGCATCGGTGCTGGCCGCGGCCATCCACGTGGCGCCGATGTCGCGCACCAGCGGCCCGAGGCTCGAGACCAGGCCGCCGCCGCCCCGCTTGGCCACCAGGCCCCCGTCGTCGGCGAAGGAGAACGAGATGGGGCCCCGGTTGGAGACGATCAGCACCGGGGGGTCAGCCACCTCGGCCAACATAATCGGCGTGCTCGTCGTGGCCGCGCCCCACACGTTCGGCGGCACGGCCGGTGCCGCCGAGGTGGCCGCAGCCGTGGCCCGGGCGGCGATGACGGCTGGCGCGGCCTGTGACCTCGCCCCGGTAACCGACGGCGGCGTGGGCACGCTCGAGGCCCTGGGCGGCGGTCGCCCCCTTTTGCGGGGCATAGACCTCGGCGGCGTCGACGAAGAGGGTCTGCACGTCGCAGGCCACGACCAGCTCGACACCGGCGTGCAGCCGCCGCCGGGGGTTGAGCGCGGTGAGGGCGGCCAGGCCCCCGT
>DATAAD010000099.1:0-7308 GCA_036260295.1 Acidimicrobiales bacterium | reverse complement strand
CAACGACGCCCAGGAGATCGGAGACAAGCTGAAGGACAACCAGCCCGTGATCGTGAACCTCCAGGGGATCGATCGCGACCTTTCGCGACGGCTCATCGACTTCTCGTCGGGGCTGACATACGGGCTGGGCGGGGCCATGGAACGGGTGGCCGAGCAGGTGTTCCTGCTCACCCCGTCCAACGTCGAGGTCTCCGCCGAGGAGAAGCGACGCCTGCAAGAGCGCGGCCTGTACCGCAGCTGACGTGATCCAGACGCTGCTCTGCAGGTTCCTGCAGGCCTACCTCATCGTCATGTTCGCCCGCATCATCCTGTCCTGGTTCCCGCTCAACCCGGGGTCGGGGTTGGCCTCGGTGTACGGGTTCCTCTACGCCGTCACCGAGCCCGTGCTCGGGCCCATCCGGCGCGTGATCCCGCCCATCGGCGCCGGCGGTATGGGTCTCGACCTGTCGCCTCTGGTTGTGTTCTTCGGCATCACGATTCTTCAGGGCGCCATCTGTTAGGTAGCGTGGGCCCAGCAAGGCGGCGAGGCCAACCGTTTAGGATCGCCGCGGAGTCTCCGCCTAGAGAGATGGGAATGGTGACGTGTTGGTTCTGGTGAGCTTCGTGCTCGTCCTGGCAGCGGCGGTGACGCTCGTCGTCGGACTGCTGCAGTCGGGGTTGACCCTCATCTACCTCTCGATCGCGTGCAGCGTGCTGGCCGGCGTGGTGCTGGCCGTCGCCGTGCTCCGCGGTCGTCCGGAGCCGAGCGTGGCCGCCGCCCCACGCTCGTTCACGCCTCCGGCGCGCCAGCCCCAGGTGCCGGCGTCCGTCGGTGCGCCGAGCCCGCAGCCGACCACGAGCTGGAGCGCGCCGACCACCGACATGCCCACGGCACCGCCGCCACCGCCGCCGAGCCCGCCACCGCCGCCGGCCTCCGAGCCCACTGACGATCTCGCCACCCGGGCCGCGAGCTCGGCCCTGCTCGGGCGCCTGCGCGGCCGGCGGGCACAGCAGGAGGATGCCGAGGGCGCAGCCGCGCCGGCGGCCGCCCCCGTCGCCGCGCCGGCGCCGGAGCCCGTGCCCAGCGACGTGACCATGGAGATGCCGGTGGCGGCGCCGGCCGGCGCCGAGGCCGACGACGGCTTCCCCATCGCCGACTACGACCGGCTGCGGGCCACCGAGCTGCTGTCGCGGCTGCCCGAGCTCGACCGCAACCAGCTCGAGGCCGTACGCGACCGGGAGACCGCGGGCAAGAACCGGTTCACCATCCTCAGCCGCATCGACGCCCTGCTCGCCGCCCAGGAGGCCCCGGCGTGGGAGGTCGCCGACGACGAGTGGGAGGCCGAGCCGGAGGCTGACGAGGAGCTCGACCGCGAGCCGATCGTCCTCGACGCCGAGCCCCTGGAGATCGACGACCGCGAGGCCGCGGTCGTCGAGGAGGACGAGGAGGAGCTGGCGGCGGCGGGCTCGATCGAGGACGACGAGGTCGACGAGCTGGTGTCGCCCGTCGAGCAGTTCCCGATCCCCGACTACGACTCGTTGACCGTGGGCCAGATCCTGCCCCGGCTCAGCGACCTCGACGCCGACCAGCTGGCCCAGGTACGGGCCCGGGAGCTGGAGGGCCGGGCCCGGGGCACCGTCCTCGACCGCATCGACCGGCTCGCGGCCCGGTCGGGCACGGGCGCCGGGGCCATGGCCATGCCCCCCGCGGCTGCGCCCGCCCGCAAGGCCCGGGCCCGGAAGGCGGCCGCCGCCCCCACGAAGGCCGCCGCCCCTGCCGTGAAGAAGCGGAGCCGCGCCGCGGCGCCCGTGCCTGTCGAGGACACCACGCCCGTCCCGGCCCCTCCGGCCACGCCGGCCCGGGCGCCGAGGAAGGCCGTGAAGAAGGCCCCCGCGGCCACGGTCGTCCCGACCAAGAAGGCCACGCCGGCGAAGAAGGCGCCCCGGGCCAGGAAGGCCGCACCGGTGGTCCCCGCCGAGAAGGCGGCGCCGGTCAAGAAGGCCCGGAAGACGACGAAGAAGCTGTAGGCGACGAAGGAGCCGCCGCGGGCGGCGTCGTCACCTGCAGGTCCACCCGGATCTGCTCGCCGTCGACGTCGAGCACGGCGGCTTCGGCGCCCACCGCCCCGAGCACCAGCTCTTCGGCCAGCACCTGGCCCATCACCCACTCGCGCCGGGCCTCGAGGGCGGCGGTCGTGCGTGGCCCGGCCTCGAGGGTGAGGCCGATGCGGTCGGAGAGGGCGAGGTTGCGCTGCTTGCGCAGGTCGTTGAGGTCGCGCACGAGCTCGCGGGCCAGGCCCTCGAGGCGCAGGTCCTCGTCGAGCTCGAGGTCGAGGGCGACCGCCCACCCGCCCTCCTGGGCCAGGGCGAAGTCCTCGTGGCGATCGGCCCGCACCTCGACGTCGTCCGGCCCGAGCCGCTCGCCGGCGATCTCCACCCATCCCTGGCCGTCGAGGGCCCGGCGCACCTCGGCGCCGTCGGCCGCGGCCAGCGCCGCCTTCACCTCGTTGACCTTCTTCCCCAGGCGGGGGCCGAGGGCGCGGAAGTTGGGCACGACCGTCCAGGTCATCAGGTCGGACAGGCTCTCGACGTCCTCGAGCGCCCGCACGTTGAGCTCCGACATCACCTCGGCCTTGACCTCGTCCGACAGGCCCAAGCCCGGGTGGAGCAAGAGGGCCCGGCTGAGGGGCTGGCGGGTGCGCACGCCGGCGTCGGTCCGGGCGGCGCGACCCAGGCCGACCAGGCGGCGGGCCGCCTCCATCTCGACGGCCAGCCCGGTGTCCGGCGGCCCGGGGACGCGGGGCCAGTCCGTGAGGTGGACCGATGCCGAGCCGGTCAAGGTGCGGTGCATCTCGTCGGCGAGGAACGGGCAGAACGGGGCCAGCAGCTGCGACGTGACGACCAGGCAGCGGTAGAGCACGGCGTGGGCCCCGCCGTCGGACGGCTGGCCGGGACCGCCCCAGAAGCGCGGGCGCGACCGGCGCACGTACCAGTTGGAGAGGTCGTCGACGAAGGTGGCGATGGCCGTGGCCGCGCCCAGGGCGTCGAAGCCCTCGAGGTCGTCGGTGACGGTGGCGATCGTCCCCCGGAGCTGGGAGAGGATCCAGCGGTCCATGACGTGGTTGGTCACCCAGTCGCCCGGCCGCCAGCCGTCGAGGTCGGCGTAGGTCGAGAAGAACGAGAAGACGTTCCACAGGGTGAGGAGCGTCTTGCGGGTCGACTCGCGGATGCCGTCCTCGTACACCCGCCTGCTCGTCCACGGTGAGCCGGCGGAGAAGAAGTACCAGCGCAGGGCGTCGGCGCCGAAGCCGTTGAAGATGTCCCACGGGTCGATGACGTTGCCCTTGGACTTGGACATCTTCTGGCCGTCCTGGTCGACGATGTGGGCCAGGCAGACGACGTTGCAGTACGGCGTGCTGTCGAAGACGAGGGTGTTCACGGCCAGCAGGGAGTAGAACCAGCCGCGGGTCTGGTCGATGGCCTCGCAGATGAAGTCGGCGGGATAGTGCGGCGGAGAGCCGCCCGGAGATGCGGCGGATTCGAACTGCGAGCGCTCGCCGAACGGGTAGTGGTGCTGGGCCGACGGCATGGATCCCGAGTCGAACCAGGCGTCGAGGACGGGGGTGACCCGCCTCGCCGTCTCGTCGCAGCCCTCGGCCGAGCACGGCAGGGGGATCTCGTCGACCGCCGGGCGGTGGAGGTCGAGGCCGCTCAGGTCGAGACCGGAGCGCCGCGAGAGCTCGTCGACCGACCCGATGCAGCTGTCGTGGCCGTCCGGGCAGCGCCAGATGGGCAGCGGCGTGCCCCAGTACCGGTCGCGCGACAGGGCCCAGTCGACGTTGTTCTTCAGCCAGTCGCCGAACCGGCCCTCCTTGATGTGCTCGGGGTGCCAGGTGATGCGCTCGTTCTCGCGCAGGAGGTCGGCCTGGCGCTCCGACGTGCGCACGAACCAGGAGGTCTTGGCCCAGTAGATGAGGGGCGTGCCGCAGCGCCAGCAGTGCGGGTAGGAGTGCCGGTACTCCTCGGCCAGCACGAGCAGGCCGCGCTGGTGCAGGTCGCCGATGATCTCCCGGTCGGTGTCCCTCACCGAACGGCCGGCCCAGGGGGTGATGCGCTCGTCGAAGGTGCCGTCGGGCCCCACGGGGTTGAGCACGGGCAGGTTGTGGGCCCGGACCACCTCCATGTCGTCGGCGCCGAAGGCCCCGGCGATGTGGACGATGCCCGAGCCCTCCTCGGTGGTGACGTAGTCGGCGGGAAGCACCCGCAGGGCGTTGTCGTCGTCGAGGGGAAGGAACTCGAACGGGCGGCTGTAGCGGACACCGACCAGGTCGGCGCCCCGGAAGCGCTCGACGATCTCGGCGCCCTCGGCCACCCGGGCCACGGACACGACCATGTCGCGCCCGCCCTCGGCCGTCCGCACCCGGGCGTACTCGACGTCGGGGCCCACGACGACGGCCACGTTGGAGATCAGCGTCCACGGAGTCGTCGTCCACACGAGCAGGTCGACCTCGGTGCCGACCACGGGGAAGCGGACGTAGGCCGCGGGGTCGTCCACCTCTCGGTACACGCCGGGCTGGCCCAGCTCGTGGGACGACAGGGCCGTGCCGCACCGGGGGCAGTAGGGGCTGACCCGGTGGCCCTCGTACAGCAGCCCCTTGTCCCAGAGCTGGCGCACCAGCCACCACACCGACTCGATGTAGGTGTTGTCGAGGGTCCAGTAGGCGTCGTCGGTGTCGATCCACACGCCGGCCCGCTCGGTGAGGGCCTCCCAGTCGGCCACGTAGCGCTGGACGGACTGGCGGCACCGATCGTTGAAGGCGGCGATGCCGAAGGCCTCGATCTGGTGCTTGTTGGTGAGGCCCAGCTCCTTCTCGACCTCGATCTCGACCGGCAGGCCGTGGCAGTCCCACCCGCCCTTGCGGGGGACGTCGCGCCCGCGCATGGTCTGGAAGCGCGGGAACAGGTCCTTGAACGCCCGGGCCCACACGTGGTGGAGGCCGGGCCGGCCGTTGGCCGTGGGCGGGCCCTCGTAGAAGATCCACGGCTCGGCGCCCTTGCGCAGGGCCTTGACCTGCTCGAACAGCCCGTCCTCCCGCCACCGGCCCAGGACCCTCTGTTCGAGGGCGACCAGGTCCAGCTGGGGGTCGACGGGTCCGAAAGGCATGGTCAACAGTAAGCCAGGTGGGTCCGATCGGTCGCGTTTAACCGGGCCTCCCCGGCCGGTTCCCGTACCCGCGCTTCAGGGGGAGGCCGGATCCGCCGATCGACACGGGAGAGCAAGGAGGCAGGGCGCATGAAGACCGTGCTGGTCGTCGACGACGACCCGGACATCCGCGAACTGATCACCTGGAAGCTGTCCCAGGCGGGGTACACCACCCTGACCGCGGCCGACGGCGAGGCCGGGCTGCACGCGGCGGTGGCCGGCGACGCCGAGGCCCCGGTGCCCGACCTCATCCTGGTCGACTGGATGATGCCGAAGATGGCCGGCATCGAGGTGTGCCGGGCCCTGCGGGACCACCCCGTCACCTCTCGCGTCCCCATCATCCTGCTCACCGCCATGGCTCAGGAGGTCGAGGTGGAGCGGGGGTTCGCGGCCGGGGTGGACGACTACATCGTCAAGCCCTTCAGCCCGAGAGAGATGCTCGGCCGCATCCAGGCCGTGCTGGCCAGGTCCGAGGCCAGGGCGTAGGTCGTCACCGGTGCCGGCCGGCAAGTGAGCAGAATCGTGCCAAAACGGCCCAATCCTGCTCACTTGCCCACCCGCTCAGGCGGGTACCGCCGTCCGCGCCCACAACCTCGAGGATCGTATCCTCGGCCCTGCCGCCGGCCACCTGCCGACCCACGCCGTGTGCCGTGTCGCTTGCCGGAGCCTCCGGTGGAGAGAGCGACCGTTCCGGCGGCCGGCTCGAACCCCTTCCGGCGCTATGGTCGACCCGATGCCCGCATCGCACGTCGACGACCTGTTCCGCGCCGAGGGCGACGGCAAGGACATCGTCGTCCTCGCCGTCCACGTCCAGCCGGGGGCCGGGCGCTCGGGGGTGGTGGGCCGGCACGGGGCGGCCCTCAAGGTACGGGTGGCCGCCGCCCCGGAGGGCGGTCGCGCCAACGCGGCATGCGCCGACCTCCTGGCCGAGACGTTCGGGGTGAAGCCGGCCCAGGTCGAGCTGGTGAGCGGGGCCGGCAGCCGCTCGAAGCAGTTCCGGCTGGTGGGCGTCGACGTCGACGCCTTCCGCGTCCAGCTCGAGCGGGCGGTGAGCGGGGCCCGCCCGGGTACCGGAGCCGCCCGGCCGTAGACGCAGACCGGCTGGTAGGATCCGCCTCCCATCGCGCTCGAGGAGCGGCCGTGATGACCAAGACCACCAAAGCCTCCGCCACCGAGACGCCCGCCCGGGCCTCGTCACGCAGCAAGGGCGCAGCCAAGCACGCCGACGGCGCCCCGCCTGCCGACCGGTTCCTCAACGACCAGCGGGCCCTCCTCGTCGCCGAGCGGGCCAGCTACCTGGAGCAGGCCGAGTCGCTGCGCCACGAGGCCGAGCAGCTGGCCGAGGACATGGAGCCGGGCGACATCCAGTTCGACGAGGAGTCGGGGGAGGGCGACACCCTCAACGTCGAGCGCGAGCGCGACCTGGCCCTCAGCGCCCAGGCCCGGGCTGCGGTCGACGAGATCGACCGGGCCCTGGCCAAGATCGACGCCGGCACCTACGGGGTGTGCGAGCGATGCGGCAACCCCATCCCCAAGGCCCGCCTCAAGGCTCTGCCCTACGCCGCCCTGTGCGTGGCCTGCAAGAGCGGGGGGCTGTCGCGTCGCTGAGACCAGCGACCGGCCCCGGAAGGACACCGGGCCGGTGGAACCGGTCACCAAGCGCCGGACGGGGCTGGTCGCGGCGGTGGCCGCCGTCGTCCTGGCCCTCGACGCCGCCACCAAGCAGTGGGCGGTCTCGGCCCTGGCCGACGGCCCCATCGAGCTGTTCGGGCCGGTCCGCCTCGCCCTGACCCACAACAAGGCGGGGGCGTTCGGGCTGGGCGGCGCCTACGTCCCCTTCCTGGCCGTGGCCGCCCTGGGCCTGGTCGTGTTCATGGTGGCCGCCGGTTCGGCCACCGAGCGCGCGCCGGTCGCCGTCGCCCTCGGCCTCATCCTGGGCGGCGCCTTCGGCAACGTGGCCGACCGCGTCTTCCGGGCGCCCGGCTTCCTCCGGGGGGCGGTGGTGGACTTCGTCGACGTGGGCTTCTGGCCGGTGTTCAACGTGGCCGACTCGGCCATCACCTGCGGGTGCATCCTCCTGCTGCTGGCCAGCTGGGGACGGGAGTGAGCGGGCACCCGACGGCTCG
>DATAAD010000098.1:0-20232 GCA_036260295.1 Acidimicrobiales bacterium | reverse complement strand
CCGCCTTGGCCAGGTTGCCGCCGCCCCGCTGGTAGCGGTCGCCGATGGCCTCCTCGCCGCAGCCGATCACGTAGTCGACCGACGCAGGATCGATGCCGGAGCGCTCGACGAGGTGGAGCATGGCCAGGCTGGCCGTGGCCTTGGCCGCCAGGTTGTCGATGAGCACGTGGGCCGACAGCGCCTCGTCGTCGACCAGGCCGCAGCGCATGGCCGCCCCGTCGGTCAGCCGCAGGGCCTCGGGCTCGGCGGCGACGACCTCGACGTCGCCCGTGGCCTTGTCGATGCGGTCGAGGTCGAACCGCTTGCCCAGGGGATGCTCGGCCAGGGCGGCGGCCGCGGCCTTGGCCGTCTCCGGCGACAGGGCGAAGAGGCCGAAGTCGTCGACCGCGGCCAGCAGGCCCCAGAACTCCTCCTCGGGCATGACCTCGCCGAACGGGCCGGTGCGCGTGGGGTGCTCACGCATGTCCGTCCACGGGCGGGCGGGGAGGTCGCGGGGGTGGAGGTTGCCCAGCCAGGCCTGGTGGGGCGGGTAGGCGGCGGCGTCGTCGAAGCCGCGGAGGGCGGCGGCGAAGCGCGCCGCGGTCTCCTCGCTCTTGGGCAGCTCGCGCCGGGGCTTGGAGCCGTGGCGGGCCAGGCTCGGCACGTGGGCCAGCACTTGGGTGGCCGCGGAGATCACAACGTCAGGCATGTGCTTCCTCTTGTACCTCGAAGACGGTCGGAGCATGTACGGGCGTGGAGACCGCCTCCAGCGCCCGGTCCAGCAGCTTCCGCCGCCAGGCCTTCTCGGCCTCGGGATCGAGCGACGGATCCCCGGCCGGGAACGGGATGCCCCGGGTGGGGACGATGCGCGGCGCGCCCACCCGCTCGGCGATGGACGTCAGGTTGCACAGGAGCGCGGTCGGTATCCCCGCCCGCTCGAGCTCCTTGGCCAGCGTTGCCCCGCAACGCGTACCCGTCCCTCAGGTGGCGGTGAGGATGGCGGCCCGGGCCCCGGAGTGGCGCAGGTCGGCGGCCCACTCCACGCCGAACCGGCGGGCGGTGGCGACCGACGTGCCGTTGCCCGCGGTGACCAGGTACTCCTCGTGGAGCTTTCCGATCCTGCCGATGCGCTCGAGCTCTCGGGCGGCGTCGAGGGGGAGGATGCGGTGGGGGTCCTCGTTGGCCCAGACCGTCGAGAAGCCGCCGTGGACCGACCGCCACTCGCCCGAGGCCAGCTGCTCGACGCCCGCTAACGAGTAGCGCAGCCACTTGGTGGCCCGGGCCGACTCGAGGGCGCCGGGGTTGTCGTCGGGGACGAGGGCGCCCTCGGTCAGGATGGCGACGGTCGCCGAGGCCAGGTCGTCGACCGGCGGGGCCGGGGTGACCTTGTCGAACTTCGGCAGGGGGACCTCGGTGGCCTCCCGGTCGCCCGCCAGGCGCCTGAGGGCCAGGTCGACGGCCCGCTCGGCTGCGTTGCGGTCCGCCATCCTCGGCGTGCGGGGGGCGAGGCCGACCAGGCCGTCGTCGTTGGTCAGGGTCTCGCCGGCGAGGAGCTTCTTCACGGCGGCGGACAGGGTGTCGAGGGCGGGGCCCATCAGGCGGGCCGCCTCCCCGCTGGCCACGACCGGTGCGGCGCCCTTTTCGTCGATGCCCGGGTTGTCGGGGTGCATGGCGGCCACCGCAGGGATGCCGGCGGCCACGGCCGCGGCCGCCACCCGGGCACAGGCCAGTCCGTAGCGGCCGCTGGTGAAGGCGGGCCCGGCCACGACCAGGTCGGGCTCGGCCTCGCGGACCAGGGCGAGGATCTCACCGATCGCGTCGGGGCGGCCGGCGGCGTCGTCGTCGCCGCAGGACACGGTGGCCACGATCTCGTGCTCGTCGCCCAGGAGCTGGGCCAGGCGCTTCCCGGGACCGACGGGGCCCGGCTGAGCGGACGGAGGCGACGCGGCGGCGTCCTCGCCACCGGCGCCGATGAAGAACTGGTTCAGGTAGTGGACGATGCGCGCCATCTACGCCTCCTGAAAGCAGGTCAGGCGGCCCCACCCCAGCGGGCTCAGCGAGCCCAGGACGACCGCGGTCGGGAGCTCCATGGCCGACGTGGCCGGTACGCCCAACAGGGCCAGCTCCTCGCCGCCGAGGGCCCGCTCCATCTCGGGCAGGTCGAGGCGGGTGTCGTAGTTGCCGGTGCTGACCATGGCCGTGGCCCGCTCGGGGGGGACGACCACGGGCGGCCCGGTGCCGTCGGGCCCGGCCATCTCGGCGAACAGGCCCACGGCGGCGATCCCCATGTCCTCCAGGGCGTCCATCTTCAGGGACATGTCGGCATCGGCGTTGCCCCCGCCCTCCTTGGTGAGGATGACGGCCTGCCAGCCGGCCTCGGCGCACAGCCCGGCCGCTTCGGCCGACACGCGGGCCTTGTCGGCGGCGCTCACCGGCTCGGGCGACAGGACCAGCCCGGCGAAGGCCAGGTCGCGGCCGTGGCGGGCCCGTAGGGCGTTGACCACGGGGTGGTTCTGGTGGACCCAGGTGGGGTTGCGGAGGGACGGGTGCCCGAACTGGCCGCTGACCACGGCGCCGGCGTCGACCTCCTCGGGGTCGATCAGGGTGGGCGGCTGTCCGTTGAAGCTCTTGCCGCGGACGAACACGTCCTTGAACACGCCCTGGGTCTGGAGGTTGGTGATGGCCCCGACGCGCGGCAGCCCGTCCACCGCACCGGGCGCGGGGAGCGGCTCCTCCTCGTCGGGCGGGGCGCCCAGAGCGGCCTCGGCCAGGCGGGCGGCCAGGGCGAGGGCGCCGCGGCGCAGGGCGTCGTCGACGTCGGCCCAGTCGGCGCCCGGGGCGGGGGTGAACTCGACGACGACATTGTGGGTGGTCCCGAACGGGGACAGCTCGGCCGCCGGCCCCGACATGTCGATCACCGCCTCCTGAGCCCTGGGCAGGTAGCCGGCGACGACCACCGCCGCGCCCCGCAGGAGGGTGATGCCGGGGTCGGAGACGTCGTGGTCGAGTTCCCCGGTCAGGGGGCCGCTCAGGCCCAGCCAGCCGGGGAAGATGCCGCCGCCGCCCGGTCCCATGGTCCGGGGTTCGACCACGTCGAGCACCTTGACGATGCGCACCCGGTCGCCGGGCGAGGTGCAGGAGATGCGGACGTCCGCCAGGCAGGGCGCGCCGACCAGGGCGGCGGCCTCGTCGGCGCTGACGGTCAGCTCCCCGCCGCTCCATGCGGTGGCGTCGCCCGACGTCATTCGCCGCACACGGTGCACGGACCTGGTCGACACGCCTCGAACCGTACTTCGGGGACCCTCGCTCCTCCATCTCAGGACGGAACCCTCTTGCCGGCGCTGGCGGTGGCGTCGACCTCCTCGGCGGCACCGGGCGTGCCAGCACCACCCCGGAAAAGTGCTGGTGGCACCCGTATCACCCTCGTCCTCGCGGCGATCGTATCGGTGAGTCACCCACCGCGGGTGGGCCGCAAGGCCGAGGAGGGCACGTGCTGGAGACGGCCGTCGCGAGCATGCGATTCGCCACGTCGATGCTGTTGGGCCGTCCGTTCCGACGGCGCACGCTCGACGGGATCGTCGAGGCCATGCGACAGACACGGGAGGAGTTCGGGGCCATCGGCAGCGACGGTGCCGAGCTGGTCGGCGGGCCGCGGCTCGACGAGGAGTCCCGCCGCATGATGCAGGGCCGCCGGTTCCGTGCCCAGGCGCGGCGGGCCGCGACAGAGACGCCGTACTACCAGGAGCTGTTCGCCCGCCTGGGCGTCGACCCCCGACGAACCGGCGAGGACGTCACGGCGGTCCCGGTCACGACCAAGACCGCGCTCCGAGCCGACCCGGCCGCCTTCGTCCGCCGGTCGGCCCGGCCCGACCTGCGGGTGACGACCACGGGAACGACGGCCGAGCCCACGACGGTGTGGTTCTCCAGCGACGAGGTCCACACCATCGGCGCCCTCTCCGCCATGTCGTTCCTGAGCCAGGGCGTGATGGGCCCCGAGGACCTCGTCCAGATCTCGATCAGCACCCGTGCCACGCTCGGCGTCGCCGGGATCGCTCGGGCCGCGGAGGCCATCGGGGCCGGCCTCCACGTGGCCGGCCTCGTCGGCCCCGAGCACACCCTCCGCCTGCTGGCCGAGCGGCACCGCCTCCCCGGGAGGGTCGAGCGCGTGAGCGTCCTGCAGACGTACCCGTCGCACCTCGGCGAGCTGCTGGAGACCGCCCGGCGCCTCGGGTACCGGAGCAGCGACTTCGGGGTCCGGCGGATCCTCGTCGGCGGGGAGATCTTCACCAGCGGGCTCGAGCGGCGGGCCCGCGAGCTGTTCGGGCCGGTCGAGTTCGTGCGCGGCTACGGGATGACGGAGCTGCTCCCGATGACCGCGACGCGGTGCTCCGACGGGCACCTCCACTTCGAAGCCTCCGCCGGGCTCGTCGAGGTGCAGAGCCTGGACGACCTGCGGCCGGCACGGACGGGCGAGCCGGGGACGATCGTGGCCACGCCGTTCCCGCCATACCGGCAGACGACGATGCTGCTCCGGTACGACACCGAGGACGTTGTCGCGCCCGTCGATGGGCAGACGACGTGCGAGCTGCGCAATGTGCCGTTCACCGGCGACGTGCTCGGCAAGCGGCGACTGTCGGCCCGCCACGACGGGGGCTGGACGTTCGTGCGCGACGTGGCCGAGGCGGTGGAGGCGGTCGGGCGCCTTCCCCTCCCGGCCCGGTACGGGTTCTGGGCCGTTCCCGGGGGCGTCGCCGTGGAGGTGGTCGCCCCCCATGGCGGGGACGACACCGTGCGCCGCGAAGTCGGGAGCCGGCTCGAGCAGTCGGGCGTCCCCGTCCGGCAGCTGCGTCTCGTGGAGGATCCGTCCGAGCTGCACCACCCCGTACCACTCCGGTGCGACCTCCGTGAGGGCGCCTTCCGGGGGCCCACGGCCAGCAGCGGTGCCGTCGCCGGGCTGGCAGCGGGGAGAGCGGCGTCATGAGCGAGGCGTTCACGGTCGTGGCCGCCTTCACGGTCGCCGCCCTGCTGCTCTCCGCCGTCTACTTCCGGCGCTACCAGATCACCCGCCCTCCGATCGGGGTGTTCAACCGACGCGACATCGCCACCTTCCTCGTCCTGATCGTCCTCACGCCGTACCTGTACCTCTCCGCTCCGTCGACGCTGGTCGCCGGCCTCCTCGCCATGGCGACGCTCAGCACCCTCTACTTCACGCTCCAGCCGCTCGTGCGGCGAGGTGGGCCGGCCCTCGTCGCCGCCGCCGTCCTCGTCGCCGCCGACGTCGGCGTGGCCGTGGGGGCCGGGCTGGGGAGCAAGAGCTTCCTCGCCGTCAACAACGTGGTGCTGCTCGCCGTCGTCGTCGGCGTGACCAACCTCTGGGCCCAGAGCGGCATGCGGGCCGCGGACGTCACCCTCATGGCCTTGGGCCTGAGCGTGTACGACGTCGTCGCCACGTCCCACCTGTCGTTGATGCAGGACCTCCTCCAGCGCCTGTCCGAGGTCCCTCTCGTGCCGATGTTCGCCTGGGGCGTCGACGGCAACGGTCTCGCCGTCGGCCTCGGGGACATGCTCCTCGCCGCGGCCTTCCCCCTCGTGATGCGGAAGGCCTTCGGGCGCCGGGCCGGGTCCACCGCCCTCGCCGTCTCGGTCGGCGGGACCATGGCCATGCTGGCGCTGGTCCAGTCGGGCGCGGTGGGGACGCTCCCGGCCATGGTCGCCCTCGGGCCCCTGATGGGCCTGCAGTACCTGATCTGGCACAGGCGCACGCCGCAGGAGCGCCGGACGCGGGAGTACCTCGCCGCCGAGCCCTTCGGCGGGCGGCTGATCGCTCCGAACCCAGCCGACGGGGGCCGTCTCCTTGCCGACGCGGCCCTCATCCAGCCGATGGCCGAAGGGAGGTGAATCGAATGTTCAAGCTGACGCTGCGCTACGCGCGGTACGCGCTCTCGTCCCTGTCGACGGTGGGCTTCGCCTTCAGCGGCGGTTGCCCGGGCTAGTGCGGGAGACCCCACGCGACCACACGCGGGAGCAGGGCCGGCGATCCCCCACGCCGGCCCTGCTGCCGCGCTCCACGTCAGTCGGTGGTTCCTCGGAGTGGGGCGCCCGGACCGGCCGGTGAGCTAAGACTTGCACCCGTGGACGCCTCGGCCGCCGCCCGCTGGCGAAAGCTCGTGCGGGCCCGGCTGGCCGAGATGGAGCGGCTGCACCCCGGCCGAGGCGCCATCGGCGCCGCCTTCTGGGACAGCCGGGCCAGGCGGTACTCCTCCCGGATGCCGGTGAGCGCGGCGACGGCGGACCCCTTCTACAAGCGGCTGCGCCGGGCCACAGCGCGGCGGAGCACGGTGATCGACGTGGGCGCCGGGCCGGGCCGGTTCACCCTGGCCCTGGCACCTCACGTGGCCGCGGTGACCGCGGTCGACCCCAGCCGGGGGATGCTCGACATCTGCCGCCGGCAGGCCCGGAAGCTGGGGCTGGACAATGTCACCTGCATCCACGGGCGGTGGGAGGAGACCGACGTCTGCCCGGCCGACGTGGCCTTCTCGTCCTACGTGCTCCCCCTGATCGCCGACGCCCCCCGGTTCCTGCGCAAGCTCGACCAGGCGGCCACCGAGCGGGCCTTCCTGTACCTGGGCGCGTTCTCGCTCGACGCGGTGATGGACCCCCTGTGGCGGCACTTCCACGGCACGCCTCGGAAGCCGGGACCGACGTACCTCGACGCGGTCGACGTGCTGCGTGAGCTGGGCCTGCGACCCGAGGTCGAGGTGGTCGAGGTGCCCAGCCGGGCCCGGTTCAAGTCCGCGGCCGAGGCGGCCAAGGAGTACCGAGACCAGCTCTGCCTGCCCGACACGCCCGAGGCGCGCAGGGAGCTGCGGGGCCTGCTGGCCGACTGGCTCGTCCCGCGCGACGGCGCCCTGGGCCCGCCGCTGAAGACCGTCCCGGCGGCGGTCATCTCCTGGGGGCGCGGCTAGCTTCGAACAGGTGCCGGAACAGCTGCGTGTGGAAGTCGTGCCCGAGGCGGTCCACGAGGAGGACATGGCCCGGGCCAAGGCGGCCATCCTCGATCACGAGATCATCCAGGTCGACTTCGCCGGCCGGGACCTGTGGATGGTGGCCCACGACGTGGTGGACAAGGGCGACGAGGCCGGCCAGCGCTTCACCGCCACCATCCAGGACATGGACAGCGGGCGGGTGCTGCAGGCCTACGGGCGCTTCGACCAGCTCGAGTACTCGAACCTGTTTCACGCCGCCTGGCAGCGGCCCCCCTCCGACGACGAGTTCGCGTGGGCGGTGGACACCCTCAAGGAGGACAGCCAGCTCGGCCCTGCCCTCGAGGCCGGCGAGCTGCAGGCCTACCGGCCCATGCCGCCCCTGGCCAACCTGCGCGACCCGGACGGCAACTCGGAACGGGTGGTCGCCGTCGGCCTGCGCTCGGCGGCCGGGGAGCACCGGGTGGTCGGCGTGCGCACGGCCGACGGCGAGGTCTTCCGGGAGCCGCCCGGCGCGCCTCCGCCCTCGGATGAGGACTGCGGGGCGCCCCTCGGCACGGCCCCGGCGGCCGTCCCCGGGGCTCGCCAGGTACGGGTGCGCGTCCGCCGGGGGACGGAGCTGCTCTGGGACTTCGTGGCCGTCCGGCCGTCGGCCTCGTCCGGCACCAACGGCTCGGGGGTGGAGCTCCGCGCCGTCCACTACCTGGGGGCCCGGGTCCTGCACCGGGCCCACCTGCCGATCCTCACCGTCGAGTACGAGGACGGGGCGGTCGGCGAGCGCCACTGGGCCCACGAGGAGGCCGCCTTCGACGCCGAGGGTGAGGAACCCGTCCCGGGGTTCCGGATCTGCACCGACGGCCCGGGCACCATCCTGGAGACGGGCACCGAGGGCGGGAGCTTCCGTGGTGTCGCCCTCCGGGTCGACGGCGAGGAGGTGGTCGTCCTCAGCCAGCTGGCCGCCGGTCCCTACCGCTACGTGCACGAGTGGCGCCTGCACGCCGACGGCACCATCCGGCCCCGGGTCGGCTTCTCGGCGTCCACCAACCCGACCACCTGCCGGCCCCACGTGCACCACGCCTACTGGCGGCTGGACTTCGACATCCTGGCCCCGGGGTCGAACGTCCTCCGCGAGTACAACGACCCACCGATTCGGGGCGAGACCCGGTGGCACTTCATGCGCTTCGAGGTCAAGCGGCCCAGAGACGAGAGCCACCACCGCTTCTGGCGCATCCGCCACGACCGCGACGGGCGGGACTACTCCATACGGCCCGGGCCCGGGGACGGCACGGCGGCCGGGAGCTTCGCCGCCGGCGACGTCTGGGCCCTGGCCTTCGACCCCGACGAGCTGGACGACGGGCAGGGCTTCACCACCGACCCGGCCCTGGCCCGCGCCGGCCTCGACCGCTTCGTGTCAGGGGACCCGGTGCACAGCAAGGACATCGTCGTCTGGTATGCGGTGCACGTGAGCCACCCGGGGGGCGAGGAGCTCGACCGGGTGGGGCCCGACCTCGTACCCGGTCACTGGCATCCCAAGGCGTTGCCCGAGCCGGAGCTCCTCGAGGAGCCGCCCGCCCCGCCGGCGACGGAGTAAGCGGCGCGGACCTCGTGCAGGACCGGTGTCCAGGCCGGGTCGGCGGTGGCCAGGTCGGCCCGGTACTGGAGGTAGCGGGCGGTGCGGCCCACGTCGTCCCCGGGCCCTGCCACCGGTCGCCACGGCGACCACCTGCGGTCCGGAACGGCGACGTCACCGGTCCGGACGTGCACGTCCAGCCGGGTGCCGGCAGGGACCTCGGCCTGCCAGGTGAGCGCCTGCCAGTCGACGACCGTGCCCGCGTCGAGGATCCGGGACGTGAAGCACCCCGACGGCGCGTACGGCGACAGGCGCATCCACTCGACCCGGAGCGGCTCGGTGCCCAGGCGCTGGTTGCCGGCCAGGGCCCGCATGTAGCCGGGGACGGGGACGAGGATCTGGGCCAGGCGCTGGTCGTCGACGGAGAACACGATGTCGAGGACGTTCCAGTCGATCCGGTACCGGTGGGGGCCGTCGAACCACTGGCCCGGCAGCCGCTTGTCCTCGATGTTGAGGAGGTGGGTCCGGCCGTAGAGCCGCCGCCCCCACTTGGTGCTGAACATGACCCAGGGGACGTCGACGAAGTCGACTCCGAAGCCGGCGTGCTGGTCGGGCCGGGCGGCGAACACGACCGACATCTCCAGCGAGCGAGGGCTGAGCAGGAGTGGGTCGCACCCCACCCGGGCCCCGTCCAGGGTGAGCATGCCGTCCCCCAGCGTGGCCGTGCCGCCTTCGCGCCACGGGGTGACCGTCCACCCCTCCGGCAGCTCTTCACCGGTGAATTCCCCCGCCAGCTTGGGCCGGAGGATCACTTCCCCGTCCCGGGTGGGGGGGATATGGGCGCCGTCGTCGGCGGTACCGGCCGAGAAATCGGCGGCCGAACAGTCGGTCAGCTCGCCCGGGGGCACGGCAACGCATCCTGGCACACCCAGGGTGGACGTCCCCGGCGCTCTAGACATTGAACACTCATTGCGGGCACGCGCGGCGCACGCGAGAATTCCTTTGGGAGCAAAAGGCGGACCAGCGCCGCAACCTATTCCTACGAAAGGTCGCCCACATGCGTCGTTATTTTGCCCGTGAGCCGCGCCTGTCGCGAGAGGAGATCGAGCGCCAAGCCCAGGAGGCCATCGACGCCCGGGTGAGCATGGGCCGGCCCCCTGACGAGGAGTTCGAGCCCCTGCGGGCCCGGCTGGCCGAGATGGACCGGGCCGTCGCCGGCCCGCCGCTCGCCGAGCCGCAGCCCCTCCAGATCCATCAGGTGCAGGTCCCGGCCCCGGCCCAGCCGAAGCCGCGGCCCACTCGCGAGCCGGTGGCCGCCGCCCGCCAGAGCGCCAACTGACGTAGACGCCTCGGGGCGGCCTGCCCCTCAGAGCCTCGGCGCCAGCTCGCGCTCCCAGAAGGTGAAGAAGCCCTCCTGGTCGGGGCCGATCTGGTGGATGTAGACGTGGTCGTACCCGGCGTCCACGAACTCCTTGATGCGCTCGACGTGCCGCTCCGGGTCGGGCCCCAGCGGCAGCTTCTCGGCAATGGCGTCAGGGGTGACGAGCTCCGCCGCCTGCTGGAAGTGGCGGGGAAGGGGCAGCTCCTGGGACAGCTCGCCGCCGATCCCGGCGTTGGGCCACCACTCGTAGGCCGTCTTCTTGGCCTCGTCCTCGTCGGCCGCCCAACAGAGGGTGACCTGGCCGTAGCGGGGGCCCGAGCCACCGGCCTGCGCGTAGGTGTCGACCAGCTCGGCGTCCGGCGACACGGTCCACAGGCCGTCGCCGATCTCGCCGGCCAGGGTGGCGGCGGACGGCCCGGCCGCGGCCACGATGATGCCGGGCGGCTCCTGGGGCAGGGTGTAGATGCGGGCGTTCTCCACCGTGTAATAGGTGCCGTCGAAGCTCTGGTAGCCGCCCTCCCACAGCTGCCGGATGACGGCGACGGCCTCGGCCAGCATCTCCTGGCGGACCGGGGCGGGGGGCCAGTGGTCGCCCAGGATGTGCTCGTTGAGGTTCTCGCCGCTGCCGACGCCCAGGAAGAACCGCCCCGGCATCATGGCCGCGACGGTGGCCGCAGCCTGGGCGATGATCGCCGGGTGGATGCGGACGGTCGGGCACGTCACGCCGGTGCCCACGTTGAGGGTGGTGGTGGCGTGGGCGATGGCGCCGAGCACGGACCACACGAACGGGGACTGGCCCTGCTGGTCCACCCAGGGGTGGTAGTGGTCGGAGATGGCGGCGAACCCGAAGCCCGCGGCCTCGGCCCGCTGGGCGTAGCGGACCAGGTCGTTGGGCAGGTGCTCCTCGGACGACAGGGCGTAGCCGAACTCCGCCATCAGGCCTTCTCCTCCTCGTAGTCGACGTACCCGGGGTCGGGGTCGTAGTTCATGCCGGGAGGCTCGTCGACGACCTGCACGGCCGCCTCCTCGGCGCTCAAGGTGTCCTCCAGGCCGACGTCGGCCTCCCCGATCGAGTCGGCCTCGTCGTCGCCCAGCGCCGCGTCGGCCCCGGGCTCCAGGAGCTGGCGGTCGGTGTACTCGCTCTCGGCCATGCCCACGTCGGGGACCTCGCGGGCCACGCGCACGTCGAGGGGCTCCTGTCCGAGGTGCTCGGACGTGGTCGTCCCCCAGTCCTTGACCGCCTGGGGCCGGTCGAGAGGCGGCATGTCGCCCTCCACCGGATCGCCCGTGAGCAGGATCTCCTCGGGGATCTCCTCGGTGGCGGGGACCCCGTCCTCGCTCACTTCGGGGGCGGGGCGGGGCAGGTTCTGGCGGTCGACCATGCCGGGGCCCTACCCCGATTCAAGGAGTGGAATGCGGGCGCCGTAACTCTTGTTGGAAGAACGTCATGGCTGCCAACGTCATCACCTACGACCCGAACGAGTGGAGGCAGGACGCCGCCTGTCGCGATCTCGACACCTCGATCTTCTTCCCCGAGACCGAGGACGAGTACGACGCGGCCCTCGCCGTGTGCGCCACCTGCCCGGTCCGGGAGGCCTGCCTCGAGTTCGCCCTCGTCACCCGCCAGGACGACGGCGTCTGGGGCGGGATGACCGAGGCCGAGCGCAAGCGCCTGCGCCGCCGGCGCCAGGAGGCCGCCCGCCGCCGGGCGGCCTGATCGTAGGCTCGGAGCCCATGCTCCGGGCCACGTCCACGAGGCACGATGTGCGAGCGGTGGAGGGGCTGTGACCGACCGGATCCCGCCCACCATCGAGTGGCGGGACGGCTGCGTCCGCATGATCGACCAGCGCCTCCTGCCCGGCCGGTTGGAGTTCGTGGAGGCCCGGACGGTCGACGAGCTGTGCGAGGCCATCCGCACCCTGGCCGTCCGCGGCGCGCCCGCCCTGGGCGTGGCCGGCGCCATGGGCGTGGCCCTGGCCGCGGTCGCCGGCGAGCCGGTGGAGGAGGCGGCGGCCCGCCTCGTGGCCACCCGGCCGACCGCGGTGAACCTGGCCTGGGGTGTGGCCCGAGCCCTGGAAGCGGCCGACCCGGTGGCCGAGGCCGTCCGCCTGGCCACCGACGACGTGGCCCGCAACCGCCGGCTGGGCGCTCACGGCGCCGTCCTGGTCCCCGAGGGCGGGCGGGTCCTGACCCACTGCAACGCCGGCGCCCTGGCCTGCGCCGGCTACGGGACGGCCCTGGGGGTCATCCGGGCGGCGGCGGAATCCGGCCGGCGGCCCTCGGTGTGGGTCGACGAGACCCGCCCCGTGCTCCAGGGCGCCCGCCTCACCGCCTGGGAGCTCGACCGGCTCGGCATCCCGGCCACCCTCGTGGCCGACGTGATGGCCGGGTCGCTGATGGCCGCCGGCGAGGTCGACCTCGTCGTCGTGGGCGCCGACCGCATCGCCGCCAACGGCGACGTGGCCAACAAGGTGGGCACCTACGGGCTGGCCGTGCTGGCCCGCCACCACGGCATCCCGTTCTACGTGGCCGCGCCCATGTCGACCGTCGACCTGGGCACCTCCACCGGCGCCGACATCCCCATCGAGCGCCGGTCCGGGGCCGAGGTGGCGTCGATCGAGGGCCACGCCATCGCCCCGGCCGGGGTGGCGGTCGAGAACCGGGCCTTCGACGTCACCCCCGCCGAACTGGTCACCGCCATCGTGACCGAGGAAGGGGTGTTCCGGCCCCCCTTCTCGTTCCGGCTGCAGTAATCCGCTCATCGGCGGGTAACTGCAGCCAGAACGTTCAGGGGAGCGGGGTCACCTCGTAGGCGCAGGAGTGGGCGCCGGCGATCATGTGGCTCACCCGCCGCACCCGGGCCTCGGGGAGGGCCTGGCGGAGGAAGGCGATCTCGCTGGAGCAGGCCTGGCCGTAGCGCTCGGCCACGTCGAGGACGGCGCAGTTGTGCTCGACGATGCGAAAGGTGCCGTCGGGCCGGGCCTCGAAGGACGCCAGGTACCCGTCCTCGTCCAGGATGCGGGCCAGCTCGGCGACGCGGGCGGCGAAGTCTGCCTCGAGCGGGGCCAGCCTGGCCTGGGCCCCCTCGAGCCGGCGCTGGCGGCGTCGGTCGAAGATGTCGTCGACCAGGGCCGGGTCGGCCTCGGCCAGGTACCCCAGCAGCTCGTTGGTGAGGCCCCCGTAGGCCTTGGGGAACAGGGGCTCGGCGGCACGGGTCAGGCGGTAGACGTGGGCCGGGCGGCCGCGCCCCCGGGCCTGGGGCCGCCAGGCGACCAGGCCGTCGGCAGCCAGGACGTCCAGCTGCTGGCGCACCGCGCTCACCGTCACTCCCAGCCGCTCGGCCAGCTCCTCGGCCGTGGCTTCGCCGGCGTGCTTGAGCATCCGTACCAGCTCGTTCCCCCGGGTGGTCAGCTTCACGGCAGCAGGAGGTGGAGGTCGCCGAACTCGTGCCACAGGTAGCCGCCGGCCAGGGCGGCCCGGTAGGCGTCGTCGAGCATCTCCCGCCCGGCCACGGCCTCCAGCATGAGGAGGTGGGAGGCGGCCGGCTCGTGCCAGCCGGTCAGCAGCGCGTCGACCACCCGCACGCCCCGTTCGGCCGTGATGATGACCTCGGTCCACCCCTCGCCGGGGTGTGCCACCCCGGTGGCGTCGCCGACCGTCTCCAGGGCCCGGACCACCGTGGTGCCGACGGCGATCACCCGGCCACCGTTGGCCCGGGTGGCGTTCACCCGCTCGGCCGTGGTCGCCGGCACCCGGAAGGGCTCGGGGGCGGGCAGCTCACCGGTCTCCAGCGACCCGACGCCCGCATGCAGGACGATCGGCGACACCCCTATGCCGCGGGCCACGAGGGCGGTGATGAGCTCTGCGGTGAAGGCCCGGCCGGCGCTGGGCATCTCGGCGCTGCCAGGCTCGTTGGCGTAGACGGTCTGGTAGGCGGACAGGGGCCAGTCCCGGTCGACGTGGCCGTAGCGGATCGGACGGCCGTGGGCGGCCAGATAGTCCTCCACGGCGGCGGGCAGGTGGAGGACGGCGACCCACAGGCGCTCCGACCGGGGGTAGCGGGCCAGCAGCTCGACCGTGGCCCCGGCGGGGAGGACCAGGGTCTCGCCGGCGACGTCGGTGCGGAAGGGCAGGGTGCCGGGCCGAGCGGGCTGGCGCAGCTCCACCACCCAGAGCCCGGCGGGCAGCGGGGTGGACAGGTGCAGCTCGACCACGCTCCCGTCGGGGCGGACGGCGTCGAGCGAGGCCGGAAGGGTGGCGGAGGTGTTGATGACCAGGAGGTCGCCCGGGTCCAGGACGTCAGGCAGGTCCCGGAAGCGGGCGTGGACCGGTGGCACGCCCGGCCGGGACACGAGCATGCGGACGTCGTCGCGGGCCAGGCCGCGGGCCTCGGGCGGCTCGCGGGCCTCGAGCTGGCGGGGGAGCTCGAAGACGATCGGCGGCCGGGCGGTGAGCATGGCGGTCACGAGACCATCTCCCTCGCCCGGTAGCGGCCGCTGGGGAGGTCCTCGTCGAGCAGCTTCAGCAGCCCGGGGATGCTGTCCTCGGGCGGCGGCCGGTCGGAGATGTCCTCGCCCGGATAGGCCTCCTGGTGCATCTGGGTGTTCATGTCGCCCGGGTCGACCCACCACACCTTCAGCGCCGGGTGCTCGGCGGCCAGGACCTTGGAAAGCTGCTCGAGGGCGGCCTTGGACGAGCCGTAGCCGCCCCAGCCCTCGTAGCCCTCGACCCCTGCGTCCGACGTGATGTTCATGATCCGGCCCTGGGGCGACTGCACCAGCAAGGGCAGGGCCAGCTGGATGAGGGCCAGCGGAGCGGTGACGTTGACCTCGTAGACGGCGCGGAAGTCGTCGAGGGGGTAGTCGGCCAGGCGGGGCTGAGGGCTGGGGCCGAGCAGGCTGGCGTTGTTGACCAGCAGGTCCGGCCCGCCCAGCTCCTCGGCCGCCTTCACCAGCTCCCGTCGATGGCCGTCGTCGGCCACGTCGCCGGGGAGGGCCCGCACCTCTGTCCGGCCTGACAGCTCCTCGGCGGCCCTGTCGAGGGCCTCGGCGCCCCGGGCGTCGAGGACGAGGTTCCAGCTGCGGTCGGCGAGGGCCCGGGCCAGGGCCAGGCCCAGCCCCCGGGACGCTCCGGTGATGATGGCGGTCGGCATGGCCGCTTAGACCAAGCTCAAACTGTTTTTATTCCCTCGGTACAATCGAAATCTCCAACTCGGAGCTTCGGGGGAGGCTGCCATGGTGAGGTCGCGCGCGTTGATCCGGTCGTTGCTGGTGGCGGGAGCGGTCGCCGTCGTACTCGTCGTCGGCGCTGCGCCCTCATGGGCGCCCCACGTGGCCCAGCTCCAGGTCACCCCCGACCAGGCCAGGCCGGGCCAGCAGGTCTCGGTGTACGGGCCCCGGGGCTACGGCCCCACGAACCCGGTCGAGGTGCGCTGGGGCTCGCCCACCGGCCCCGTGCTCGCCACGTTCCAGCCCAACACCGAGCCCTACGCCCAGTGGGGCCCGGGGACCGTCACCATCCCGGCCGACGCCCGGCCCGGCACCCACCAGCTCTTCGCCACCCAGGCCCTGACCCCGGGCGAGACGTACATCAGGGGCGTCCCCTCGCAGGCCACCGTCCAGGTGGTGGGCGAGACGGGCGCGGCGCCCATTCTCTCGGGTCCGGCGCCGGTGCCCGACGCCGAGCAGGAGACGGTGGGGCTGGCCGAGGAGGAGGAGACGAGCACCGGGCGCCTGGTCCTCCTGGCCCTGGGCGTGGCCGGCGGCGCCCTGTTCCTGGGCGGGGCCATCGCCATCCTCGTCGCCCGGCGGCCCCTACCTTCGCCCGGCGCCGAGACGGTCTCGACGGCCAAGTGAGCTCCACCCGCGCTCGCCGGCGGTGGCTGGCGCCCGCCGTCGCCGTCCTGCTGGCCGGGCAGGCGGCCGCCTTCGCCGCCGACCCGCCCCGGCTGACCAGCGCCAGCCACGCCACCGTCGACGACCAGTCGCCCAGCCGCACCTACCTGGCCCCCTTCCTCGCCGTGGACCCCGAGGATCCCCGGCGCATCGTGGCCTCGGCCGTCGACGCCCGGGCCCGGACGTGCCACACCTTCCGGTCCACCGACGGGGGCACGAGCTGGAAGCGGCTCGACGCCACGCCCTCGCCGCCCAGCTTCCCGTACTGCTTCTACATCGCCTGGATGGCGGCCGAAACCCCGTTGGCGTGGGGGCGCGACAACACGCTGTACTACGCCCTGGCCGGCTGGGGCGACGAGGACGGCGGCCAGCGGTTCAACAAGACCGTCCTGTTGGGCAAGTCCCGGGACCTGGGCGACTCCTGGGAGACCAACATCGTGCGCAACGCCCGGATCCTCCAGGGCGAGGCCGTGGAGAACAACATCGTCAGCACCCTCGCCGTCGACACCAAGAGCGGCGACCAGGACATCGTCTACGTGGGCTGGGGCACCCGGTTCCCGAACAGGAGCGGGGCGCCGTCGCAGATCAACGTGGCCGCGTCCACCGACGGAGGCAGGACGTTCGGCGACCCGGTCGACGTGTCCAGCTTCTACAAGAAGACGGTGAGGGACCCGTCGGGCAAGGAGCACCCGGTCGGCAACTTCTTCGGCACCACCCAGCTGGCCGTGGCCGACGACGGCACGGTCTACGCCCTCTACCCGGGCGGCACCCTCGGGGGCTTCGCCACCGCCGCCCCCACGCCGCTCCTCCTCGGCCGCTCCACCGACCGGGGCAAGACGTGGGAGGTCCTCGAGGCCACCCCGCCCGGCAACTACCCCGAGGGCGTCCAGATGCTGAAGTGGAGCCCCGAGGGTGGGGACCAGGGCACGCTGCACGCCGTCTACGAGGACAAGCCCGACCAGCCCCAGGGCCGATCGGACCGCGACATCTACCACGTACGCTCCACCGACGGCGGCCGCACGTGGAGCCCGCCCAAGAAGCTGAACGACGACCCGGACCCGCAGTCGATCAAGCTCCAGGTCACGCCCAACCTCGACATCGCCCCGGGCGGCCGGGTGACCGCAGCGTGGTGGGACTTCCGGGATGACAACGGCGCCTTCGCCAACGACGTGTACGCCACCTGGTCGGACGACAACGGGGCCACCTGGTCGCCGAACCAGAAGGTCACCGACCGCTCGATCAACCGCCGTCTGGGCGTCTGGAGCAACGGCTCCGACATGCGGGGGCCGCCGGCCATCGCCTCGACCGAGGAGTACACGGTCTTCGGCTGGGACGACACCCGCTTCGGCACCGACGAGGCGCCGGTCCAGGACATCTTCACCCGGGCCGTCCAGTTCGAGGCCCTGGGCGGCGGCAGCGACACGACCCGGAACGTGGCCGCGGCCATGGCCGGGCTGGCCGTCGCCGGCCTGCTCCTGCTGGCCGTGGCCCTGGCCGCCCGCCGGCGCCAGCCGCCCACGCCCGCCGTCGTCGAGCGAGAGCCGACAAGGGTCGGCTGAGCGCCGGCGTAGCCGGTGCGGGAGCCGCCATCAATTCGGTCGGCTGAGCGCCGGCGCAGCCGGTGCGGGAGCCGGTCAGCTGAGGCCCAGCTTCCTGTGAGTTGGAGTACCCGCCACGGTGCTCCAACTCACACAGACTGGTCGGGCATGTCGCTCCTCGCCGCCCTGGCCGTCCTCGGCGTCGGCCTGGCCGCCGGCACCCTCAACACCATCGTGGGCTCGGGCTCGCTGATCACCTTCCCGACCCTCCTCGCCCTCGGCTACCCCCCGGTCGTGGCCAACGTCTCGAACACCGTGGGCCTGGTCACCGGCTCGATCAGCGGGGCGATCGGCTACCGGCGCGAGCTCGAGGGCCAGCGCCCCCGGCTGCGGATCCTGGGTATCGCCTCGCTGGCCGGGGGCCTCACCGGTGGGGTGCTCCTGCTGGCCCTGCCCGCCTCGGTGTTCCGCAACGTGGTGCCCGCCCTCATCCTGCTCGCCGCCCTGCTGGTGGCCGTGCAGCCCCGGCTGGCCAGGCGGCTGGCCGCGGGGGAGGGGGCGGCCCGGCCCAACGGGGGCCCGCTGCTCTTCGTCGCCGTCCTGCTCACCGGCGTCTACGGCGGGTACTTCGGCGCGGCCCAGGGCGTCATCCTCATCGCCCTGCTCGGCATCTTCATCGACGACGGCCTCCAGCGCCTGAACGCCTTGAAGAACGTGCTGGCCGCCCTGGTCAACGGGATCGCCGCCGTGCTGTTCATCCTGTTCGCCGACGTCGACTGGGCCGTGGCCGGGCTCCTGGCCGTCGGCGCCGTCGTCGGCGGCCAGCTGGGAGCGAACCTCGGCCGCCGGATCCCGCCCGTGTGGCTGCGGGCGGTGATCGTGGTGGTCGGCGTGATCGTCGCCGTGCGCCTCTTCCTGGACTGACTACGGGCGTTTGTTGCGGGTCTGCTCGTTGACCTTGCGGTCGGCCCGCAGGATCGACCACAGGAGGGCGAAGCCGCAGGCGGCGGCGACCAGGAAGCAGACGATCGCCAGGGCCGGGTAGCCGAAGAGCTTGGACGACGTCTCCACCTGGATCAGGAGGGCGGCCCCGACGATCAGGGCGGCGACGACCAGGCCCATGGTGAGGCGGTTGGCCAGCTTCTGGAAGCCGCGCATGAGCTCGGCCTCGTCGAAGGCGTGGACGTCGAGGTGGAAGGTGCCCTCGGCCATGGCGTCCATCACCTTGTTCACCCGCGCCGGCAGCTGCTCGACGAAGTCCCGGGCCTCGAGCAGGGTGGCGAAGGCGCTGCCCGAGGACGGCCGCATCTGGGTCTCGAGGATGGAGTCGGTGTGGCGGCGGATGGCCTCGCTGGGGTCGAAGTGGGGGTCCAGCTCCTTGGCCACCTGGTCCAGGTTGAGGAGGGCCTTGCCGAGCATGGACAGCTCCGGGGGCAGCCGCAGCCCCTCGTCGCCGGAGATGCGCATCAGCTCCATGACCAGCGACCCGGCGTCGATGTCCTCGACCGTCACCCCCTGACTGCGCTCGACCAGGTCGGAAGCCCGGGCGCAGAACGTCTGCTCGTCGAAGTTCTCCAGCGGGCGACCCAAGGCGACGGCGGCTTCCGCCGCCCCCTTGCCGTTCCCGTCGCTCAGGGCGAGGAGGAGCCTGATGAGCTGCTTGCGCATCGCCCCCGGGACGCGGGCGACCTGTCCCAGATCGACCAGGGCCAGCCGGTTGTCGTCGGTGAGGAGGACGTTGCCCGGGTGGGGGTCGGCGTGGAAGAAGCCATCGACCAGGATCTGGTCGAGGTAGGCCTGGAACAGCTGCTCGGCCAGGTCGTGGCCGTCGAGCTCCATCTTGGCCAAGGGGCCGAGGCTGGTGATCTTCCGGCCCCGGATGTAGTCCATGGTGAGGACCTTCTCGGTGGTGTAGTCGTCGATCGGCTCCGGGACGACGAGGCGGTCGTACCGCGACACGATCCGGCCGAGGTGGGCCAGGTTGGCCGCCTCCCGCCGGTAGTCGAGCTCTCCGTTGAGCGACCGGCGGAACTGCTCGAGCAGCTCGCCGAAGCCGTACTTGCGACCGGCCTCGGAGTGCTTGTCGGCGAACTCGGCCAGCTCGGCCAGGGCCTCCATGTCCTCGGCGATGCGCTCCCGGATGTCCGGGCGCTGGACCTTGACGACGACCTCGCGGCCGTCGCGCAGGGTCGCCCGGTGGACCTGGCCCAGCGATGCCGAGGCCAGCGGCTCGGCGGAGAACCACGAGAACGCCCTGGAGATGCGGACGCCCAGCTCCTCGGTGACGATGCGCTCGATCTCGGCGAAGCTGAAGGGCTCGACCGAGTCCTGCAGGCGGCTCAGGGCCCGGGCGTAGGGGGGCGGGATGAGGTCGGCCCTGGTCGAGAGCAGCTGGGCCAGCTTGATGTACGTCGGGCCCAGCCGCTCGAGGTCGTCGGCGAGCTCCTCGGCCTTGGGGGGGACGTCGCCCCCGTCGCTGAAGTCGGCCACCTCGTCGAGGCCGGCCTCCTTGACCAGGTCCGAGCGCCCGTACTTCACGAGAAGGCGGGCGATGTCCTTGTAGCGGGCGGCGTGTTGGGGGCGGAGAGAGACAGGCATTTCTGCTCTGGCTGTACCCATCGGGCGGACCCGTCAGACCAGCTGCCGGGCCTCCGCATAGTGGCAGGCGGACGGGTGCCCCTCACCGCGGTCGATCAGGGCCGGCGGCTCGTCGATGCACTTCTGCTGCTCGGCCTCGGTCAGCTCCTTGGCGAACTTGGGGCAGCGGGTCCGGAAGCGGCAGCCGCTGGGCGGGTCGACGGGGCTGGGGACGTCGCCGGACACGAGGATCCGCTGCCGGGCCCGCTCTCGGTTGGGGTCGGGCACCGGGACGGCCGAGATCAGGGCC
>DATAAD010000097.1:0-1826 GCA_036260295.1 Acidimicrobiales bacterium | reverse complement strand
CTGGCTGTTCGTGGGCGTCAACGGGGTGGGCAAGACCACCACCATCGGCAAGGTGGGCCACCAGCAGGTCGCCGAGGGCCGCACGGTGATCATGGCCGCCGGCGACACCTTCCGCGCCGCCGCCGCCGAGCAGCTCGAGCTGTGGTCCAAGCGGGTGGGCGCCCAGCTGGTCCGGGGCAACGAGGGCGGTGACCCCGGGGCCGTCGTCTTCGACGCCGTCGAGCGGGCCGCGGCCCGCCAGACCGACCTGGTCCTGGCCGACACCGCCGGCCGCCTCCACACCAAGGTCAACCTCATGGAGGAGCTGAAGAAGGTCCGCCGGGTGGCCGACAAGCCGCCGGGCAAGGTCACCGAGGTCCTCCTGGTCATCGACGCCACCACCGGCCAGAACGGCCTGGTCCAGGCCAAGCAGTTCACCGAGGCCGTCGAGGTCACCGGCGTGGTCCTCACCAAGCTGGACGGCACGGCCAAGGGCGGGATCGTCCTGGCCATCCAGAACGAGCTGGGCATCCCCATCAAGCTGGTCGGCCTGGGCGAGACGGCCGACGACCTGATCGCCTTCGACCCCGACGAGTTCATTGACGCTCTGTTCGCCTGAGTCGGGGGCGGCAGAAGTTCCGGCTCGACGGCGGGGCAGGGGCCCCCGCCGTCACGAGGCGGGCGTGGTGCGAAGCACCCGGGTGCCCGCCTCATATGGCAGTAGCCTGGGCTGAGCCATGTTCGACGCACTGTCCGACCGTTTCGAGATCATCTTCAAGCGCCTGCGCGGCCGCGGCCGGCTGGGCGAGGCCGAGGTCGACGAGGTCCTGCGCGAGATCCGGGTCGCCCTCCTCGAGGCCGACGTCAACTTCAAGGTGGTCAGGAACGTCGTCGCCCGCATCCGCGAGCAGTGCATCGGCGTCGACCTGTCGGCCAGCCTGAGCCCGGCCCAGCAGGTCATCAAGATCGTCAACCAGGAGCTGGTCAACATCCTGGGGGGCGAGACCCTCAAGATCACCTACGCCTCGAGGCCGCCCACCGTGGTCATGCTGGCCGGCCTCCAGGGCTCCGGGAAGACGACGGCCTGTGGGAAGCTGGCCAAGTGGTTCCGGTCGCAGGGACGGAACCCTCTGCTCATCGGGGCCGACCTCCAACGCCCGGCCGCCGTGGAGCAGCTCCGCGTGCTCGGCCAGCAGGCCGGCGTCCCCGTCTTCTCCGAGCCCACCGACCCCGAGTCCGTGGCCCGGGCCGGGCTGGAGGAGGCCAGGCGGCTGGGCAAGGACGTGGTCATCGTCGACACCGCCGGCCGGCTCCACGTGGACGAGGAGCTCATGGACGAGGCCCGGCGCATCTCCGCCGCCGTCGACCCCAACTACACCTTCCTGGTCGTCGACGCCATGACCGGCCAGGACGCGGTGAACGTGGCCGAATCCTTCCACCAGGCGCTGGAGATCGACGGGGTCATCCTGTCGAAGCTCGACGGCGACGCCCGCGGTGGGGCGGCCCTGTCGGTCAAGGAGGTCACCGGCCGGCCCATCGCCTTCGCCTCGGTGGGGGAGAAGCTGGGCGACTTCGAGGCCTTTCACCCCGACCGGATGGCCAGCCGGATCCTGGGCATGGGCGACATCCTCACCCTGATCGAGAAGGCCGAGTCGGCCTACGACCAGGAGGAGGCGGCCAAGGCGGCGGAGAAGCTCCAGAAGGGGGCCTTCACCCTCGAGGACTTCCTCGAGCAGATGCAGCAGGTGAAGAAGATGGGGCCCATCCAGAACCTGGTCGGTATGCTGCCCGGGATTCCCAAGGAGCTGAAGAACGCCGAGATCGACGACAAGGAGATCGGGCGCATC
>DATAAD010000096.1:0-18213 GCA_036260295.1 Acidimicrobiales bacterium | reverse complement strand
CATGCCCATGCCGGTGAGGGCGACCAGGTAGAAGGTGAACTGGATGTTGCCCTCGCCCAGGGCGATGGCCGTGGCCAGGGCCCCGGCGATGGCCACGATGGCCCACACCGAGCTCTCGAGGCCGGAGGAGATGCCGGACAGCACGGTGGTAGCCGGGCCGGTGCGGGCCGCCTCGGCGATCTCCCGTACCGGCGCCGTCTCGGTCGACGTGAAGTACTCGGTGAGGCGGCTGGCCACCTGGGCCAGGACCAGGCCGATGACCACGGCCCAGAAGACCCGCAGGTTGCCCACGTAGAAGTAGGCGACGAGGAAGGTGCCGATGACGGTGAGGATCCCGGCGGTGAGGAAGCCTCGGTTGATCGGGGCCATGGCCGTCTTGTCGTTCTCCGTGGCCCGCACCATGTAGACGCCCACGATCGACGCCAGGACACCGATGGCCCGGGCGACGACCGGGAAGACGAGGCCGAGGGCCGGGTTCTCGCCGATGGACGCGAAGGCGGCCACGCCCAGGATGATCGAGGCCACCAGGGTGACCTCGTAGCTCTCGAACAGGTCGGCGGCCATGCCGGCGCAGTCGCCCACGTTGTCGCCCACGTTGTCGGCGATGGTGGCCGGGTTGCGGGGGTCGTCCTCGGGGATGCCGGCCTCCACCTTGCCGACCAGGTCGGCGCCGACGTCGGCCGCCTTGGTGAAGATGCCGCCGCCGACCCGCAGGAACAGGGCCAGCAGTGAGCCGCCGAAGCCGAAGCCGACGAGGATGGCCGAGCTGGTGTTCTGGAAGAGGAGGATGATCACCGTCGCTCCGAGGAGGCCGAGGCCGACGGTGAACATGCCGGCGACGCCGCCGGTGCGGAAGGCCACCTTGAGGGCGGCGGGCAGCGAGCCGGAGCGGGCGGCGGCCGCGGTGCGGACGTTGCCCCGTACGGCCAGGCTCATGCCGATGAACCCCGTGAGGCCCGACATGATGCAGCCGGCCAGGAAGGCCAGAGTGCGGAAGATGCCGGACTCGGCGAACGACAGCGCCTCGGTGTCGTCCGGCCTGAGCACCGCCGTGGAGGTCACGAACACCACCACGACCAGGGGGATGAGGATGATCCCGATGGTGCGGAACTGGCGCTTGAGGTAGGCCATGGCCCCCTCCTGGATGGCCTTGGCGATCTCGATCATCTTCGGGGTGCCCTGGTCGGCGGCCAGGACGCCGCGCATGAGGGAGAAGCCGACGAGGATGGCCAGGAGGGCGGTCGCGACCGAGAAGAAGAGCCAGGCGAACTCGCCTCCCTTGAGGTCGAAGACCTGGTAGCCCCCTTCCGCAGCGAGCAGGTTGATCATGCCGACATCTCCTTCTTCACATAGATGTGGTGGGCGACCTTCTCGCCCAGGGTGCGGTCTTTGCCGTCGACCCGGAGGACCAGCGGGCCGTCGAAGGGGTGCTTCTCGCGGACCTCCACCCGCACGCCGGGCCTCAAGCCGAGGGTGTCGAGGAACTCGACGATCTCGGGGTCGGTGGACCCGGGGACGGCCACCACGGCCACGTCGCCCGGCTCCAGCTCGTACAGCGGGGGCAGGGACGGGATGTCGGCCACCTCGGGGGCGGGGATCGGGAAGCCGTGGGGGCAGGAGCCCGGCCGGTCGAGGGCGACGTAGAGCCGGTCCTCCACCTCCTGGGGCAGCTCGTGCTCGAACGAGGTGGCCAGGCGGTCGGCCTCGTTCCACGCGTAGCCCAGCATGTCGGCCAGGAAGCGCTCGACGATGCGGTGGCGGCGGATGGCGGCCACCGCCGCCGCCCGCCCCAAGGGGGTCAGCTCCACTCCCCGGTAGAGCTTGTGGTCGAGCAGCCCCCGGTCGGCCAGGCGCTTGACCGTCGCGGTGGCCGTGGCCGGGGAGACGCCCAGTGCCTCGGCCAGCGCGCCGGTGTGGGCGTCATGGCCGTGGCGCGACAGCCGGTACAGGGACTTCAGGGTCTCGCGTTCGGACCTCGTGAGGGCGACGGCCATGGTTTCGACGTCGCCAAACCTACTTTTCGGCTCGCCGAAAGGTCAAGGAGCCTGGGGTGAACCCTCGGGGGCGGGACGGTCGCCGGCCGGCGCCCCGTTCCGGTCGGGCCGGGCGTCGCGCTGGCCACGGGCCGGCGCAGCCGGGCCGTTCGGCGCCGGTCGAGCCGTCTCGGCGCCGGGACGGCCGGGAGGGGTGATGCCGAACCCCTCGAGGTGGTACGGGACGGAGGTCACCACCGTCCCCTCGCGGAAGAGCAGGCGGCCCTTGAGCAGCAGGGCGCTCTGGTTGTGGAGCAGGTGCTCGTACCACTTGCCGACCACGAACTCCGGTACGACGACGGTGATGGTGTCGTTGTTCCAGCGCTCGTCGAGGTCGTCGAGGTACTCCATGACGGGGCCGACGAGCTCCCGGTACTTAGAGTGCTTGATCTCGAGGTCCACGTTGATGCCGAACTCCCGCCACTGGCGGTCGATGTCCTCGCGGTCGTCGTCCTCGTAGGAGATGTAAAGGGCGATGAGGTGCTGGGGCCGGAGCGAGCGGGCGTAGCCCAGGGCCTGGATCACGCCGCGGTGCACCCGTCCGACGAGGACGACCACCGTATGGTTGAACGGCTGGGGCCGGACCTCGGCGGGGCTGATCTCCAGCGCCCGGGCCACGCGCGTGTAGTGGCGCTTGATCCCCGAGAACAGGGCGATGATGGCGGGCACGACCACGACCGGCACCCACGCGCCGCTGGTGAACTTGGTGACGGCGACGATCAGGAGCACGATGAACGTCGCCGTGGCGCCGAGGGCGCTGATGCCCAGGCCCAGCTTCCACCCGCGTTCGCGGGCCCGGTGGTGGTGGACGACCATGCCCGTCTGGCTGAGGGTGAAGGACGTGAAGACGCCCACCGCGTACAGCGGGATGAGGGCGGTGGTGATGCCGCCGAAGGCGATGATCAGGGCCGAGGCGGCGACGGCCAGGATGATGATCCCGTTCGAGTACACCAGGCGGTCGCCGCGGTTCCCCAGGTACCGGGGCAGGAAGCCGTCCCGGGCGATGATCGAGGACAGGCGGGGGAAGTCGGCGTAGGCGGTGTTGGCGGCCAGGGTGAGGATGGCCACGGTGGCCAGCTGGAGGACGACGTAGATCGGCCCCTCGCCGAAGACAGTCCGCCCGATCTGGGAGATCACCGTCTCGTTGTGGTTGGGGACGGGGTGGATGTGGTGGGCGAGGACGGAGACGCCGAAGAACAGGCTGCCGAGGATGACGGCCATGGTCATCATGGTGATGGCGGCGTTGCGGGACTGGGGCTTGCGGAAGGCGGGGACGCCGTCGGCGATGGCCTCGACACCGGTCAGGGCCACGGCACCCGAGGAGAACCCCCGCAGCAGCAGGAAGAGCCCGAGCGTCCCGCCCGCCTCCCGCTGGATCTCGCCCTGGTGGGACTCGAACGGGACGCGGCCGACGTCGTCGCCGAAGTAGATCTGGTAGAGGCCGTAGAGCACCATGGACGCCACGGTGACGATGTAGAGGTAGACCGGGAAGGCGAAGAAGGTGCCCGACTCCTTCATGCCCCGCAGGTTGGCCAGGGTGATGATGCCGATCAGGCACAGGCCCAGGGTGACCCGTTGGTCGGCCCACCCCCGGAACGCCGGCAGGGACACGATGGCGGCCACGCCCGCCGAGATCGACACGGCCACGGTGAGGACGTAGTCGACCAGGATCGACGCCCCGGCCACGAGCGACGCCCTCGAGCCGAGGTTCTCCCGGCTGACCACGTACGAGCTCCCGCCGTGGGGGTAGGCGTAGATGGTCTGGCGGTAGGAGAGGACGACGATCGTCAGCAGGATGGCGACGACGATCGAGATGGGCACCAGTCGGGAGAGCCCCAGGGCCAGGCTGGAGGTGCCGGCCGCCACCACGAACAGGATCTCCTCGGTGGCGTAGGCCGTGGAGGAGAGGGCGTCGGACGAGAAGGTGGGAAGGGCCACCAGCTTCCGCAAGCGCTGGTGCTCCTGCTCGCTGGTGGCGATGGGCCTCCCGACGAGCAGCCGCTTCAGGGCCGAGTACACGTCGCGCACCGTACTCCCGGTGGCGGGCTTGCCCGCCACCCGGGAGTACGGGTCGCTCCGGTGTTTTCGCCCGCGGGCATCCGGGTGCTGTGTCTCTGCCCGACGGGCGCCCGGGTGCTGCGCACCACGCCCGCCGGGTGCCGGCGGGGACCCAGCCCCGCCGCCGCGCCGGGTCGGTTTGTGTTGGCCGCTTCGCGGGTGTTGCATGGCGCGCGTGCACGTGATCGTCGTGGGCTGCGGCCGGGTCGGCCGGGAGCTGGCCATGGCCCTCGACCGCGACGATCACAGCGTCAGCGTGATCGACAAGGACCGCAACGCCTTCCACGAGCTGCCCGACAGCTTTCGCGGCAAGGCCATCCTCGGCTTCGGCTTCGACCGGGGCCACCTGGAGCAGGCGGGGATCGCCGAGGCCCAGGCCGTCGCCGCGGTCACGAACGGCGACAACTCGAACATCCTCACCGCCCGCATCGCCCGCATGACCTACGAGGTCCCCTACGTGGTCGCCCGCATCTACGACCCCCGCCGGGCGGTCATCTACCGCCAGCTCGGCATTCCCACCGTGGCGGCCGTGGCATGGACCACCGACCAGGTCCTGCGCCGGCTCTTCCCCGAGAAGTCGGTGGCCGAGTGGACCGACGCCTCGGGCACGGTGAGCCTGGTCGAGCGCGCCCTGCCCGACTCCTGGGCCGGCCGCAAGCTCATCGAGATGGAGGAGGACGGCCGGTTCCGGCTCGTCGCCCTGAGCCGGGGCGGCCAGGCCCGCCTGGGGGGCCCCGAGCTGGTGGGCCAGGAGGGCGACATCCTCCACCTCATCGTCCACCACGACGCCCGGGAGGAGTTGGAGGCCCGGCTGTCGGCGGGCCCGGAGAGCTCCTGATGAGGGCGGCCATCGCCGGCGGCGGCAACGTCGGCACCCACATCGCCAACGATCTGGCCGAGGCCGGCCACGAGGTGCTCCTGCTCGAGCAGGACCCCGACATCGCCGCCCGGCTCCGGGTGGTCGACGGCGTCGAGGTGATGGTGGCCGACGCGTGCGAGCCATCCCTGCTCGGCGAGGCCGGGCTGGAGACCTACGACGTCATGGTGGCCGTCACCGGCGACGACGAGGACAACCTCGTGATCTCGCTCCTGGCCAAGCAGGTCTTCGCCGTCACTCGGGTGGTGGCGCGGGTCAACCACCCCAACAACCAGTGGCTGTTCAACGAGACGTGGGGCGTCGACATCGCCGTGTCCACACCCCACCTGCTGACCGCCCTGGTCGAGGAGGCGGTGTCCGTGGGGTCGCTGGTCCGTCTCCTGCAGTTCGAGGACGCCCGCCTGGTGGAAGTCACCCTCGCCGACGACTCTCCGGCCGTCGACCTGGCCATCAGCGAGCTCGGGGTTCCCCGGGACGCCACCGTGGTGGCGGTCATCCGCGAGCGCCACGTCATCGTCCCCCGGGGTGAGACGGTGATGGAGCCGGGCGACGAGGTGCTGGTCCTGGTGACCCCCGAGTCGGAGGAGGCGGTGAAGACGCTGTTCGTGGGGGCGTCGGCCGGGGCTACAGGAGCTCGTAGCGGGGGTTGAAGACCGTGAGGCGGCCGCCGGCACCCTGAGGCGCTCCCCGGCCGCTCAGGACCAGCCGCTTGCCCGGCGCCACCCCGGGGATCTGGCGCCGGCCGGTCCAGACGACCACCAGCGACCCGCTGCCGTCCTTCACCGTGGCCTCGAGCGAGGGCGTCCCGGCGCGAGGCACGATGCGCAGCGATGTGATCTCGCCGGCCACGGTGACCTCCTCCCTGGGCTTGGCGTCGCCGATGGGGATGACCCCGGGAAGGCCGCGGCAGAACTGGCGCAGCCGCTCGCGGTCCAGCTCGGCGTCGGAGACCGTCAGCCGCCGGAACAGGTCCCGTATGGCCACGTCGATCCTCCTGCGCTAGCTCGCCGCCGTGCCGTTGCCCGGATGGCGCATGACCAGGCGTACGGAGGTCCCGTGATCCGTCGGGCTGAACTCGACCTCGTCGACCAGGGCCCGGATGAGGGGGATGCCGAGCCCCCGCTCGAACTTCAGGCGGTCGGGGTCGGTGACCGGGGGGTGGTTGGGGAGCTGGCCGGGGTCGAAGCCGTGGCCCCGGTCCTCCACGCACACCTCCAGGGCGTCCTCGCCCGCCTTGCACCGCACGAGGACCCGCTCCTCGCTGCCCGCCGCGTCGTGCGCCTCGATGGCGTTGGTGCAGGCCTCGGACACGGCCAGCTTGAGGTCGTCGATGCGTTCGTCGGCCAGGTTGCTGTCCGAGGAGGCGAGGGCGGAGACCACCAGCCGGGCCAGGGCGACGAACTCGGCCCGAGCCGGGATCTCCAGCTCTATGACCTCGGCAGGTTCCCCAGGCACTGTCACGGCGGGCTATTGGCCGGGAGCGCCGCCGGAGCCGCCGCCGACCGCTGCGTCGACGGAGTCGTGGATCGAGAAGACCTTGGTCAACCCGGTGATCTCGAACACCTTGAGGATGCGGCTCTGGGTGCAGACCAGCAGCAGGTCGCCGTCGTGGCTACGGAGGCGCTTGAGCCCCCCCACCAGGACGCCGAGCCCGGTGGAGTCCAGGAAGTCCACGCCCTCCAGGTCGACGATGATCCGGTGCTTGCCCTCGCTGACCAGCTCGATGAGCCGCTCGCGGAACCGGGGCGCGGTGTAGACGTCGACCTCGCCGCGCACACTGAGCACGGCGTACCCGTCTCGCTCCTCGACGTCCAAACCGAGATCCATGCAGTGCCTCCCAGAGCTCTCTTGAACGCCACGCTAGCAAGCGGCCGCGAATACCTCGAAAGCGGTCAGCGGCTCCCCGCCCGGGCCAGCCGGCGCCGGGTGGGGGAGACGACCTCGAAGACTTCGATCTCCTCCTCGCCCCCTTCCACGTCCTCGGGCTCCTCGGAGGCCGGGGACGCGATCTCCTCCAAGGCGACCAGGTCGTCGAGGTCGCCGAGGTCGTCGGCGTCGTCGAGGGGCCACTCGTCGTCGAGCTCGGGCTCGGGCGGGGCCCACAGGGCCACTGGCGCCGGCTCGGGCTCGGGCGCCGGCTCGGGCTCCGGCTCGGGCGCCCAACCCTCGTCCTCGAGCACGTCGTAGAGCGCCGGCCTGGGCGGCTCCGGCGCCGGGGTGACGAGGACGGGGACGGGGGCCGGGGTGGGCGCGGGGCCGGGGGCGGGGGCGTCGACCGGGAGGTCGCCGGGCGGCGGCACCTTGATGCGGCGGTTGAGGAGCCGGAGATGGAGGGCGAGCAGGACCAGGACCAGCCCCCCGGCCACGGGAGCCAGGGGCCGCCCGCTGTCGATGCTGGTGACGATCGAGGACACGCCGCCGCGGGGGCGCGGCGGGACGGCGTCCGGCTCGCCTTCCTCCAGCTCCTCGCCCGGGGGGACGGCGCCGAAGGGCAGCGTCCCCTGGAAACCCGTGTCGGGCGGCTCGGGGACGGTGATGGGCGCCACCGGCGCGGGCCGGGAGCGGGACGACAGGAACCCGGAGAGGTCGACCCCTGCCGCGGCGCCGGGCTTGGCCGTGGTCGTCGTCTGCTCCGCGGCGGCGGGCGGGGAGCCGGGCGGTGGCGCCGTCGTGGAACTGGTGGGGAGCGGCGGCACCGGGGCGGTGCCGATCCCCGACGGCTCGGACTTGACCGTGGTGGCGGCCGTGCCGTCCGCCCCCTTGCGCACCGCCACCACCCGGTAGGCGTAGTCGCCGCCGTCGAACGCGCCGGTGGTGGTGTCGGTGTACCGGACCTTGGTGCCCGAGGAAGGCTGCGACACGTCGCCGCCGACACGGCGGAAGTCCGACGTCCCAGGGTCCCTGCGGAAGACGGCGTAGTACAGGATGTCGGGCTCGGTGTTGCGGGACCAGGACAGGTCGACGTTTCGCCCGTCGTTGACCTTTGGCGGGTCGAGGGTCGGCGTGGCCGGCGGAGCGGCCACCTTGAAGGACCGCGTCTGCTCGACGGTGGCGCCCGGCGTCCCCAGGAGGACGGTGGCCTCGGTGGCCGTCACCTTGAGCTGGTAGGGCCCGTTGGCTGGGACGTCGATCCGCCAGGAGAACGAGCACGGCGTGTCGTCGCAGTCGATGGCGTGGGTCTTCCCGGCGGCGGCGAGCGTGACCGTCTCGACGTTGTACAGGGGCGAGGTGTTGGTCACCCGGCCGGTGAAGGAGACCGATCCCGTCTCGTTCGTCTGGCCGTCACGGGGCTGCTCGATGCTGATGACCGGTGCGGCGGACGCGGGCGAGGCCGGGACGACGGCGAAGAGGGCGGTGAGCAGCACGACCGCCCCGGAGCGCCGTCCGAGGCTGGCAGTCACCGGCCTACCCTCTCCCGAGGGCAGTCCGGTGAGTGCCTCTCGGACCGACCTCCCGGGCCGGTCATGCCGCCTTCAGGTCCTTGACCCAGGTGGCCCGGACGATGAGGCGCTGGGCGGCCGAGCCCTTGGGGTGGCAGGTGGTGAGGGTGAGCGAGCGCTCCGCCGTCGGCTCGATGACGCTCATCTCCGAGGGCCCCACGACCCACGGGGCGCGGGAGACCTGGTACACGCACCCGCCGATCGGCGTGGTCAGCTCGATGGTGTCACCCGGCTTGAGCTGGTCGACGTTGCCGAACGGACGCCCGTAGGTGGTGCGGTGCCCGGCGATCGACACGTTGCCCGCCTCGCACGGCAGCGGGGTCTGCGGGTAGTGGCCGGCGCCGGCTCGCAGGGCGCTGGGGGTGATTCCCTCGACGACCACGGTGTCGAGGCCGAGGGCGGGGATCTTGATCCGAGTCAGGCTGTCGCCGGTCTCGATCTTGCGCTCCCGGTAGGCCTGCTGGAGCTCGGGGCTGGCGATCTGCTCCTCGAGCTGGGTCTCCAGCCGCGACTGGATGCGGTCGGTCCACATGTTGGTGGCGAAGGGATAGCCCACCAGGCCCAGCCCGCCGAGCAGGAGCACGACGGAGAGGCCCGAGAGGGCACGGCGCAGCCAGCGCTTCCTGCGCAGGAGCTCTACGAGCACGGCACTGCCCTCGTCATGACGGGAGAGAGGCTAGCTCGGGTCGGTCCGATTACCGGCTCACCCGCTCGTCGGTGCGGACCGGGCGGGCGGCGGTGACCCGCCGGCGGATCCCGAGGGCGACCATCAGGAGCCCGGCGCCGGTGAGGGGCAGCCAGGGGTCGTTGCCTGTCTTGGCCAGCTGGGGCACCGGGGTGACGACCTGCTGCTGGGCGAGCAGGCGGGCCTGGCCGCCGGCGCCGGTCTCGGCGTGGGCCAGCTCCAGGGCGATGCCGCCGTTGAGGCCCTTCAGCAGGTGGACGCTCACGCCATCGGCGTAGGAGGCCACGGACCCCGTGTTCGGGTCGGTCACCGTGCGGCCGGCCCCGAGGGAGATGGTGGTCTCCAGCGGCGTGCCGGCGAGGAGGGTCAGCGGCTGGTTGAGCTGGATCGGGATGTCGGTGACCGCGGCGCCGAGGAGCGGGAGGCCGAGACGGACGCGGGCCACGGCGGCGTCGAAGCTCGGTGTGCTCCTGGCCGTGCCGCGGTCGAAGGTCGAGACGGACTTGGCCTGGCCGACGATGATCGACAGCAGCGGGGCGCCACCGAGGGTCAGCCCGGGGAGGAGGTCGATCTGGGCGCCGGCGGCGTTGGCCGTGGCGGTGACGGCCTGGGCGGTGGTCACGGCCTCGGCCGTGGAGGCACCCAGCTCGACGTTGAGCAGGCTGGTGGCCCGCTCGATGCCGTCGAGCAGGCCGTCGACCAGTCCGGAGACGGGGGCGACGCTGGCCCCCTCGCCCAGGCCCAGGTTGCCGGCCAGGCCGCCGAGGAGGTTGCCGAGGGCGGGGTCGAGACCGGTGAGCACCGAGCCGACGGTCCCGTCGACCACCTCGAGGAGCTCGGCCAAAAGGGCGCGGAGCAGGTCGATGACGGGCTCGAGCGCCGACAGGGCGGGCAGGTCCACGCCGGCGACCGAACCGGCGCCGAATGCCGAGGGAGCCCCGTCCTCGGTGGTGACCCGGGACTCACCGCACGCCAGCTCGATGGCGAGCAGCTCGGCCAGGGGGAGGTCGAGGACGCAGGCCTTGGGCGGCGCCGCGCTCTGGTTGGGGGCGTTGACCTCGCTGTTGCTCACCGTGCCCGAGACCAGGGCGACGCCGGCCCCGGAGGCCTTGGCCGACGGCGTGCTGTTCACAAGGGCGCTGGACTGGCCGATGGTGACCCGCGTGCCGAACAGGTTGAGCTCGAGCCCCCGCGCCGCCGCCGTGGCGATGAAGCTCTCGGGACGGGTGACGACGGTCTGGCCCTCGGTCTGGGCCGAGGCTGGCATTGCCAGCACTGCGGCCGTCACCAAGGCCGACAGCACGACGGCCCCGAGACGATGCACGGTACGCATTTCCTTCTCGCCCCTCTCGTTCGTGCCGGCCGCACCCGCCCTGCGCATAGCCGTCACGGTTCCCCGGTAGATGCTTGGTGCAACTAGGTACCAGAGATACGGGGCCGGGTCCAGAGAGGGAACCGATATTTCTTGCTCTGGAGAGCCAATTCGTCACCGACAGTGACTATCCACCGGGTGTGGACGACCCTTCCACTCGCATGGTGGCCGAGGCCCGCAGGGTGAGGTCGCCCACCGCTGCGCCCAGGAGGGGCACCGCCGTCGGCGCCCGGTACCGGACCTCGACCCGCACCCGGGTCCCGGGCCCACCCCGGCCGGTGCTGGTGACCGTGAGGCGCGAGCCGGCCAGGGTGGAGCTGGCCAGGGCCGCCCGCCGGGGAGCATCGGGGGAGGCGTCGACCGCGGCCTCCCGGGCCGCCTCCCGGGCGGCGTGCACGACCAGGATCTGGTCGCCCACGAGCAGCCCGAGCTGGACCACGGCCAGCAGCAGGAGCAGGACGAGGGGGAGGACGAGGGCGAGCTCGACCGACGCCTGGCCCCCGTCCCCCCGGTCCCGTCTCACGCCTGGGCCCTCACTTGACCTTGTCGGTGATGGCCTTCATGACCGCGTCGAGCAGCTTGCCGACGAGGTCCGACTTGGTGGCCCACGCCACGATGAGCAGGGCGACGGCGGCCGCGCCCAGCAGGACCAGGGCGTACTCGGCCGAGGCCTGCCCCCGCTCGTCTTCGCCAGTTCGAGCGGCGAGGGCGGCGAGGTAGGTGGACAGGTGGACGTAGAGGGCGAGCATGCGGCCCCCTCCTTCTTGTTCGTGGTGGTCAGAGGCGCAGCGACCGGACGGCGCTGGCGATCAACGGGGCCACGGTGAGGAGGCCGAAGGCGGGGAGTGTGCAGCTGACGAGGGGGAAGAGGAGCTTCACGGGGACCTTGCGGGCGGCCTCCTCGGCCCGCCGCCGCCGGTCGGCCCGGACCTCCGAGGCCAGGCGCTCGAGGCTGGCCGCCAGCGGGGCGCCGTAGCGCTCCGACGCGATGAGGGCGGCGACCAGCGGCCGGGCCGCCTCGCCCGCCCGGATCGGAACGTCGTCGAGGGCGTCGGCCAGCCGCCGGCCGAGGTCGGCCTCCTGGCCGGCGCGCGCCAGCTCGGCGCCCAGGGGCCCGGGCGAGCGGCGGGCCACGGCGGCCACCGCCAGCCGGACGGTGAGGCCGGCCCCGACGGCCAGCACCAGCAGGTCGACGACGTCGGGCAGGTCGGCGACGATGGCGGCCAGGCGCCTGCGGTGACGCCGGCGCGCCCCCACTGCGGGGAGGGCCCACGCCACCAGGGCGGCCGGGACGGCGGCCACGGGCAGGAGGGCCACGGCCACCGCGCCCACGGCCAGGGCCGTCCCGAGCCGCCGCCCGGCCTCGGGCCCCCCCGGTCGGCCGAGCCGCCGGAGCGACGCGCAGCCGAGCCGGGTGAGGGCGGCCGCTAGCTGCGGCCCGAGCGCGGACCGGGCGGCAGGGGGCGCCGGGGCCAGCGCCCGGAGCCGCGGTGGCGAGGGCCGGTGTCGCCAGCCCATCCCCAGGGCGAGGGCGAACCAGCCCAGGAGGACGAGGGCGGTCATACCGCCACCCGGGCCAGGCGTTGCATCCACAGCCACCCCACCCCGTCGAGCACCAGCCCGGTGACGAGCAGGGCCAGGCCGGCGGGCGTGTGGAAGACGAACTCCGACGTGCGGGGATCGGTGGCGGCGGCGAAGGCGCCGAAGCCGATCGGGGCCAGGCCGATGACAAGGGCCGAGATCCGGGCCTGGGAGGACAGGGCCCGCAGCTCTGCGGCCACGGCCAGCCGCTCCCGCACGGTCGCGGCCACCCCGTCGACCGCCCGCGCCTGGGCGCCACCGGTCTCCGCCCCCAGGCACAGGGCGGCCACGCCCAGGCGCACGCCGGGAAGCGGGCGCCGGGCGGCCACCCCTTCGAGGGCGGCGACCAGGCTGGCCCCCTGAGCCGCCTCCGCCGCCGCCCGTGCGAGCTCGGCGGCCAGCACCTTGCCGCCGCCGCCACCGGTCGAGGCCCCAGCCTCCTCGACGGCCTGGCGCAAGGAGGCGCCCGACCGCAGGGACCGGGCCACGGACTCCAGGGCGACCGGGAGCGCCTGCTCCAGGCGGGCGTCGGCCCGACCTCGCCTGGTCCGGACGACGAGCGCGGGGCCGACGACCAGGCCGAGCAAGGCCACCGCGGCCAGGCCCGGCCCGCCGGCGACGGCGGCCACCAGGGGACCGGCGGCGAGCACGCCCAGCCAGACCGTCCAGGCCACGGCCGCGGGGACGGGAACGTCGGCCTGGGCCAGGACCGCGGCCACGCCAGCCGGGGGCTCGGGCAGCGGCCGGGTGCGCGCCGGCGTCTGCGGGCGCTCCGTGTCGCCGGGAAGCCGGCCCACGACCGGAGCCCGCCGCGAGAGCCGGAGGGCGACCCGGGCCAACCCCGCGGCGGCGATCACCGCCAGCCCGACCAGGACGGCGGCCGTCACCGCGCCACCAGCCCGTCGCCGTCGGCCACCAGCCGGGTTCGCGCCGCCCCCTCGGCGGCGCCCGCCCCCTCGACCACCTCGGCCACGGCGACGATTCGGCGCCGCCCGTCCGGGAACCGGGCGACCTGCACGACCAGGTCGAGCGCCGCCTCCAGCTGACTGCGGACGGCGGCCAGGGGCAGCTGGACCTCGCCCATGAGCACCATCGTCTCGAGCCGGCGCAGGGCGTCGTCGGGGCTGTTGGCGTGGCAGGTGGAGAGGCTGCCCTCGTGGCCGGTGTTCATGGCTTGGAGCATGTCGAGGGCCTCAGGGCCCCTGACCTCGCCGACGACGATGCGGTCGGGCCGCATGCGGAGGGCGTTCCGAACCAGGTCGCGGATGCGGATCTCCCCCGCCCCCTCGGCGTTGGCCGGACGGGCCTCCAGGCGGACCACGTGGTCCCGGGGCAGGGCGAGCTCGGCCGCGTCCTCGACGGTGATGACCCGTTCGCCGGGCGGGATGCAGGCGGCGAGGGCGTTGAGGAGCGTGGTCTTTCCCGCCCCTGTGCCCCCCGAGACGACGACGTTGCGCCGACCCTCGACCGCGCCGGCCAGCAGGGCCGCGACCTCGGTGCCGGCGAAGGCGGCGAGCGGCACCGCCCGGGTGCCGAAACGGCGGACGGTGAGGCACGGGCCGTCGACGGCCAGCGGCGGCACGACCGCGTTCACGCGGGAGCCGTCGGGCAGGCGGGCGTCCACCAAGGGCGACGACCGGTCGACGCGCAACCCGAGCGGGGCGACCACCTTCTCGATGAGGTGCTCGATGGCCTCGGTGTCGACGTCGACCGGCACCCGCACCAGGGCACCGTCGCGCTCGATCCATACCCGCCCCGGCCCGTTGACCATGATCTCGGTGACGTCGGGGTCGGCGAGCAGCGGCTCCAGGGCGCCAAGGCCGCAGACGTCGGCCAGGACCCCGGCCACGAGCCGCTGGCGCAGGGCGGCGCCCAGCAGGGGCACCTCCTCGTCGGCCAGGGCGGCCACCCGGTCGGCCAGCGGGCCGGCCCCGTTCTCGTCGGCGAGGAGCCGGGCATGGATCCGCGCTTTGGCCTCGCCCAGCGGCGCAAGAGCGCTCACGCCGCGTCCTGCCCGGCGGGCATCCCGAGGACCGGGCGCAGCGCCCGCTCCAGGAGGCGGGGGACCCGCCGGGCCAGCAGGCCGGCGTCGACCGCCCGGGCCACCCCGTCGTCGACGGATATCTCGGCCCGCACGGGCACGCCGAGGACGTCCTCCACGTCGCGCCGGCCGAGTGCTCGCCGGGGCTCGGAGACCAGCACCACGCCCGAGGGCCGCACCGGGGCGGCCAGGGCCCGCCGCAGGGCCAGGTAGCAGGGCCGGAGGACGAGCAGCGACACCGAGGCGCCGGCGGCGAGGGCCAGACCGGCACCGGCCGCGGCCGAGCCGCAGTCGGCGACGACCGGCCGGGGATCGGCCGCCAGGGCGTCGACCAGGGCGTCGGCCCGCCCGGCCGTGGGCCTGAAATCGGGCCCCGGCGCTTTCCACGCCAGCAGCCGGAGGCCGGCGCCGGCGTCCACCTCGAGGCGGGCCAGCGCCGACGCGCCGACGTCGGGCCCGGCGGCCAGCCACTCGGCCAGACCGGGACCGGAAGGGTCGGCCAGGCCGAGCACGGACGTCGCGTCCCCGGACAGGTCGGCGAGCAGGGCGCCTCGCGGGGACGAAGACCGGGCAAGCATCGCGGCCAGGCCACAGGCCACGACGGTGGTGCCACTGCCGCCCTTGGGCGACCAGCAGGCGATGAGCATCGGCCCCTCCCCGGGCGCGAACGACCAAACCTCGGGGAAGAGATCAACGGAAGGCTAGCGGTAGACCGGCGCCTTGGCAAGACCCTTTCTCGGGCCCCGGCGCTGGCCGGAAGGGTTTACGCGGAGCGGACCTTCTTGGCCGCGACCACGCCGAGGGCGACGAGCATGACGAGCAGGATCAGCTTCTTCATGCCGGCAGCCTAGGCCAGCTCGACCGCGGCGGCGCTCCGGCTGCACTGCCCGTCGTGAATCCGCCGTTTCGGGCGCGGATCACGACGCGGAAATGCACGCGAGCAGTACCGGCACTGGCGGGCGCGCCCGGAGGGCCCCGGTGCCCGCCAGGGCGATACAGCGGAGGTGGACGGGAATCGAACCCGCCGGACGGGGATCGCCCGTCCCACCCGCTTTGAAGGCGGGGGAGCCCACCAGGTGCCCGGACACCTCCACGTCCGACCATAGACGCGTCCGGAGGCTTGGGATCCCCACGATCTGGGAACGTTCGAGGCAGGCGTCCCCCGAGTGGGACGCGCGCACGCGTTGCACTAGAGAAGGCTCAGGGTGAGCCGCGGGAGGGGTTGGACATGCTGTCGGCGTCTGAGTTGATGTTCGGACGCCGGACGGGCAGTGGCTCACGGACGTGGTCGAGCCCCTCGGCCTGGGACGACCCTGTCCTACGGGGGGTGACCGCGCTCGCCGTGGCCAGCGTGCTGGTGCCCGTGCTGGTGGTCGGCATCCTGGCCGTCTCCCTGCTGACCATGCCCTTCTCGGGCTCGCTGCCGGACGAGCGGCCTTCGATCGAGTCGCGGATCACCCGGGTGTTCGACAGCACCGGCGCCGAGATGGCGAACTACCGCCGGTTCGAGACGAGCCTTCCCATCGGCCGGGGGGACATCCCGCCCGTCCTCGTCGACGCCGTCCTGGCCATGGAGGACCAGCGGTTCTACGAGCACAACGGTGTCGACTCCCGGGGCGTCTTCCGGGCCTTCTGGGCCGACCTGAAGGGCGGGGGCTACGTCCAGGGCGGCTCGACGATCACCCAGCAGTACGTCCGCCTGGCCTACACCGGCAACGAGCGGACCGTAGGGCGCAAGCTCAGGGAGGCCGTCCTCGCCGGCCGGGTCGAGAAGGAGCTGAGCAAGGACGAGATCCTGTACCGCTACTTGAACCGCGCCTACTTCGGCAGCGGGGCGTACGGGATCGGGGCAGCGGCGGAGACCTACTTCAACAAGAAGGTGAAGGATCTCAGCCTCTCCGAGGCGGCCATGCTGGCCGGGCTCCTGTCGGCGCCCAGCGACTACGACCCCCGGGTCAGCCCGGGCGAGGCCGAGTACCAGCGCCAGCGGGCCCTGGGAAAGATGGTCGACCAGGGGCGCATCACCCAGCAGCAGTACGCCGAGGCCATTCCCCTGCGGGTCACACTGGCCGACAACCGGCCCCGGCTGGGCGCGGCGCCGGCCACCGTCGTGCAGCCGGCCAAGGCCCTGCCCGTGAAGTTCCCCTGGTACAGCGACTACGTGCGCAGCTACCTGATCGCCCGCTACGGCGACGATATGGTCTACTCGGGCGGGCTGCGGGTCGAGACGGCCATCGACCCGACCATGCAGGCCAAGGCCGAGTCCGCGGTCAACGAGGCGCTGACGGGGACACAGGCGCCCCTCGACATGGCCCTGGTCGCGGTCGAGCCGAAGACGGGACTGGTGCGGGCCATGGTCGGCGGGCGCGACTTCGCCAAGTCGCAGGTCAACCTGGCTCTGGGCAACTGCCCGCAGCGCCCGGCCGACCAGGGGGCCGTGCCGGCCAAGACCGACGGGCCGATGTGCGTGGCCGGCGGTGGGAGTGGCCGCCAGCCGGGCTCCTCGTTCAAGCCGTTCACCCTGGCCGAGGCCCTGGAGGACGGCATGTCGCTGGACAAGAGCTACCGCGGCCCCGGCCGGTACACGTACCCGAACTGCCGGGGGGCGGGCTGCACCGTCCAGAACGTGGAGAGCGGCGGGTACGGCTCGCTCAACCTGAAGCAGGCCACGGCCTACTCGGTGAACACCGTGTACGCCCAGCTGGTCCAGGACGTCGGCGTCAAGGACACGGCGGAGATGGCCAACCGGCTCGGCGTGACCATGATCAACCCCCAGGGCAAGCTGCCCAACGGCGAGGACTACGGCCCCAGCCTCACCCTGGGCGCGGCCGAGGTCGCCCCGCTCGACATGGCCGCCGCCTACGGCGTCTTCGGCGCCCGGGGGATGCAGTACCCGGTGAGCCCCGTCGTCCGGGTGCTCGACGCCAACGGCAAGGTCCTCGAGGACAACCGGGCCCGCGGGGGTAAGCGGGTGCTGGAGGAGCGGATCGCCGACCAGATGAACGAGGTGCTCAAGGGCGTGGTCGGCAACGGGACGGCCAAGGCGGCCGACATCGGCCGCCCCAACGGCACCGCGGGCAAGACCGGGACCAGCGAGAACTTCAGCGACGCCTGGTTCGTCGGCTACACCCCGGAGCTGTCGACTGCAATCTGGATGGGGCACGCCGACAGCCAGCGGCCGCTGGTCAACGTCAAAGGCCTGCCCCGGGTCTACGGAGGGACGCTCCCGGCCAAGACGTGGCAGGCGTTCATGACGGCCGCCCTGGAGGGCAAGCCCACCTCGGACTTCGCCACGCCCGCGCCGCCGCCGACCACGCCGCCCCCTCCTGTCCCCCCGCGGGCCACGTCGCCCACGACGGCCCCGCCCGTGACCGAGCCGGTGCCCACCGAGCCGGCGCCGGTACCGCCTTACGTGTACGAACCGCCGGCGTACTACCCGCCGCCGACCTCGTACGTTCCCGTGTACCCGCAGGATCCTGTGGTCGTCCAGCCCCCGGTGGTCAACCCACCCGTCGTGGCCCCGCCCGGCACCGACTTCCAGCCACCGTACGCGCCCACGGCGACGCCCGGCTTCCCCGGAGTGCGCTGATGCTCATCGTCCTCATCGTCATCCCCGCGGTGATCATCGCCGTGGGCGTGGTCCTCCTCCTCGACCGCACTGGGGTGCTTCCCCGGCTGGACGGAGGACCGTCGCTGTCGCGGTCGGGGGGCGGAGGGTTCTTCGAGAGCATCCCCAAGGGCGCGCTGTTCGGGGCCGGGGCGCTGATGGTCCTCTGGATCCTCGCCTGGCTGGTCTTCCTGGTGATCGGCCTCAGCATCCTGGCCGGATAACCCAGGCGCGACCAGAAGGAAGGCGTTAGACGGCCAGCAGGTCGCGCGCGCCGGTGTCCGAGCTGGGGTGGCGCAGCTTGGACATGGCCCGGGCCTCGATCTGGCGGATGCGCTCCCGGGTGAGGTTGAAGTGCTCTCCGACCTCTTCGAGCGTGCGGGGCTCGCCCCGGTCGAGGCCGAAGCGCAGGCGCAGGATCTCTCGCTCGCGCTCGTCGAGCGGGCCCAGGAGCTTGGAGATCTCCTCCGGCAGTAGGGCGGTGGCGGCCACCTCGAAGGGCGACTCGGCCGAACGGTC
>DATAAD010000095.1:0-10319 GCA_036260295.1 Acidimicrobiales bacterium | reverse complement strand
GTCCCGACCCGCTCCCGCTGGAGGCCTTCTCCCCGTGCCTGTCGAAGTGCGCCTGCCCACCGTCCTCCGCCAGCACGCCGCCGGCCAGTCGTCGGTGAAGGCCAACGGCTCCACCGTGGGCGAGGTGTTCGAGGACCTGGTGCGGCAGTTCCCGCTCCTGGCCGGCCAGGTCGTCACCGAGGACGGCGCCCTGCACAAGTTCGTCAACGTCTACCGCAACGACGACGACGTGCGCTTCCTCGACAGCCTGTCCACGCCGGTGGGCGACGACGACGTGATCACCATCCTCCCGGCCGTCGCCGGCGGCTGAGGTTGGCCGCGTTCCGGTCGATCCTCGAGACCATCGGCGACACGCCGCTGGTCGAGGTGAGCCAGCTGAGCCCCAACCCGGCCGTGCGCATCCTGGCCAAGCTCGAGGGCCAGAACCCCGGCGGGTCGGTCAAGGACCGGATCGCCCTCAACATGATCGAGACGGCCGAGGCCGACGGGACGCTGCGCCCGGGCCAGACCATCCTCGAGCCGTCTTCGGGGAACACGGGCATCGGCCTGGCCATGGTGTGCCGGGTCAAGGGCTACAAGCTGCGGGTCGTCCTCCCCGAGAACGTGTCCGTCGAGCGCCGCCAGCTGCTGGAGATCTTCGGCGCCGAGATCGTGCTCTCACCCGGGGCCGAGGGGTCGAACGGGGCGGTGCGCATGGCCCAGCGCCTGGCCAAGGAGTCCGACGACGTCGCCTTCCTGTTCCAGTACGGCAACCAGGCCAACCCGGACGCCCACGTGAAGGGCACGGGCCCCGAGATCTGGCGGGACTGCCCGGAGGTCACCCACGTCGTCGCCGGCCTCGGGACGGCGGGGACGCTCATGGGCTTGGGCCGGTACCTCAAGGAGCGCAACCCGGCGATCCAGATGTGGGCGGTCGAGCCGCCGGCGGGGGAGATGGTCGAAGGTCTGCGCAACCTCGACGAAGGGTTCGTGCCCCCGATCTACGACCCGGACCTGCTCGACCGCAAGATCATCGTCCGGCCTCGGGAGTCCATCGAGTGGATCCGCCGGCTGGCGGCCGAGGTGGCGATCTTCGCCGGCATCTCGTCCGGGGCGGCCATGGCCGGCGCGGCCAAGGCCGCGTCCCAGCTCGACGAGGGCGTGATCGTCACCGTCTTCGCCGACGGGGGGTGGAAGTACCTCTCAACGGGCGCCTGGACCGACGACATCGACGAGGTCGTCGAGCGGGCCAAGCGCATCGTGTACTTCTGACGCTCAGCTTTCGCAGGCGATCCCGTCGCTGTCGGCGTCGAGCCGGTAGACGTCCGGCCCCACGACCCTGAAGCGCCGGGCGCTGATCTCCCCGCAGTCGACGTCGGGCCCGATGGGGAGGCACGCTCCGGAGTAGCTCGGGTGGCAGCCGCCGCTGGCGGTGGGCGCCTGGGTCGTCGGGACCGACCGGCGGGCGGCGATGGTCGTGCTCGTGGTCGACGTGGTCGTGGTCGACGTGCTGGTCGTGGTCGTGGAGGTCGAGGTCGTCGTCTCGGGCGGCGCCGAGCCCGGTGCCCCGGTCTGGCCGACCGTCGTCCCGTCGCCGCACGCGGTGAGCAGTACCAGGAGCAGCATCCCGCCGATTCGTCGCATCGTCCTTGTATCGACCGCCTTCGGGCCGGACCTGAGCGTTCCTCTAGCCTCCAGGTGAATGGACGACCGGCCGATCGGCATGTTCGACAGCGGGTTCGGCGGCCTCACCGTGGCCCGGGCGGTGATCGACCTCCTGCCGGCCGAGGACCTGGTGTACTTCGGCGACACGGCGCGCTACCCCTACGGGCCGCGGCCCCTCGACGAGGTGCGCCGGTTCGCCCTCCAGGTGACCCGGCTGCTGGTGGAGGGCCACGACGTGAAGATGGTCGTCGTCGCCTGCAACACGGCGTCGGCCGCCGCCCTCGAGCTCCTACGGTTCGAGTTCGACGTGCCGGTGGTGGGCGTGATCGACCCGGGGGTGCGCTCCCTCGTGCGGGCCACCCGCAACGGCCGGGTGGGCGTGATCGGCACGGTGGGCACCGTCGGCTCGGGCGCCTACCAGCGGGCCGTGCGCGCCACCCGGGCGCCGGTCGACCTCAGCTGCGCCGCCTGCCCCGGCTTCGTGGAGTTCGTCGAGCGGGGGGAGACGGCCAGCGAGCAGGTCCACGTGCTGGCCGAGCGCCTGCTGGCCCCGCTGGTGGGTGCGGGCGTCGACGCCCTGCTCCTGGGCTGCACGCACTACCCGTTCCTGGCCCGGACCATCGGCGACGTCATGGGGCGCGAGGTGGTGCTGGTCGACTCGGCCGACGAGACCGCCTTCGAGGTGCGGTCGATCCTCGAGGAGACCGGGCTGGGCCGGCGCTCGGCGGCCAAGGGCGCCCACCGCTTCGTCTCGTCCGGCGACGTGGCATGGTTTCGGGCGCTCGGGAGCCGGCTCTTGGGCCCCGAGCTGGATGGCGTGGAGGGGTGGGAGTGGGACTGAGCGTGACCGTACTGGGCTGCAGTGGCTCCTACCCGGGCCGGGGCGGTGCGTGCAGCGGCTACCTGGTCGACGACGGGACGACCCGGCTCTGGCTGGACGCCGGCTCCGGGACCCTGGCCAACCTGCAGCACCACCTGGCCCTCGACCAGCTCGACGCCATCGTCGTGAGCCACGAGCACCCCGACCACTGGAACGACCTCGAGGGCTGGAACATCGTCCTGCGCTACGTGCTCGACCGCAGCGACTTCCCCGTCTACGCCCCCTCGGGGCTGAAGGAGCAGACCTACGACGGGATGCCGAAGGTGGCCTGGACGGACGTCGCCGACGGCGACCGGCTCACGATCGGCACGCTCGAGGCCACGTTCTCCCAGACCGACCACGGGCGGGAGACGCTGGCCGTGCGGGTCGACGCCGGCGGCCGGTCGTTGGGTTATTCGGCCGACACCGGCCCCGGCTGGTCCCTGGAGGCGCTCGGCGGCGGGCTCCACCTGGCCCTCTGCGAGGCCACGGTGCCCAGCGAGCAGGAAGGGGAGATGCAGCACCTCAGCGCCCGCCAGGCGGGCGAGCAGGCCCGGGCGGCGGGAGCGGGACGACTCGTGCTCACCCACCTCTGGCCCATGCTCGACCCCGACCGGGCCCGGGAGGAAGGGACGGACGCCTTCGGCGGCCCGGTGGAGGTCGCCGTCGTCGGCGCCCGGTACGACGTATGAACCGCCGCGACGGACGCGAGCCCGACGACCTGCGGCCCCTCACCTTCACCCGCGACTACACGGAAATGGCGGCCGGGTCCGTCCTCGTCACCATGGGCCGCACCCGGGTCCTGTGCACCGCGTCGGTCGACGAGCGGGTGCCGCCGTGGATGCGGGGCAAGGGCACGGGATGGGTCACGGCCGAGTACTCCATGCTCCCCGGGTCGACACCCGAGCGGAGCGACCGGGAGGTCAACAAGGGGAAGCCGTCCGGCCGGACCCAGGAGATCCAACGGCTCATCGGCCGGTCGCTGCGGTCGGTCACCGACATGAAGCTGCTGGGCGAGCGCCAGGTGATCGTCGACTGTGACGTCCTCCAGGCCGACGGTGGCACCCGCACGGCATCCATCAGCGGCGCCTACGTCGCCCTCCACGACGCCCTCACCCGGCTGGTAACCGCCGGCCGCATCCCCACCCACCCGGTGACTACGGCGTGCGCGGCCGTGTCCGTGGGAGTCGTCGACGCGGTGGCCCTCCTCGACCTCGACTACTCCGAGGACGTGCGGGCCGAGGTCGACATGAACGTGGTCATGACGTCGGAGGGGCGCTTCGTGGAGGTCCAGGGCACGGCCGAGGGGCTGCCGTTCACGCGAGCCGAGCTCGACGACCTGCTCGGGCTGGCCGAGCACGGGATCGCCTCCATCCTCGACGCCCAGGCCGAGGTGCTGTCCACGCCGCCCCGACCCCGGGTTTGAGGCCAGGCGGCGTGCCCGAACGCAAGATCGTCGTGGCCACCGCCAACCCCGACAAGGCCAGGGAGCTGACCGCCCTGCTCGAGGGCTTCCAGGTGGCGGGGCGGCCGGCCGGCCTCCCCGACGTCGAGGAGACGGCCGACACGCTGGAGGGCAACGCCCGCCTCAAGGCCGCGGCCGTGGTGGAGGCCACCGGCGAGCTGGCCGTGGCCGACGACACGGGCCTCGAGGTCGACGCCCTGGGCGGCCGGCCCGGCGTATGGGCCGCCCGCTACGCAGGGCCGGGCGCCACCTACGCCGACAACGTGGCCAAGCTCCTGGGAGAGCTGGAGGGGGTGCCCGCCGACCGCCGCCGGGCCCGCTTCCGCACCGTGGCCTTGGCCCTCTTCCCCGACGGGCGGGAGATCGTGGCCGAGGGGACGGTCGACGGCACCATCGCCCAGGCGCCACGGGGCGAGGCCGGGTTCGGCTACGACCCCGTGTTCGTCCCCGACGGCGGCGACGCCCGCACGTTCGCGGAGATGACGACGGCCGAGAAGTCGGCGGTCTCGCACCGGGGCAGGGCGCTGCGGGCCCTGGCGGCGCGGCTCAGCGCTTCCGCCTCCAGCCCCGCTGGGTCATCGTGATCGGGCCGTCGACCGCTCCGTCCGGCGTGTTCCTGCGCACGAGCGCGTCCAGGGTGTTCTTCCCTTGGATGGCCGCCCACCCCGTGGGGGAGAAGGTGGACTCGTTGTACACGTGCTCGGAGAGCAGCGGGTTGGTGAAGGCCTGGGAGAAGGCGTCGACGGCCACCATGGCGCCCATCATCGGCGGCAGCGGCGTGTTCCTGCCCGGGTCCTCGGCGAAGAGGCCGACGTAGAACTCGACGTCGTCGGGACTGGCGTACAGCCGGCGCAGGAGCTCCACGACCTCGGCGTTCCTCGAGATGTCCTCGAAGGCCGCCGGCTGGGACATGCCCATGTACTTCCGGTAGGCGGCGTAGGGCGCCAGGCGTACCAGCCGGCCCTGCTCGATGGCCGCCGCCTCCACCTCGACGAGGTCGGGAGCGGTGTTGAACGCGCCGAGGCGTCCCGCCTTCTGGCCGCTGAGCCCGACGAAGGCCCGGGCCAGCCCGGCGTTGAGCAGGGGTTCGGTGTTCAGCAGCATGTCGGGGATCGAGTACGCCTTGTCGCTCCACGTCATCGTGTCGGGGATCAGGGAGTGCCACCGGTACAGCAGGCTGAACTCCGTCGTCATCCAGTTCGGCCGGTTCCACGGCGCCCGCCACGCCACGTCGGCCATGGCCTTCAGCCGGTAGACGTCGCCCGAGATGTGGTTGATGTACTCCTCGATGACGATCTGGATGAAGATCACGATGAGGGTGTTCCGCGCCGTCTGGAACACGCGCTCGTCGTCCCACCCCGGGTTGTCCTTCTCGATGGCGGCGGCCAGGCGGTTGTGCTCGCGCAGGAAGAGGGTGTTCATCATGGCCACGTGGGGCACGATGTTCGCTCGGTCGCCGCCGAAGGCGAAGATGCGGCCGGCCAGCGCAGGAGTCTCCTTGGGCTTCAGCCTGAGCGGGTCGTCGAGCGCCTGGAACTCCTCCTTCTTCTCGCCGGCCTCGTACAGGAACGGTGCCCACTCCTCGCCGTCGATCACCTGCCACTTCAACCGGCCGCGCTCGCCGGGCGAATCGCTCATGAGGCGCAGCGCCGCCGTCTGCGTGGCGTTCCTCCCGTAGAGCGGGCACAGGTCGATCTGGTGGTTGGAGGTGTTCATGCGACGGACGTCGTCGGACTCGTCCCCGACGGGCATCCGGGTGCGGAGGAACCCGTCGGTGAGGTACTGGGCGAAGGCCGGGAACAGGACCGTGGACTTGTCGGACAGGACCTGGTCGCGGCCGGCGCGGTCGAACAGGCCGGTGAGCGCCTTGGCCGAAGGCTCGGTCGGCGCAGCCGGCACCGGGGGAAGGTGCCGGGCGCTGTAGGTCTGGTCGGTGAGGGAGGTCCACGACACGTAGTCGTGGGCCGTGCTCCAAGGATGTGGGCGGGTACGGCAGACGCCCACCATCCTGTTGATCACGTAGGGGTTCACCTTCCGTGCCAGCCAGGGCCAGTGGTTGGCCAGCCCTCCGATGAAGTCCTCCCGGAAGCCCATCTGTCACCCGCCTTCCCCGCGCCTCGCCGAGGGCGCAGGGCCAGTGTGAACCGACGGCCCGTGCTTCACAAGGGTGCTGACCGCACCTTTCCTACTCGATGACGGTCCCTTCGGGCAGGAGGCGGGTGCCGTAGTACACCTGCCAGGCGTGGTAGCCGAGGTAGGCCCGCTCGTCGGCCACCATCTGCTCGGCGTAGTGGGTGATGGCCCGGACGTACCGGGCGCTGTTGTTGTAGGCCCGGAGGGCGCGGGCCATGTCCGACGGCGCCCCGGTGGCCCGGAGGTAGCGGGCGGCGGCGTGGATGGCGTCGCGGTTGGAGGTGACGTCGCCGCCCTGGCCGTAGATGGCCCAGGTGGACGGGATGAACTGCATCGGCCCCTGGGCGCCGGCCGAGCTGTCGCCCTTGATCCGGCCCATCCGGGTCTCGACCAGGTGGATGGCGGCCAGGTACTCCCACGGGACGCCACCGGCGGCGGCGCCCGCGGCCTTGTAGAGGGGGAGGAGCGTCTCGGCCGGCTCGGGGGGGACGATCCTCCACTTGGGCAGGGGGGCGTCGGGCGGGGGCGCCGGCGTCAGGGCGCTCAGCTCCCGCCCCGCGGCCAGGTTGGCCCGTACGGTGGCGCGGAGCCGCTCGGGGACGAGGCCGAGCACTTCGTCCTCCCACTCCGGGTGGGCGACCAGCTGGCGGTAGGCCTGCTGCTGGGCCTGGCCCAGCTCGGGCAGCCGCGACGCGGGCGTGGCCGGGTTCCGGATGGCCGTCTCCGCCTCCACCAAGGTGGACGCCAGGGCGGCCTGGGGGGTGGCGGTCGTCGTGGTCGTGGCCGCCACTGTCGTGGTCGGCGCCGGAGCGGTGGTGGTCGTGGCCGGGGCGGACTGGCCCACCGCCGCCGGCTCGCCGTTCTCGGAGCAGCCGGCGAGCACGGCGGCGGCGCACAGGGCGGCACAGAGAGCGCGGCGCATGGCGAACGCGACGCTAGCGCCCGGTACGGTGGGATCCGTGGCCCGCAAGTACCTGATCCGGACGTTCGGCTGCCAGATGAACGTCCACGACTCCGAGCGCCTGGCCGGGCTGCTGGAGGCCGACGGCATGGTGGCCGCCGACGACGTGGAGGACGCCGACGTCGTCCTCCTCAACACCTGCTGCATCCGCGAGAACGCCGACAACAAGCTGTACGGGAACCTCGGCCACCTGGCGGCGATCAAGGACCGCAAGCCGGGCATGCAGATCGCGGTGGCCGGCTGCCTGGCCCAGAAGGACCGTGAGCTCATCCAGGCCCGGGCGCCTCAGGTCGACGTCGTCTTCGGCACCCACAACGTGGGCCGGGCCGCCGAGCTGCTGCACGAGGCGTCGGCCACGGGGAGCCCGGTGATGGAGATCCTCGAGGAGGACACGGCCTTCCCGTCGGCCCTGCCCGTGCGCCGGGAGCTGCCCTACACCGCCTGGGTGACCATCCAGATCGGCTGCGACAACGCGTGCGCCTTCTGCATCGTCCCCGCCGTGCGGGGGAAGGAGATCAGCCGCCCGTTCGACGAGGTCGTCGACGAGGTCCGGTCCCTGGCCGCGGCCGGCACGGTCGAGGTCACCCTGCTGGGTCAGAACGTCAACTCCTACGGCCGCGACCTGACCCGGCGCCGGCCGCTGTTCGCCGACCTGCTGCGGGCCGTCGGGGAGGTCGACGGCATTCGCCGCGTCCGCTTCACCAGCCCGCATCCGAAGGACCTGCGGCCGGAGACGATCGCGGCCCTGGCCGAGACGCCGGCGGCCTGCGAGCACCTGCACCTGCCCCTGCAGGCGGGCAGCGACCGCACCCTGGCCGCCATGCACCGGGGCTACACGGCCGACCGGTACCTCCAGCGGCTGGCCGCGGCCCGGGAGGCCGTCCCCGACCTGGCCGTCACCACCGACCTGATCGTGGGCTTCCCCGGCGAGACCGACGACGACTTCGAGCGCACCCTCGAGGTGGTGGCCGAGGCGTCCTACGACAGCGCCTACACGTTCGTGTTCTCGCCCCGTCCGGGAACCCAGGCGGCCGAGATGACCGACCGGTTCGTGCCGCCCGAGGTCGTGGGCGAGCGGTTCGACCGCCTGAAGGTCGTGGTCGAGCGCTCGGCCCTGGCCCGTCACCGGGCCCGGGTGGGACGGGTGGAGGAGGTGCTGGTCGAGGGGCCGTCCAAGAAGGACCCCTCCGTGGCCACCGGCCGCACCCGGCAGAACAAGCTGGTGCACTTCCCGGCCGACGTCGTGCCGGCCGCCGGCACCTTCGCCGACGTGCGCATCACCGGTGCCGCCGCCCACCACCTGCGGGGCGAGCTGCTCGGCGTCACGGCCCGGCCCCGCCACAAGACGCGCATCCCGGTGGCGGTGCTCTGACCGTACGGCACCTGGTGCTCGTCGGGCCGACGGCGTCGGGCAAGTCCGCGCTGGCGCTCGACGTGGCCCGGCGGCTGGGCGACGTGGAGCTGGTCTCGGCCGACTCCATGCAGGTCTACCGGGAGATGGACCTGGGCACGGCCAAGCCCACGCCGGCGGAGCGGGCCGAGGTGCCGCACCACCTGCTCGACCTGGCCGACCCGGGGGAGGACTTCTCCGTGGCCCGCTTCCAGGCCGCGGCGGCCGAGGCCATGGCCGGGATCGAGGCGCGGGGCCACCGGGCCCTCGTGGTCGGCGGTAGCGGCCTCTACGTCCAGGCCGTGGTCGACGGCCTGGCCCTCCCGGGCGAGTGGCCGGAGCTCAAGGCCGAGCTGGAAGGCCAGCCGGTGAAGGCGCTCCACTCCCGGCTGGTCGAGCTCGACCCGCGGGCCGCGTCCCGGATGGAGCCGGGCAACGCCCGCCGGGTGGTGCGGGCCCTCGAGGTCACCCTGGGCAGCGGCCGCCCGTTCTCGTCGTTCGGCCCGGGTCTGGGCGCCTACCCACGCACCCGGTTCCGGCTGGCCGGCGTGTGGCTGCCCCGCAAGGTCCTGGCCGAGCGCATCGCCGCCCGCTACCGGGACCAGCTGGGCGCCGGCTTCCTCGGCGAGGTCCGCGGCCTGAAAGACCGGATGTCCCGCACCGCCGGCCAGGCCCTGGGCTACAAGGAGCTGCTCGACCACCTCGCCGGCGACTGCACGCTGGAGGAGGCGGTCGAGAAGGCCGTGGCCCGGACCAAGGAGTTCGCCCGGCGACAGCGGGCCTGGTTCCGGCGGGACCCGAGGATCACCTGGCTGGGCACGGTCCGCAATCCGGTCGATCTACTCCCCGCCCTCCTGGGAGACTGGTCGCTCCCATGATGCGCCTGGAGAAGTACCACGGCCTGGGCAACGACTTCCTCGTGCTGCTCGACCTCGGCGACCGGTGCCCGGTCGACGCCGCCGCGGTGCGCGCCCTGTGCGACCGCCACCGGGGTGTCGGTGCCGACGGTGTCATCCGGGTGACGCCGGGGCCGACCATGGAGCTGTTCAACGCCGACGGCAGCCGGGCCGAGATGAGCGGCAACGGGATCCGGTGCCTGGCCATGGCCATGGTCGACGCCGGCCTCTCCGGGCCGCGGATGGTCGTCCACACCGACGCCGGCGACAAGGAGGTGACCGTCGACGACGACGGCTGGGCCAGCGTGGACATGGGCATGGCCAAGATCGACCCCGAGGATCTGGGACTGGCTTTCGTCGACATGGGGAACCCTCACACGGTCGTGGAGGTCGAGGATCTGAGCAAGCTGCACATCTCGAAGCGGGCCGCGGAGTGGACGGGCCGGAACGTCGAGTTCGTGGACGACCTCTACGCCGTGAACGGCGCCAAGGAGGGCATCAACGTCGAGTACGTGGTCGCCGGCCCCGGCCCGGAGGAGCTCTCCATGCGGGTCTTCGAGCGGGGCGTGGGGGAGACCCAGGCCTGCGGGAGCGGGGCGTGCGCGGCGGCCGTCCTCGCCCATGCGGCCGGCCTCGTCGGGCCGCGGGTGACCGTCCACCAATCCGGCGGGGATGCCATCGTGGAGTTGATGCCGGACGGGGTCGTCCTGACCGGGCCGGCCGAGTTCGTGTGCGAGGTGGAGTTCCCATGGCCCTGATCGATCGAGACCGCCGGGAGTCGGTCGTGCTGGTCGGCGTGGCCATCCCGCCGGTCAGCGTGGACGAGGCCGCGGCGTCGCTCGAGGAGCTGGCCGCCCTGGCCGACACGGCGGGGGCCGACGAGGCGGAGCGGGTTCTGCAGCGGCGGCAGGAGCCCGATCCGGCCACGTTCGTGGGCAAGGGCAAGGCCAATGAGCTGCGCGAGCTCTCCG
>DATAAD010000094.1:0-32427 GCA_036260295.1 Acidimicrobiales bacterium | reverse complement strand
GATCAAGGACATCATGGACGCCCTCAACCCCCTCACCGGGAAGATCTACCTCGAGGCCCTCGAGTGGACCCGGGTCGGGCGGATCATGTGCATGCTGATGTTCGGCAAGTTCCCGCACCCGAGCACCATCGTGCCGGGCGGGATGTCCACGACGGTGACCACGTCGACGTTCAACGAGTACTACACCCAGCTCGGGAAGATCCTCGACTGGTGCAAGGTCATCTGCCGCATCTGGGACGACCTGTGCGACTTCTTCCTGGAGGCCAACCCGGCCTACGAGCAGGTCGGCGCCCGCCCGACGAGCCTGGTCCAGACGGGCATCTGGGACAACTCCGAGATCTACGACGCCACCTACGCCAACTGCAACCAGTGGGGTGACGCTCGTTGGTCGACGCCGGCGGTGATCATCGAGGGCAAGCTCGTCACCCACAAGTTGACCGACATCAACATGGGCATGGAGGAGTTCGTGGAGCACTCCTTCTACGACGACTGGACCAAGGTCGGCCCTCAGCGCTACCGCACCGACCCCCTGGGCAACCCGCTCAGCCCCTACCACGCCTGGAACAAGACCACGCTGCCCAAGCCGTCCGGCACCAACTTCAAGGACAAGTACACCTGGTCGACGGCGCCGAGGTGGGACCGCCAGGTGGTGGAGACGGGGGCGTACGGCCAGCTGTGGGGCACGGCCCTGCGGGGCGAGTACACCGACAACCCGTTCTGCAACCCGACCGGCGACGGCCTGCAGCTGGTCCTGCCCCGCCACGCCCTGCCCGAGACCGAGCTGTTCTGGCCCCTGCCCCGCACCCTGAACGCACTGGAGCGCAACCGGGCCCGGGCCTACGCCATGGCCTTCACCGCCACCATCGGCATGAACTGCCTGCTCAAGGCCTTCGAGTACTGGCGCAAGGGCGACACCAAGGTCCACACCCCGTTCCGGATCCCGAAGGACGAGCGGGTGTCGGTGGGCTTCTGGGAGGCCAGCCGCGGCTACCTCGTCCACCACATGGTGCTGGACAAGGGCAAGATCGTGAACTACCAGATCAACACCCCGTCCACGATCAACGCCTCGCCGACCGACCCCTTCGGCGGCCTCGGCCCCTACGAGCAGTCGATCGTCGACACGCCGATCCTCGAGTCCGTGCCCGACGACCAGGTGAAGGGCATCGACATCCTGCGGTCGATCCGGAGCTTCGACCCGTGCATGCCGTGCACCACCCACATGGACACGGGCCGGGGCATCATCACCCGGGAGATCAACTCGTGCGGGTGCACGCTCGAATGACGGGCCGGGGCACGTCGCACTGCCGGGCCCTGGTCGGTGGCTTCGGCACCCCCGGGTTGCGGGACCTCGACTTCGGCCGGGCCCTCGTCGAGTGGTTCCAGCAGTTCGACTGGCCGTCGGACGTCGTCGTCGAGGACCTGTCCTGTTCGGCACCGCTCGTGCTCCACCGTCTCCAGGAGCTGCGGCCGGCCAAGGTGGTGCTGGTCGGGGCGGTCGGGCGCGACCTCGACCCCCCGGGCACCATCCGGCGCTACCGGGTCGACCTGGCGGCACCACGCCCGGCCGAGGTCCACCGGAGCGTCGAGGAGGCGGTGATGGGCCTGGTCGATCTCGATCACACCCTGGCCATGGCCCGGCACTGGGGTGCGCTGCCCGTCGACACCGTCGTCGTCGAGGTCGAACCCGCTGAAGCCTCCTTCGGCCTCGGCTTCAGCGACGTCCTCGCCGCCTGCTTCGACCCCGTGCTCGACGCGGTCCGGGAGGAGCTGGGGATGGAGGGCGGCGCGGGCATGGTGTTGGAACGCGATGCGGCCCCGGCGGAACCGGACGAGGGCCAGCCCAGCGAGGAGCTCGACGGACTGTGCGACTACGCCGCGAAGCACGCTCAGGCCCGCCTCCACTCCCACCGGGCGCCGGCCCTTGCGGAACGAGTGTCCACTGACGTCCCGGGGGTCGAGCTGGCCGGGCACGTCCGGCCATGGGGCGTCTTCGTCGAGAGCGGCGGAGACTGGTTCGACGCCGTCCCCCTCGACGACGGCGCGCTCGGGATCGTCGTCGGCGCCGTGCCGGGGCGCGGTGTCGAAGCGGCGGCGGCGATGAGCGACCTGCGGGCCGCGGTGCGGGCCTACCTGGTCCGCGACGGCGACTCGCCGGCCGCGCTGGTCGGCCACCTCGACCGGCTCGCCGACGCCACCGGTCTGGGGCGGCAGGCGCGGCTGCTCTACATGACCCTGCACCCGGCCACCGGCGAGGTGCGGTACGCCAGTGCCGGCGCCTGCCCTCCGTTGGTCCTCCACCGCGGGACGGCGGACGGCCGCTTCGCCGGCGGGAGCGGAGGCCCGGCGTTGGGCGCGGCGACCGGCGCGGCCCGCCCCGAGACGTCGCTGCGGCTCGCGCCCGGGTCGACGCTGCTCCTGTTCACCGACGGGCTCGTCCGGAGCCGGGATGTCTCCCGGGACGCAGGGATGGAGCGACTGCGGCGGGCGGCCGACGGCGGGCCGCGTGACCTCGACGACCTCTGCCGGCACGTCCTCAGCGTCTGCACGAGCACGCTGCAGCGCGACGACGACATCTGCCTCCTGGGCGTCCGGCTGGTGGCCGGCGCCGTTCCCGCCCACTCCCAGCAGACGGTGACCCATGGCGCCTAGCGCGTTCGCCGGCTGATCCACGTGTAGAGCGGCGCCGTTCCCGTTCGCCGAGGCCCCGCCGCTACGCCGGTGGGAAGATGTGGCGGTGACGGCAGGGCCGCCATCGGGGGAGGGGAACCGGTCCGTCTCCCCGTTGCGCGAGCTGCCCTTCGTCGGGCGCGAGACCCCGCTTGCGGCGCTCGTCTCTGCCGTCCAGGCCGCCGAGCTGGGGGAGCGGGTGCTGGGCCTGGTCGGAGGGGAGCCGGGCATCGGCAAGACCCGCCTGGTCAGGGAGGTGGCGGCGAGGGTGTCGTCGCAGGTCCTGTGGGGGGCGTGCTGGGAAGGTGACGGTGCGCCCCCGTACTGGGTGTGGCTGCAGCTCCTGCGCGTCCTCGGCCGCGGGGAGCACCTCTTGGGCCAGGCGGCCTCGGGGGATCTGGGCAGCGACGCCCGCTTCCGGCTGTTCGACGCGGTGACCGACGTCTTCGCCGCCGCCTCCCAGCAGCAGCCGCTGGTGCTCGTGCTGGAGGACCTGCACTGGGCCGACGAGGCGTCGGTGCGGCTGTTGGAGTTCCTGGCCCGGGACCAACGGCCCCGCCGGGTGGCCGTGATCGGCACCTACCGGGAGACCGACCTCGACGTCGCCCAGCCCTTCGCCCGTCGCCTCGGCGAGCTCGTCCGTGACGGCCTCCAGCTGTCTCTCGGCGGGCTGGGCAAGCGTGACGTGGGCGCCCTGGTGGCGGCTTTGGGGGACAGTGCCGGCCTGGAGACGATGGTCCCCCTGCTGCACCGCAGGAGCGGAGGGAACCCGTTGTTCCTGCGTGAGCTCGTCCACCTCTGGCGGGACGAAGGCCGGCTCGACAGCGCCGTCCCGGCAGGCATCCGGCCCGTGGTCGCCCGGCGACTGGGCAACCTGGCCCCGTCCACCCAGGACGTCCTGGCCACGGCCGCGGTCGTCGGAACGGACTTCGACGTGCCCCTCCTCGCCGCCGCCACCGGGTCGGGCCCCGCCGACATCCTCCACGCCGTCGACGAGTCACGGGCGGCCGGCCTGGTCACCGAGGCGGGGACGGGCGGCGGCTTCCGGTTCGTGCACGCCATCGTGCGCGAGGTGCTGTACGAGCGGCTCGGGCTGGCCGCCCGCGCCGAGCGGCACGGCAGGATCGCCGAGGTGATCGAGGAGCGCTACGGGGACGCGAGGGTGCCGGAGGTGGCCCACCACGTCCTTCAGGGCGCGGTCGCCGGCGGCGACGAGCGGGCGGTCGACCTGGCCGTGCGGGCGGGGGAGCGCAGCTTCGGGCTCCTCGCCTACGAGGAGGCCGCGGCCTGGTACGGGCGGGCGGTGGGCCTCCTGCGGGCCGGCCGCGAGGACGACCTTCGCCACGGCGAGCTGCTGGTCCGCCAGGGCGAAGCCCACCTGGCCGGAGGGGACGTCGCGGCGGCGAGGGAGGCATACCGGCAGGCCGCTGACATGGCACGGAAGCGGGGCGACGCCAACCTCCTGGCCCGGGCCGCCCTCGGGCTCGGGGCCGGCTTCGGCGGGTTCGAGGTCCAGCTGCTCGACCCCCTCCAGGTCGAGTTGCTGGAGGAGGCGCGGCGCGCCCTCGCCCCCGAGCCCTCGACCCTGCGGGCGTGGGTGCTGGCCCGGCTCTCCGTGGCGCTGTCGTTCATGGACGCCGAGTCGCGCCGCCTCGCCCTGAGCGAGGAGGCCGTGGCCATGGCCCGGGACGTGGGCGACCGTGCCGCGCTCGGCTACGCGCTCGCCGGTCACTGCGACGCCATCCCCGCCCCCGACCACTGCCAGACCCGGCTCGACGAGGCGACGGAGGTGGTGCGGCTGGCGCAGGAGGCGGGCGACCTCCCGCTCGAGCTGCTCGGGCGCCGCCTTCGCGTCGTCGCCCTGCTCGAGCTGGGTCACGTCGGCCAGGTCGACGTGGAGATCGAGCGGTTCGCCCAGGTGGCCGAACAGGTGCGGCAACCCCTCTACCGGTGGTACGTCCCCCTCTGGCGCGGCATGCGGGCGCTCATGCTGTGCGAGGTCGGCGCCGCCGCCCGCCAGTGCGCGGTGGCCGAGGAGATCGGCGCCCTCGGCCAGAGCATGAACGCCCGCATGCTGACGTTCACCCAGTGGTGGGTGCGCCAGCGCTACGAGGGCCGCTTCGCCGAAGCCGGGCGGGCGATGGCCGCCGTCGTCGAGCCCGACGAGGGTGCACCGGCGACCACGCCCGCCGGCTGGCCCTACCCGGCGGTGATCGCCGCCCAGCTCGGTGACCTCGACCGGGCCCGGGCCCTGCTCGACCAGTGGCTGGCCTCGGGGCTGGAGCGGCGGGCCCGTGACTCGGAGTGGCTCCCCGAGTCGGCCCAGCTGGCCGAGGTGGCGGTGCTGGCCGGGTGCCGGGAGGTCGCCGAGCTGCTGTACGACCAGCTCCGCCCCTACGCCCACCTCTTCTGCGTGGAGGGGATCGGGGCCGCCTTCACCGGGTCGGTCGCCTGGTACCTGGCGCTCGTGGCCCGGTTCCTGGGCCGCTCCGACGACGCCGAGCGGTACGCCCGGCAGGCCGCCGATGCCCACCGCCGGGTCGGCCTGGTCGGCGACCCGCCACCGCTCGCCCGCCCCGGCCCGACGACCCCCGCCCACCCCTCGCCGGCGGCGTCGACGATGGTGCTGGAGGGGGCCACCTGGGCCCTGACCTACGCGGCGACGACGTGCCGCGTGCGCGACGGGAAGGGCCTCCGCGACCTGGCCGTCCTTCTCTCCCGCCCGGGGGAGGACGTCCACTGCCTCGAGCTGGTCGGGGGCGCCGATGTGGGGCCGGCGGCCGGTCCCGTGCTGGACCAGGAGGCCCGCCGGGCGTACGAACGCCGGATCCGGGACCTGCAGTCCGACATCGACGAGGCCCGAACGGCCAACGACCCGGTGCGGGCCGAGTGGGCCGAGGCCGAGCTCGACGCCCTCGTCCAGCAGCTCTCGGCGGCCTTCGGGCTGGGGGGGCGGTCGCGGGCCACGGGGTCGGCGGCCGAGCGGGCCCGGTCGGCGGTGGGCTGGCGCATCCGGGCCGCCATCCGCCAGGTCGTCGAAGCCCACCCACCCCTCGGGCGGCACCTCCAGAACGCGGTCCGGACCGGCACGTGGTGCTCGTACCGGCCCGAGACCGCGGTGACCTGGGAGATAGACAGCGCTCAGGGGCGCAGGGCGTAGAGGCGGAAGAACCCGCCGTCGACGTCGAGCACGTCCACCTGCGCGAACCCGGCGGCAGTGGCCAGATCCCGGACCGTCCCCTCCCGGATGACCGTCCCGATGGCGGCCGACGGCTGCTCCGCCATCGCCGCCGGCAGGCAGTGGGTGATGCTCCAGCCGTACATCATCCGCTCGAGCTCGTCGCCGGGCGCCGAGAAGGTGGGCGCCACCGCCTCGTCGGCCACCAGCATGACGCCGTCGGCGGCGAGGGCGGCGCGGGCCGCGGCCAGGGCCTCGACCGGCCGGGCCATGTCGTGCAGGGCCTCCAGCAGCACGACGACGTCGAACGGCCCCGCGCCGGCCAGCACGGTGGCGTCGGCGCACCGGAAGTTCACGGCCACGCCGTGGTCCTCGGCCGCGGTGCGGGCCTCCTCGATCGAGGCCCGGTCGCTGTCGATCCCCCAGACCTCGGCGCCGGGGAAGGCCCGGGCCACCGCGATCGTCGACCAGCCCTGGCCGCAGCCGAGGTCGGCCAACCGGCCGCCGGTGGCCAGGCGCTGGACGGCCGGGCCCAGCGCGGGGAGCCACTCCTCGACCAGGGCCGAGGTGAACGCCGGCCGGTTGATCGCCCCCTGTCCCCGCCGGAACTCGGCCCCGTAGCGGGCGTAGGGGACGCCGCCGCCGGTCCGGTAGGCGTCCACCACGTCGTCGAGCACGGAGGCGATGCCCACGACCAGCCCGGCCAGAGGGGCGAGGTGGTCGAGGGCCAGCGGGTCGGCCACGACGCCTATGTGGGCATCGGGCAAGGTGTACCGGCGTCCCCGGGCGCCGGCGGTGACGTCGTCGACGGTGAGCACGCCGGCGACCGACTGCTGCTCGAGCCACTCCTGGGCGTACCGGGGTGCGATGCCGGCCGCGGTCGCCACCTCGCCGACGGTGGCCGCGCCGCCGAGCAGGGCGTCGTAGAGGCCGAGGCGGTTGCCCAGATGGATGCCGAACAGCTCCAGGGCGCCGATGGCGGCCTCGAGCACACGCTGGTCGAGCGTCGTCGTCGTCGTGGGGACGGTGGTGGTCATCGTCGATCTCCTCTGCGGTCGGTCTTCACCACCTGAGGCGTGAGGCGCCGCCTCCCGACGCGAGGCGGGGGCTTCGGCCCTCGTCGGTGAACCCTGAACACGAGGAGGAGTCCAATGAGCCGTTCCAGGAGCGCCCGGAGGTGTTCAACGCCGTGGTCGGCGAGTCCTGGCGCGGCGTCGACGCCAGGTCGTGACCTTCACCGTGAGCCGTAGGGCAGCGTCTCGATGAAGCGGATGCAGTCGGCCAGTTCGGTGTCGGTCCACGCGTTGAGCGGCTCGGGCCGTTCCGTGCCTTGCTCCAGTGCATGCCGGAGGCGCTGGAGGAGCGTCTGCGGCGTGTACTCGGGGGTCTTCCACTCCCAGTCCGCCCGGAGGAAGCGCTCCGACCAGTCGGCGTAGGGCTGGGCGTGCACCTGGATGACCCCCCCGAAGGGGTGGCCGGCGAACATCTGCGGATCGGAGATCAAGGCGCCCAGGGCGTGGGCCGTCCCCGTGCCGTGCATGCCCGAGACCAGGATGGAGACGAACTTGTCCCGGGCCCAGGGGTTGGGGGCGAGGCTGATCATGCCGTAGTCGAAGTTGTCGGCCGGCAGCTGGTACCGGCGGCCGGCGACGGGGTCGAGGATCCCCGTCTCGTTGAACTGGCTCATGATCTCCTCGGGCTTTCCTGTGGCCAGCAGCTCGCGCGCCAGCTCCTCGGCGCGGGGGAGACGCTCGCGTTGGACGGCGGAGAGGCGGCTGGCGTCGATCGACGGTACGTCGACACCTTCGTCCGTCTCCTGGGCCGAGCTGACCAGCCGCCAGAGCAGTCGCAGGAGGATGCCGTCGTCGAAGTCTCCCAGGGTGCGGATCCTGGCGTCGAGCTCCCGAGCCGGGCCCGGGATGTCGTAGCGGAAGAGGGCGGAGCTGTTGAGCACTCGCGCCGCCCAGTTGGCCGCGGGGGAGGAGACCACCAGCAGGTTGGTGCTGCCCAGCTCCCGCCGCCGCATGTCGTCGGGACCGAGGACGACGAGCTTGTCGGAGCGGAGGCGGACCTCGCTCCTCGTCTCCCGCAGGTTGGGCAGGAAGGTGAGGTCACCGACGGCGCCGGAGAGGATGAACAGGTCGGCGCGCGTCTCCGGTGGGGTGTCCCGCCGGTCGGCGGCGACCAGGGTGAGGGGCTCGAACGCGGTGGGGAACTGGTCGAGCGAGCGCCAGTCGCCGGCCGCCGACGGCTTTCCCACGTCCCGGTCGAGGACGGCGAGGGCCTGCCCGAGGAGGGTCGCCTCCTCGGGCGACGACGACCGCACCGACGCCGCCGCCTGCAGCCAGTACACCAGCCAGCAGGCGAGGCGGTCGGGGGCACCGTCGCCCTCGTCGGGGTAGAGGGCGCGGCACACGCCGACGACCTGGTCGACGGGAGGCAGGACCCGGCCGACCTCCACCGCCGCCACCCACTGCTTCGACTTCCCCACCCGCTCGGCCAGCTGCTGCTGCGACCAGCTCCGGGCGCCTCGTCCCTCGCGCACGAGGCGTCCGACCAGCGGCGGATAGACAATTCGAGCGGGAGCTCCGGCCTCTGCCAACCCTCGTCCCCCTTGGAGTCTCGTCGAGGGTAGATGTTGCGCCAATGGCCTCGCAAGGGGTAGATACCCGGGCGCGAGGTGGTAAGGATGACTTCAGCACCGTACGAGCGTGACGCTGGGGAGGTCGTGTGCGCCAACAGGCGCTGACACAGGAGTGGGACACCGCCACCGGGCCGGGCCGGCCCGTCCTGCGAGTGTACGCCCACCCCGGGCGCAGCTTCTCGTTCGAGTGGCTGCGCGGCCAGGAGGCACCGGCCATCGCCCTCGATGGGTGTGTCAGGGGGCCGTCCCGCTGGTGCCCTGACGGGCCGTACGCGTCGATGAACCACCACGAGGGGGTGGACCGGGGGTCGACCCGGGCCACCTGCGAGCAGGCAGTCCTGCTCGTGGCCCAGGGGCTCTGGGAGACGATGACGCGCGACGGAGTGCCCGGCGCCGACGTGCACGTCAACGACTGCGACGCCGACGTCTGCACGGCTATCTGGGCCCTCGGCCATCCCGACCGGCTCGACGAGCCCGCCGTGCACCGGCTGATCGTCCTCGAGGGGATCCTCGACACGACCGGCGGCTGCTGGACTCCGCCCTGGGCCGACTCCGAGATGCTGGCCCAGCTGGCGTGGGCGTTCGAGCCGTACCAGGGGCGGCGCGACGACGGCGACGCCATCGACGCCGCCGACATCACCGCGGTGATCGACGAAGTGAGCGCCAGGATCACCGCCCTGGTCGACGGCCGGGGCGATCGCCGCCCGGCATGGGGCGAGTTCGAGCTCGTGGCTCGCCGGGGGCCGGTCGCCGCCGTCGTGGAGCACGGCCCCTACGCCCGGATCGCCGCCCGCTGCGCCGGCATCGAGACCGTCGTCGCCGAGCGCCGCAGTGGGGACCGCCGCGTCGTCACCATCGCCAAGACCACGCCGTTCGTCCCCACCGACCTCAACGCCGCCTACGAGCGCCTCAACGACCTCGACGGCTGCCCCGACGACGACCGATGGGGCGGCAGCGACCTCGTGGGCGGCTCCCCTCGTGGCCGGGGCACGGGCCTCCCGCTCGACCTCATCCTGGACACCGTCGCCGGCGCCTGAGCCCTTCCTTCCCAGGAGCGAACCCGGAGCCCGGGACCGGAGCCTACGCGGGCGCCGGCTGCCCGTCCTGCTCACTCGGGACCTTGGCCACGAGCACGGCGATGTCGTCGCGGGGCGAACCGTCCTGGAAGTCGACGACCACGTCCACCAGTCCCTGGGCCATGCCTCGGGCGTCTTCGTGCCCGAGCCTGGAGAGGACGTCGGCCACCCGGTCGTCCTCGAAGAACTCGCTGTCGCGACGCGCCTCGGTGACGCCGTCGGTGAAGAACACGATGGCCTCGCCCGGCCCCAGGGTCACGGTGACGTTGGACACCTCGATGGAGTCGAGGAGGCCGAGCAGGGTGCCCGGCTCCCCGACGGGCACCGGAGGCGACGACGGCCCGACCCGCAGCGGCAAGGGGTGGCCGGCGCACGCCACCGTGACGCGGCACGCGTCCCCTGGCTGGCAGTGGACCCGGGCGTACGCGACCGTGCAGTGGGAGTCGTCCTCCTCGCGCAGCAGCACGTGGTTGAGCGTCTCGAGTACGCGAGCCGGTTCACGTACCCGGATGGCGGTCGCCCGGAGGGTGTAGCGGGCCAGCGCGGTCACCACCGCGGCCGTGGCCCCCTTGCCCCGTACGTCGCCGATGGCGATGACCCACTCGCCCTCCCGGCTCTCGAACACGTCGTAGAAGTCGCCGCCCACCTCGTCGCCCGTGCCCGCCGGCCGGTAGACGGCGGCCACGTCGAGGCCCGGGATCTTCGGTGGGGCCGGCGGGAGCAGGCTGCGTTGCAGCGTCTGGGCGAGGACGCGAGCGCGAGCCTCCGAGGCCTCGGCCCGGCGCCGGGCGTCCAGCAGCTCCCGTTCGTAGGCCCGGCGGTCGGTCGCGTCGAAGACGGCGGTGCGGATCAACCCCTCCTGGGAGAGGACGGAGTTCACCAGGGCGGCAAGCCGGCGCCCGTCGGCGCACACGATGTCGACCGCGATCTGGCGGGCCTCGCCCTGCATCTGGAGCAGCGGCCCGTAGTGCGTCTCGTAGTAGATCCGCCCGCCCACGGTCAGCAGCTCCTGGAATCGCCGCTGCCCGACCAGCTCGTCGTGCCGGTACCCCGTCCAGGTGAGGAAGGTCTGGTTGACCTTGACGATCGTCCCGTCCCGCCGGGACGACAGGTAGCCGCAGGGGGCGTTCTCGTAGAGGTCTTCAGGGCTGTCCTCGACCAGAGCGGCCTGGAAGGCGTCTGCGGCCGGGTCGCGCTCGGCCGGTTCGGTCACGCTCAGAGGAACGACTTGATGGCGCTGACCGTCTCCTCGGGGGCGCTGAGGTTGGGGCAGTGCCCGGTGGCGGCCATGACGACCAGGCGGCTGTCCGGGATCGCCCGGTGCACGTACTCGCCGACCGACGGAGGAGCGATGACGTCCGCCGAGCACTGGAGGACCAGGGTGGGCACCGTCACCGTGGAGAGGTCGGCGCGGTTGTCCGACAGGAACGTGACCCTCGCGAAGTGGCGGGCGATCTCCGGGTCGGTGCGACAGAAGCTGTTGGTCAGCTCCTCGCCCAGCTCCGGTCGCTCGGGGACGCCCATGATCACCGGCGCCATGGCGTGCGACCACCCGAGGTAGTTGCTGTCCAGGGAGTCGAGCAGCTCCTCGATGTCCTCGCGCGTGAAGCCGCCCACGTAGCTCTCGTCGTTCACGTACCGGGGCGACGGGCCTACGAGCACGAGCTTGTCGAACCTTCCCGGATCGCGGGCCGCGGCCAGCACGCCGATCATGGAGCTGACCGAGTGACCGACGAAGACCACGGCGGAGAGCGCGAGCTCGTCGCAGATCTCGAGGACGTCGTCGGCGTACCCGGCGAGCGTGGAGTACTTCTCGGGAGAGTAGGCGGAGTGGTCGGACCGACCCGCCCCGACGTGGTCGAACAGGACGATGCGGTAGTCGTCCTCGAACGCCGGGGTGACGTACCGCCACATGTTCTGGTCGCAGCCGAACCCGTGGGCGAACAGGATCGGCTGCCCGCTCTGGTTCCCCGTGACCCGGACGTTGTTCCTCGCCAGCGCCGTCATCGCCCGCCCAACCTACCGCCGGGTTTGGCTCAGGCGTTCACGACGAAGGTAAACGTGCCGTCCCTCCGGTCGGCGCCCTCCCGCACGTCGATCTCGCACTCCTTGCGGTAGATCCCGTCGGACGCGTTGCGGGCCTCGCCCGGGAAGTACAGCTGCGTGGTCAGCACCCGCCCGCCCGGCGGCTGGACCTTCACGTGGATGTGCCGCGTGCGCCCCGGGTAGAGGCCGGGGAGGACGGTGTCGAGCTGGTAGCGGCCCTCGGTGTCGGTGAACTGGTGGCCCCGGAAGCTGAAGCCGGAGTTGTCGTAGGCCCCGTTGCCGTCGCACTGCCAGAAGTCGACCAGGGCACGGGCGACGGGCCTGCAGCCCGTGGTCACGACCGTCCCGGTGAGCAGGAGGCGGGTGCCGCTGGCCCCTCCCCGGATGTCGGTGCGCTCAGGAGAGCTGGCCTTGAAGTAGGGGCCCTCCGTCTGGGCCGGCGTCACGTCGTCGTCGTCGACGCACTCGGGGGTCGGGGCGAGCGTCGTCACCGGCGCCGCCGCTGGCCCGGTGGTAGGGGTGGTGGACGGGCTCGGCTGGCCGGCGGCGGACGGGGCCTCGCCGTCGCTGTCTCCGCCGTTCCCGGCACAGGCGGCCAGGACGGCCGCCGCCGCCGCCCCCAGCCCGCCCAGCAGGACCTTGCGCCTCGAGAGGTCGTCGTCGCTCATGGGGACATTCTCCGCCCGGATCCTGGGAGCGTGCTGGGTGCGGGCTGGGGATTCACGCCACCGGCTCGTCGCCGAGCAGGTACCGCGGGCCCGCTCCCCGCGCCGCCGCCCGGTCGCCCGGGTTGCGGAGACGGCACCGGTCCAGGGACAGGCAGCCGCAGCCGATGCAGGAGTCGAGGTCGTCGCGGAGGCCCTCGAGGAGCCGGATGCGTTCGTCGAGCATCGGTCGCCACGCCGCCGAGAGCCGCTTCCAGTCCTTGGCCGTCAGGTGGTCGTCGGCGGGAAGGGTGTCGAGCGCCCGCCGGATGTCGTCGAGGGTGAGGCCCACCCGCTGCGCGGCCTGGACGAACGCCACCCGCCGCAGCACCGACCGGCCGTAGCGGCGCTGGCCGCCCTCCGACCGGCGGGAGCGGATCAGCCCCCGGTCCTCGTAGAACCGCAGCGCGGAAACGCTCACGCCGGCCCGGGCCGCGACGGCGCCGATGGAGAGCTCCTCGTCCGACATCGTTCGACCTAAAGCTTACTTGAGATCGTACGTCGACGGGACCGCGGGTGGCGGTGCTCGTCGGCAACCGTCCGGCCAGGTGTGGAGTACGCCGGCCGGGGGTAGATCTGCTGCGTAGCAGAGTCGCGCTCGCTCGCGTCCTGCGACGGCGGAACCGGGGGCAGGCGGTGAGAACGGTTCCATCCGAGCGCGCGCCCCACCGATCCGACCAGGAGGCACAGCTATGGAGTCGACGTTGGCCGTCCCACCGCGACCGCCCGCCCTCTAGCCGCTCGTGCCGGACGTCTTCACCGGTTCACCCACCCCACGGGCCGACGGCTCGCTCCTCGACGGCCGGCCGGGCGCCCCCGGGTTCGTCTTCCACGACGGCCACAACCAACCGGTGCACCGCGCCGGCCCCGGGCTGCTCGGCCTGGTCGAAGGCCGGCTGGTCATCGGCCGGTGGAAGCCCCGGAGCCTGGCCTGGCTCGACGGGACGCACCACTTCTTCGACCACCTCTTCGCCGAGTTCGACGGTGCTCCGTGGTTCCACCCGGTTCGGCGGGAGCTGGAGGAGATCCGCGACCTCGACGCGCCGTGGCCGGCCCGGAACGGGTTCCTCTTCCGGTACCTGAACACCGTGACCCGCCAGCTCGAGCGCGGCGAGATCTCCCACCGGCGACGGGCCCGCGGAGGCGAGCTCTCCTTGAACGGCACCTGGACCGTCCGCTACCGGTCGGCGGAGCAGTGGACGGAGCGGGAGGTGACCGTTCCCGTGAACTGGGAGCTCCTCCCCGGGATCGACGACTACGCCGGGACCATGCGTTTCAGCCGGATGTTCGAGGCTCCGGTGCGAAGCGACGACGCCGTGGTGTCCCTGCGGTTCTCCGGCGCCGACTACTTCGCCGACGTCTGGGTGAACGGGTACCACCTCGGCGGCCACGAGGGGTACTTCGGCCCGTTCGAGTTCGACGTCACGCCCTACCTGCGGGCCGACCCCAACATCGTCCGCGTGGCCGTGACGTCGCCCAATGACCCGTCCGGCTCGGGCACCCACGTGACCTCCGGGTGGCACGACTTCTCACCGGCGTCCGCCTTCCCCAACCGCAAGACGCTCGTGAAGGGGACGCTCGGCCACCACGACGCCAAGCGCGGCGGCGCCTGGAGCTCGATCACCGGCCAGGACGGCAACACAGGAGGGATCTGGAACGACGTCGTCCTGCGGGTACGGACCCTCGTCCACATCGACTCGGCGGGGCCACGCGTCGTCACCCTGTCGACCAGCGGCGACCGGGCCGCCACCCGCACGACGGTGACCGTGCGCAACAGCGGGGGACCGGTGACGGGCGAGGTGAGGATTCTCGTCGACCCCGTGAACTTCGAGGGCGGGAGCCACGAGCTGTCCAAGCCCGTGCGGCTGGTGCCCGGCGACAACGAGGTCGTCGTCACCGGCACCCTGTCCCCGGTCGGCCTCTGGAGCCCGCTCGACCATGGCTTCCCCCACCTGTACACGGTGACCGCGGTCGTCGAGGTGGACGGCGAGGAGCAGGACCGTGCCTCTGTCGAGGCCGGGTTCCGTGCCCTCGCCGTGAGCCCGCTCGGCGAGTCGACCGGTTCCGAGGGGGCGTTCGTCGTGAACGGGCGGCGGGTGTTCGTGCGGGGCACCAACCTGCTCCCGACCTACTGGCTGAGCGAGTACTCGGACGAGCGGGTGGAACGGGACTTCGAGATGCTGCGGGCCGCCGGTTTCAACGCCGTCCTCGTGCACAACCTGGTCGCCCCCAAACGGTTCTACGAGCGGGCCAACCGTGACGGGTTCCTCGTCGTGCAGATGTTCCCGCTCCAGTGGTCGTACGACCAGTCACCGAGCCGGGTCGACGAGATGGCCGACCAGGTGCGCGAGATGGCCGCCCTCCTCGTCAACGAGCCCTCGGTCGTCTCTTACGAGGTCCACAACGAGCCCGACATGCGCACGTTCGAGGGCGTCGACAACCGGTTCTTCGACTTCGAGCTGCACGCCGTCCTGCGCGACGCCGACCCGTCCCGCTGGGCCACGACGTTCTCCAGCGGCAACCACGCCTACCCGGGCCAGTTCTACCCGTTGCGCGACGACAACTCCTTCGCCACGCTCCCGGCCCGGTTCCTCGACGAGGAGGTCCACGGCCGGCGCATCTCCCGCCACCGCAACATGCCGACCGAGTTCGGCATCCAGGCCATGCCCCACGTCGAGCTGTTCCGCGAGCTGGTGAGCGAGGGCCGGGTCCGCTCGGTGCTGGAGCGCATCCGCAACGACCCCAAGTGGCTGGCCGCCGGCGGCGAGGGCTTCGAACAGGCCAGCAAGACGATCGACGAGGCCAAGCACGTGCTCGGCGACGGCAGCTGGGCCCGGGCCCTCGAGGAGTTCGACTGGTCCCTGCTGTGGGACATCGGCGGGCTCGGGGAGCGCATCCGCCGGCTGTCGTCGGCGCCCCTGCCCGCCGCCCCCGAGGACACGCCCTCGGAGCTGGCCGCGCTCAAGCTGGCCGTCCTCATCCTCGACGTCCTCCACTACGGCGGGTTCAAGGGCGAGAACATCTGGTTCGGGCTGTGGAAGCCGGCCTCCTCCCTCGAGGGGTTCGTCCAGTCGGGCCAGAACCGCCAGTACCGCCTCCACAAGGACGCCATCGAGCACTACCTCAACGCCGGCGGCACCGGCCCCATCGTCGGCTACTTCAGCTTCATGTTCCGCGACGCCGACTGGGAGGCACCGACGTGGGGCGTGGTGGACGCCGCCTGGGCGCCCAAGAAGGCCTACCGGGCCTACCTGGAGAGCAACCAGCCGGTGCGGGTGACGCTCCCGCAGGCGCTGGCCGCCCCGGTCAAGCTCCCGGGCGACCCGTGGTGGGCGGTGCTGCCGGAGGACCGGGAGCGGTTCCGCGGCGCGCCGTGGGCCGGGGCCGAGATGATCGTGGCCAACGACACCGACCGGGCCCACGCCGGGGCCAAGGTCGAGGTCTGGGTCGAGGATGCTGCCGGCCGGCGGGTCCCCTCGACCGACCACGAGCTGCGCGTGGACATCGCCCCCGGGTCGGCGTGGATCTCGACCGCCGGCGAGCCCCCGGCGGCGAGCGGTCCCGTCCCCCACGACCTGGCCGCCGGGACGTACTCCCTGCGGGCGCGCATCGTCGACGCGGGCGGCCACGTCCTCTCGACCAACACCTACGAGCTCGTCGTGCCCGACACGGCCTTCGGGTGGCTCGACCACCTCCGCCCGGAGGACCTGTCCGTCCTGCTCGACGGTGTCCAGGGCGCCGAGGGGTTCCACTACTGGCACCGCGGCGCCGTCGTCCACCGAGCCGCACCCGGGCTGCGTGCCTTCCTGGCCGGGTGGCGCGTCGCCGAGGCCAGGGGCATCGACCAGTACGAGACCGTCCAGGGCGAGCACCTCCTCCGCCACCTGCTGGCCGAGTTCGGCCGGGTCACCGGCGCCGAGCGGCTGGTCGACGACATCTGGACCATCCGGGCCGAGGTCCTCTCGCCCACGGTGAAAGCCCGCGCCCTGCTTCGCTACCTCGACCTGCTCGTGCCGCGGGCGGAGGAGCACCTCGCCACTGCCCGGCCGCACCGGCGCCCGGCGCCGGCCCCGCCCTCGGCCGAGGCGCCGAGTGCCCCCGCCCTCTTCCCCGCCGTCGGCCGCGACCGCGGGCCGCGACCCTCAGACCCGAAGACCACCAGGAGGACCGATGTCCAGAAGTGACGTCCTACAGCCCGCCGCGTTCGATCCCACCCTCGTGGAGGACGCCGTGGACCAGGCCCGGGAGTGGGTCGTCCGCGAGCGGGCGGCGGGCACCCTGGTCGGCGAGGAGACGCTGTGGCGGGAGGCCTACCGCGCCTACGTCGGCGTGGCCGGCGACATCCCCGAGCCCCAGCGGGCGGCGGCGTGGGCCTGCATCGCCACCCAGCTCGTGTTCGACACGGGAAAGGTCCCTCTCAACCAGAAGGTCGCCGCCCACCAGGCGTGCGAGCTCCTGAGCACCGGCCCGGACCTCGGCCGCCTGGAACGGGCGCGGGGTGTCCACGCGATCGCCCTCGCCGACGACGTCGACCCCGGACGGCTCCGGGGTCTGCTGGAGCCCGGGGCGGGCTACCCGTGGCTCCTCCCTCGGGCACTCTGGACGGGCCAGGTCGTGGCTCGAGGGGTCGAAGCCATGCTGGCGCCGCTCGATTGGGAAGGCGCGCCGCCTGACGCGGGCTGGATCGAGCGCGAGGGCCTGCGCCTCTCCTCGGCCGACTTCCTCGCCGGCCTCGCCGCCCCGGCCCCGACGCTGCGGCGTGACCTCGACGCCGTCCGGTCGTTCGTCGCCGCTTTGGACGCCGAGGGCAAGGACGCCGGTGTGGTCGAGGCGCACGCCTTCATCGCCGGCCTCTCCGGCCACGGCCTCTCCCAGGAGGAGACGGGGGAGCGCCGCCGCGAGCTGCTGGCCCTGCAGGAGGTCGTGGTCCTGCTCCGGTCGTTCCAGCTCTACCGGCGGGCCGAGGGGCTGGTCGCCCTGGCCGGTGACATCGAGTCCACCGATCCCTACGTGGCCGTGGACTTCCTCGAGAAGGCGGCGGCGATCTACAAGCGCCTGGCCGTCGCCCAGCAGTACCCGGAGCGCCTCCTGGAGCGGCACCAGCAGATCTGGCGCATGCTCGAGGACCGGCGGGCCGTGCACGGCACGGCCGACGAGCGGTCCCCGCACGTCCTGCTGGTGGGGACGTTCCAATCCCCGACCGACCTGCAGCGCCTCTTGTTGAGCATCACCCACGAGGTCATGGGCTTCGCCTACCGCCGGCCCGTCCACGTCGTGGTGAGCGACGACAGCACCGGCACGGCCCGGGCCCGCAACGAGGAGATCTACGCCGAGGCCCGCCGCTCCGGGCTCCGCATCTCCGAGTGGAGCCTGGAGCGCAGGAACGCCTTCCTGGCCGGGCTCAACGAGGAGGTCTTCCCCGACGGGACCTTCGACGTGAACGACCTGGCCGGTGTGGCCAAGCCGGGGGAGAAGGGCATCCCCTACGGGCGGCTGCGCAACTTCCTCCGCCTGGCCGGCCTGGTCGAGATGCGGGAGTACGGGCTCGACGAACCCGTCTTCACCTGGCTCGACCAGGACAACGAGCTGGGCGCCCTCGTCCTCACCCGAGCGGGCACCCTGTCCAAGCGCCACGTCTTCAACTACTTCGACCAGAAGAACGAGATCTTCGAGGACCCGAAGGTGATGGTGGGCGGGGGCGGCTACACCAACGACGCCCTGGAGGGGGTCGAGAAGTTCTGGGTGGCCTGGGGGATCATGCACAGCACCCTGGCCCTGGCCCGGGACCACGCGCCCCACGGACCGGCCGTGCTGTCGTCCAAGGCCGACATCACCCGCTTCCGGCCGTGGGACCAGCCCGACACCCTCGAACGCCTGCCCCGGGAGGGGGAGGACGCGGAGACGATGTCCGACCAGGTCCTGCTGCTGATGAACACCCTCGTCGGGACCTTCCGGGGCAAGTACGACAACCAGGTGCAGATCTACCACCCGTGGACCTACGGCGAGGTGGTGACCGGAGAGGAGCGGCTGGTCGAGGAGATGCGCGCCTTCGCCGGGATGCCGGGCGGCAACACCAGCCTGCGGTCGCGGGTCCTGGCCAGCCCCATCCCCTTCATCACCGTCTGCGGCCGGGGCGAGGACATCTTCCACCTCTGGCAGCTGGAGGGCGCCCACGGGCCCGGCTCGATCTTCCTGACCCACACGCCGGCGCTCCACACCCGCAACGTCAAGGCAGGCCGGGGCCACCTCATGTCGGAGATCCTCAACTCCTACAACGGCCGCATCTTCCGCGAGCCGCCGTACCTGTGGGCCGCGCTCTCGTCGCTCTTCGACGGGGAGCCCACGGCCGACGTGGAGATCGAGACGGCGGAGCGGATCGAGGGGCTGCGGGTCGAGGCCAAGGCCAGCATGAGCGCGGTGAGCGCCCTGGCCGAGGCCCTCGCCCCCTACCTGGACGAGAACAGCGAGTACTGGTGGGTCACCCGGGCCCAGAGCGACCCCCGGTGCGCCGACGTGCTCGAGACGCTGCGGGGCGTCGTCGACGAGTTCCGGGACGTCGAGAAGTACCACCGCATGGCCGACGAGGAGCTGCTGACCCTGGACGACGTCAAGGACCTGACCGCCCGGTTCGTCGCCGCCTACCCGCACTGGGAGACGGTCGTGCAGCGGGTCGGCGGGTTGCGGCCCGGGCTCGAGAGCGAGGCGTCGAGCCTGGGCGCCATGCGGCCGCTGGAGGGCTACGGGTCACCGCTGCGGCCCGACGCCGAGCGGACCACCACCGTCGCCGGCCGGGCCCGGGCCACCGAGCCGGCGGTGCTGGGCGAGCCGGTGGCCGACCTGCCGTGGCAGGAGGCGCTCACGTCGGCCCTCCTCCTGTTCCGCCGCTACGAGCAGGGCCTGGCCGAGGCCGGTGCGCCGCTGGCGTGGGACGACCGGCTCCTGCGCCTCCAGGAGATCTACGACCACTACGCCGGCCAGCTCGACGAGGTGCCGTCGTTCCTCTGGACGCGCCTGTTCCGCGACGCCCTCTTCGTGCCTCATTCCGGCCCCTACCGGGCGGTCAGCGAGCAGCTCGACGACGTGGCGGTGCCCGCCGGCTGACGCGACAGGACGGCGGTACGCTCGGTCCGGCCCGTCGTCCGCCGGAGGGAAGAGGAACCGGGATTGTCGCGACGAGAGGACGTACCCCAGCCGCGTCGCTCCGGACGCCTGGGCAAGGTGGTCCGCGTCGCCGGGTCGTTCGCCGTGGTCGTGGCCCTCTTCGCCTTCGTCCTCGGCTCGACCGACGACATAGGCGAGGTGGGGGAGGCCATCTCTTCGATGACGGGGGTCGAGCTGGCCACCCTGGGACTGGTCGCCCTCTGGAACCTCGGCACCTACTGGATGGTCGTGGTAGCGGCCACGCCCGGGCTGACCTACCCGCAGGCCATGGTCCTGGTCGAGACGACCACCGCCGTCTCCAATGCCGTCCCCGGGGGAAGCGCGGTCGCCGTGGGCCTCACCTACAGCATGCTGGGCTCCTGGGGCTTCTCGCGGTCGCGCAGCACGATCTCCGTGATCGTCTCGGGCCTCTGGAACAACTTCGCCAAGCTCGGGATGCCCGTGCTGGCCCTGGCCCTCCTGGCCCTCCAGGGCGACATCGGCCCCGGCCGGGTCACGGCCGCCGTCCTCGGCATCGCCGCCCTCGGGGCCAGCATCACCGTGTTCGCCCTGGCCCTGCGCAGCGAGGAGTTCGCCCGGCGGGCCGGCGACGCCGCCGCCGCGTGGCTCTCGCGGATGCGGGCCGTGCTCGGCAAGGGACCGGTCGAGGGCTGGGGCCAGGCCACGGCCAAGTTCCGGAACCGGACCATCGGGCTGGTCAGCCGGGCGTGGCTCCGGCTGACCGTGGTGACCCTCGTCAGCCACGTCTCGCTCTTCATGGTCCTCCTCATCGCCCTGCGCCACATCGGCCTGTCGAACGACGAGGTGAACTGGGCCGAGGTCCTGGCCGCCTTCGCCTTCGTGCGGCTCCTGACCGCCATCCCGATCACCCCAGGCGGGCTCGGCGTGGTGGAGCTCGGGCTGGTGGCCGGTCTGACCGCGGCAGGCGGTGACGAGGCCCAGGTGGTGGCCGCCGTGCTCATCTACCGGGCCCTCACCTACCTGCTGCCGATCCCGCTGGGGGTGGCGACCTACCTGTTCTGGCGCCGCAACACGTCGTGGCGGGACTCGGCCCCGCCGCCGAGCGCGGAGCTGGCCGGGGCCGGCACCACCCCGACGTGACCGTCCCGCTGACCGACGACCGGGCGGGGGTGCGGGACCGGCGCGACGTGGCGTGGCTGGCTCTCGGCGCCGTTCTCCTCGTGGTGAGCGCCCTCCCCGTCGACGAGCACTCCCTGAGCGGAGCCGAGCGGTCGGCGTTCCGCGCCGTGAACCAGGTGCCTGGGATCCCCTTCGCCCCGGTGTGGCTGCTGATGCAGGCGGGCAACATCGCCGCCGTCCCCCTCGCCGCGGTCGCCGCGCTGGTCGCCCGCCGCCCCCGCGTGGCCGGCTGCCTCGTGGCCGCCGGGGCGCTGGCCTACGGCGGGGCCAAGCTGGTCAAGGAGTTCGTGCCCCGGGGGCGCCCGGACACCCTCCTGGCCGACGTGGAGATCCACGGTGCCGCCGCCCACGGGCTCGGGTTCGTCTCCGGCCACGCCGCCGTGGCCGTGGCCCTTGCCGTCGTCGCCTTCCCCTACCTCGGCCCCCGGGCCCGGTGGGCGGTCGCGGCCCTGGCCGTGTTCGTGTGCGTGGCCCGGGTGTACGTGGGCGCCCACCTCCCCCTCGACGTGGTGGGGGGCGCCGCCCTCGGCCTGGTCGCGGGTGCCGCGGCGCGGCTGGTCTTCGGGAGGCACGCGCCGTGCTCCTGAACCACCGCCGGGCCCTGCGCCTGGTCGCCGTGCTCGGGGTGCTCACCGTCGTGGTCTTCCTTATCGTCGGCACCGATCCCAACCGCGGGTTCGTGCAGGACGTCGACGACTGGTTCAACGAGCTGATGGTCGATGTCCGGTTCACCCCGCTCGTGTGGGTGGCCAGGGCCCTGGCCTTCGCGGGGAGCGTGTGGCTGAACTGGCCCCTCCGGGTGGTGGTGATGGTGCTGCTCGCCGTCCGACGCCGGTGGCTGCAGCTGACCGCGTTCGTGCTCGCCGTGGCCACATCCGAGCCCCTCATCGGCATCCTCAAGGAGGTGTACGAGCGGCCGCGCCCGGTGGGCGGGCTCTACGCCACCCACAGCTTCTCCTTCCCCTCCGGGCACGCCATCGCCGGCGCCGTCACCGCGGTGGGCATCGTCATCGTCCTCCTCCCTCCGGGCCCACGGCGCTGGCGCTGGGAGGTGCAGGCCGCCGTCTTCGCCGGTCTCATGGCCCTCAGCCGTACCTACCTCGGCGTCCACTGGCTGTCGGACGTGATCGGCGGCACCCTCCTCGGCGTGACCCTTGCCGTAGGGTGGCCCGCCCTGCTCCAGGAGCTGCGGGAGCGACGCCAGGCACGGGCGCCGGCCGACGTCGCCTAGGTTTCCCGTGGATGCCGACGCCGCTCACACCGCTCGGTGCCCTGGCGAGGGGCGTGGTCGCCGGCGCCCTGGGGACGGCGGCCATGGACCTGGTCAACTACAGCCGGTACCGGCGGGAGGGTGGGGCCCAGGCCTTGCTCGAGTGGGAGCTCTCGGCCGGCGTCGAGGGCTGGGACGCCGCCGCCGCGCCCGGGCAGGTGGGCCGGCGCCTGGTGGAGGGGCTGTTCCAGGTGGAGCTGGCCCCGAGATGGGCCCGCCTCACCAACAACGTCGTGCATTGGGGCTACGGCCTGCTGTGGGGCGCCCACTACGGGCTGGTCGCCGGCTCCGCCCACCGCCTCCCGCCCACCAACGGGCTGGTCTTCGGACCGGTCGTGTTCGCCGCCGGCTACGTCGTCCTCCCCCTGGCCAAGCTCTACAGGCCCATCTGGGAGTACGACGCACCCACCCTGGCCAAGGACCTCGGTGCCCATCTGGCCTACGGGGTCGTCACCGCCGAGGCCTTCCGCCTCCTCGCCCCCCGGGGGCTCAGCCGAAGGTGAAGATGGGGGCGATCCTCGGAAGCTCCGTGTAGCGGCGCTCGTCGAACGGCGGAGCGGCGAGGGGCAGCGTCCCTCCCTGGCCCGGCCCGGGCGTGACCCGGTTGGCGGCGGCGACCTCGGCCATGGCCGCGGCCGACATGCCGAGCTGGCGGCCGGCGAGCTGGCGGCTCTCGGCCGCGCAGATCACGCTCTCGCCGCGGTTGTGGATGTTCGCCCCGTACCGGTAGGCGGCGTCGGGGTCGGTGGTGATGGTCGCGGACCGGGCGCAGGCCCCGGTCATGAACACGGTGTCGAGCTGGGCGGCGGGCGGCAAGCCGTCGAAGGGCGCGCCGAGGTGGAACGGCTTCTCGGCCACCCGGACGAGGGTCACGGCGTGATCCACGTTGACCGGGCGGGTCGACGAGAACGACCGGCCTTCCTCCGGGCGCCCGGCCCAGCGCGGGAGAGGCGCGCCATCGGGAACGATCACCACGTAGCGCTGGGGGTGGTTCCGGGGGCGGACCTGGTAGGTGAGGGTGGTCCCGTCGGCCGGGACCTCGAGGGTTGCCTCCAGCCGCAGCCGCTCGAAGTGGCGCAGTGCGTCGGTCGCCGCCTTCTCGTCCATCCGCAGCCCGGCGACGAAGGACAGCACGTGGGTCAGGTGCTCACCCGTGTCGAGCAGGTGCTTGGCCTCGAGGCCGTCGACGGGGAGCTCGGGGTACTGGGAGTTGGCCAGCACCACGCCAGGTTCCTCCGCCGCCGCCACGGGATCGCCGGCCACCGGGTCCGACGAGCCTCCTCCGCAGGCGCCGGCGACGAGCAGCATGACAGCCACGACCGCCGCCACCCGGGCTCGCGCCATCAGCTCCCCGTGGCCGAGAAGTGCTGGTAGTCGGGGTTGGCCCAGCCGCCGCCCCACGACCAGCCGGCGGCGGCGAAGGCGGCGACCAGCTCGCCCCCCCTCACCGCCATGCCCGGCCGGACGTTGGACCGGTCGCGGTACTCGGCCCCGGCGGGCGGGAGCACCTCACCGTCGAGGATGTAGGGGTTCTCGACCGGGTTGACGTCGATGGCCCGGCCGTAGGCGTGGGCCGACCACGTCGGGGGCCCGGAGGCGACGGCGTTGCGGCAGTTGAACGCGGCCGTGTTGTCCGCCGCGGTCGACGCCTCGTCGCTGCCCCCGAAGGCGTCGATGGGCTCCATCCGTCGGATCGGGAAGCGCTTGTCGTAGAGCCGGCGGAAGACGCCGATCACCGCCTGGGCCTCCTCGGCGTGGACGACGAGGGCGCCGGTGTGGGGCCGGTCGTCGAAGCCCCAGTACGACAGCTCCAGCCGTCGCAGGTTCTCCGGGCCCACGGGGCACCCGGGCCGCCACGAGGAGGGCAGGTCGGCGGCGGTCACCCTCACGGCTACGCCGTCGAAGGCCGGGACGGTCGACGACGTGACGGTGGGGGCGACGGTGCTCGGAGGAGCTGTCGGGGTCGCCGGGACGGCCGTCGTGGTCGGGCCCGCCGCCGCGGTGGGCGCCGGCGAGGAGCTCGAGCAGGCGACCAGGGCCTGGAGCAGGAGGGGGACGACCGCCCGCGCCATCCGGCTTCTCCACACGACTCCGTAAGGTAGTTATCCGTGCGACGTTCGTGGGCCCCGGCGGCCGTGGTGCTCGTTGCCGCGGCCCTGCTCGCCGGGTGCGCCGGGTCGTCGACGCCCTCGCCGGCACTGGACCAGGCCAGGCCCCCGGAGCCACACCCACCCCTGACCACGACGACGGTCGCCCCGGCGGCGACGACCGTCGTTCCCGATCCCCGGTTGACCGAGGTCGGCGCGGCCGGCCAGGCCGTGGTGGTCACCGCCCCCCAGTACGGGGCGACCACGGCCACGTTCACCGCCTACGAGCGGTCGGGGGACGGCTGGCGGCGGGCGTTCGGCCCCTGGGCGGCCCGGGTCGGGACGGGTGGGATCGCCCCCCGGGACGAGAAGCGGGAGGGCGACGGCCGCACCCCCTCGGGCGTCTACGGCTTCGACTTCTTCTTCGGCGTGGCCCCCGACCCGGGGGTGAAGTTCCCGTACCGGCGCATCACCAGCCGCTCCATCGTCTGGGACGACGACCCGGCCAGCCCGCGCTACAACACCTGGGTCGATCTCGACCGCCAGCGGGCGGGCGCCGACCCCGAGGCCATGTACACCACCCCGGCCTACGACCACGGCGCGGTGATCGCCTACAACACGGCCCGCACCCCCGGGCTGGGGAGCGCCATCTTCCTCCACGTGTCGACCGGCGGCCCGACCGCCGGTTGTGTGTCGCTGCCCGCCCCTCAGCTGGTCGAGGTCCTGCGCTGGCTCGACCCGGGCCGTGACCCCAGGATCGTCGTGGGCGTCGCCTGACTCCGGACTTGCCGCTGCCTCGTGAGCAGGTGACGTCCGTCGAGGACCCGTCGTCGGCGTGGTAGAGCACGTCGCCGCGGAGACGCGGCGCTCGTCACCGAAGGGTGCCAAGGCGGCCGGCTGGCGCTCGTCGAGCGGGGGTAGGGCGACGTGGTCCAGGCCGGCGGCGGCGCGGGTGGTCATGCCGGCCGATAGGAGCGGCTCGCCCACCGAGGCGGCGCTCCCTAAGCTGGACTGGTGCACGCCAGGGAGATCATCGGTGATCTCCTCCGTCGTGCCTCGCTGACCGCCCCCGACCTGCTGGCCGCCGACATCGCCGGCGCCCTCCACGACGCCGGCGGGAACCACCTCGTCCTCTATGTGGTCGACTACGAGCAGCTGAGCCTGCAACCGGTCGGGATCGCCGCCGACCTCCTGGCCGAGGAGCCCAAAGGCGTGGCCGTGGAGGGCACCCTTGCCGGGCGCGCCTTCCAGCTCCAGCAGGTGGTGGCCACCGAGGTCGACGGCGGCTGGCGGGTGTGGGCGCCCGTACGAGAGCGGGCCGAGCGGATCGGGGTGCTCGAGTTCGGCTTCGCCGAGGTGGACGCGGACCTCCTGCAGCTGTGCGACGACCTCGGGCTCCTGGCCGGCCACCTGGTCCACACCGCGGGCCGGTACACCGACCTGGTGGAGCTGCGCCGCCGGCGCCGGCCCATGAACCTGGCCGCCGAGATGCAGTGGGACATGCTGATGCCGCCCCTGGCCTTCTCGTCTCCCGAGCTGGCCATCGCCGGGATCCTGGAACCGGCCTACTTCGTGGCCGGCGACGCCTTCGACTACTCGCTCAACGGCGACCTCTTCGGCTTCGTCATCCTCGACGCCATGGGCCACGGGGTCCACTCCACCCTCGCCAGCACCCTGGCCCTGGGCGGCTTCCGCCACGGGCGGCGCCGCGGCCTGGAGCTGACCGTGGTCGCCGAGCAGGTCGACGACGCCCTCATCGAGCACTTCGCCGGCGAGTGCTTCGTCACCGGCCACATCTGCGAGCTCGACGTGGCCACCGGGGCCTTCCGATGGGTCAACGCCGGCCACCCGCCGCCGCTGCTGATCAGGGGGTCGAAGGTGGTGGGGGAGCTGAAGGCCGACCCGTGCCTGCCCCTCGGCCTGGGCATCGGGATCACCGAGGTGGGCGAGGTCCGGCTCCAGCCGAGCGACCGGCTGCTGTTCTACTCCGACGGGGTGATCGAGGCTCGTCCCCTGGGCGGTCCCCAGTTCGGCGTCGAGCGGCTCATCGACGACGCCGAGGAGTTCCTGGGCGGCAGCCTGCCCGTGGCCGAGGTGTTGCGCCGCCTCGTGCGTCGCCTGCGCGAGCACCGGGGAGGGGAGCTGGAGGACGACGCCACCCTCGTCTTCCTGGAGTGGCAGCCGGGGCGGTAGGCGGCGCCGTGCTCAGGTGCCGGTCAGACGCTCCATGGGGGCGTTGGGCCGCATCTTCAGGTCCTTCACCAGGTGGACGATCGTGCCCGCCTCGGGCCGGGACTCGAAGTGGACGGCGTCGACCAGGGCGGCCATGAGGGCCAGGCCGCGGCCCTGCTCGTCGGAGGGACCGGCCATGGCCGTACCGAGCGACGCCGAGTCGAACCCGCGGCCGGTGTCGACCACCCGGATCTCGCACAATTTGTTCTCGAGCCCGAGGTGCACCTCGTACTGGTCGCCGGCGCCCGAGTGCTTCACCACGTTGCCTGCCGCCTCGGTCAGGGCCAGGGAGACGTCCTGGATCTCCTCGGGGTCGACGCCGAGCTCGTCGAGGGCGAAGGCGGCGATGTGGCGCACGACGGGGAGCGTCGAGGAGTCCCGGGGGAGGCAGAGCATGAGCGAGATGCGCACCGATCGTCCTCTCATCGTCGGGACGACCGGAAGCGCACCGCGGGGGCGGGCGCGGGCGGTGGGTCCGGCGTCCCTGAGGGGGTGACAGGAAGAACCAGGAGGCGCGGAGGGGTGCGGACGGAGATGCCGGGGGACCGCAGCAGGGCCGTCTGCTCCATCCGAGCGCCTCCTTTGGCTCGACGACTAGGAGAGGTTGTTCCGCGACGGCGCAGCCTCGAAACCCCCGCGATCGTCCGAGAAGGTCACGCTGAGCGCGGCGCCGAGGTGATGAGCCAGCCGCCGGGCGTCGGCGACGGCACGGTCGGTGACGACGGCGTCGAGGGGGTGGAAGGGCCGGATGTCCACCCGGAGCCCGTCCTTGCCCTCGGTGTGCTCCCACACCCCGGCCAGCTCGCCGTCGACCAGGAGGACGGGGGAGATCCACCCCGCCTTTCGGTAGACCAGGTCCTTCAGGGGCGAGTCCAACGGCCGTTCGCCGGCCCGGCGCACGGCGACCACGTACGGGTCGAACAGGGGGAGCAGTCGCACCACGGGGCCGTCGTCGCCGTCGGGGACGGGCGGCCCCTCGACCGTCCATGCCTTCCTGCCCTCCACCTCGACCTGCTCGAACCCGTCGCCGACGGTGAACACCGGGCGGACGGCCTTGGGCTTGACGCCCCACCACCGGGCGAACTCGTCGACGGTGGCCGGGCCGTACGCGACCAGGAAGCGGCGGGCCATCTCCCGCAGGGACTCCATGGGATCGGGCATCTCGAAGGGCCCGATCCACTGGTCGGGCCGGACGAACGTCACCCGGTTGCCCTCGCTGGGCCCGAAGCACAGCACCCCTTGGAAGGCGGCGGGCTTGAGGAGGGCGCCCCAGCCCGAGGCCAGCAGGGTCTCGAACTTGGGGTCGCCGAGGATGTGGACCACCTCGGACGCCAGCTCCTCCCGGCTGAGCTGGCGACCGTCCAGGGCCTCGGCCACGGCGTCGATCAGGGCCGGGACCTCCCTGGCCTCGAGCCCGAAGTACTTCAGCCACGGGCCGTCGAGGTCGAACCGGCGGTTCGAGAGGGCGGCGACGTAGAGCGGGAGCTCGCCGGCCAGGAGCAGGTGCAGGGTGCCGCGCTGGGCCCACACCTTCACCAGCCTGCGGTCTTCCCACAGGGCGGTGGCGACCGTCCCTCGCCGGAGGCCGTCGAGGCGTACGGCCGCGGCCAGCTCGGCCGCGGACATGACCTGGGCGTGGAGCCCGCAGATGTCGGCGACCATACGGTCGAAGGAGGCGACGGGAAGAGGGGCGCGCAGGTGCTGCGCGGCCAGCCGCCGCCGGCACACCTCCTCCCACGAGAAGGAGGCGAGGGCCACTCGCGCTTACTGCTTGCGGGCGACGGCCTCGGCCAGCTCCTCCTTCGACATCTTCGAGCGCCCCTTCACCCCGAGCGACTTGGCCCGCTCGTAGAGCTTCTGACGGCTGTTGCCGAGCACGTCGACGCCCCCGAACGTCTTCCCACCCTTGCGGGCCGCCTTCCCACCCTTGGCCGCCTGGGGGTCGGAGGGGCCCTTCTCCTTCTTGGGCTGCCACCGGTCGCCGACCTTCTCGAAGGAGTGCTTCAGGGCCGCGAACGCGGTGCGGTGGGCCCGCTCGCCCTCGCCGTACGTCTCGACCGCGGAGTCGTGGGCCTTGGCCCACGTGCGCTGGGCCTTGGCCGGGGACCGCTTCAGCGTCGCCGGCATCTCGTCCTTGGCAGGCATGCGTACCTCCTCGATGGGCCGATGACCGAGGTCCTACCCGCCTTCGGTCTCCTTCAGAAACTCCGACCACGACCGGGGCGGCTTCCCGTCGATCTGGCGGAGGAACTCCTCCAGGAACCACCGCCGGAAGGCCACGCCTTCCGGCCTCGCGGCAAGGGTGAGCAGGTCGCCCGCCCGGCAGAAGTCGTCGGCCTCCTGGAGCAGGGCGGCCAGCCGTACCACGCCGTCGGATGCATCGGGAGGCACCTCGTAGAGGAGGTCGATCTCCCTGTCCCCCCGGGCCAGCGCCTGCTGCATGGCCACGGTCTGGGCGTGGGTGAAGGCGGCGAAGCGGAGGTTGAGCTCGTCGATCAGCGCCAGCAGGCGGGCGGGTACCTGGTCGCTGTTGTCCTCCCGGATGAGGGCGAACTCGCGCAGCAGCTCGTCGGTGTGCTCCGAGGACCGTCCGTAGACGTCGAGAGGCAGCCCCAGGATGCGCACGGGGACGAGGGTGGGCGACCCGGGGTCACTCATAGCGCCTCCACGTCGAAGATGTCGAACGAGGGAGGCGTCCCGCTGTCGAGCTCGAACCACACCAGCTTGCCGGTGGCCGTCGCCTCGGCGCCCCAGTCGGTCGCCATCCGCTCGACGAGCATCAGGCCCCGGCCGGTGCCCGACAAGGTCGAGTAGTTCTTGCGGACGGGCAGCACCGGGCTCCCGTCGTGGACCTCGATGCGGGCCCGGTCGCCGTTGGGCTTGACCACCACCTCGATCGGTGTGTCCCCGGTGTGGAGCACGGCGTTGGCCACCAGCTCGCTGACGAGAAGGGTGGCCGTGTACGACAGGTCGCCCAGGCCGGCGTCGGTGAGCACGCCCTCGACGAAGCGCCGGGCCATCCCCGCGCTGGCCGGCGTGGACGTGAACGTACGGTGCTGGTCGACGGCGTTCACGGTCGGGGGACCCGGGCCACGAGCACGGCCATGTCGTCGTGGGGGTTGTCGTCGAACAGGTTCCGCGCCTCCTGCTCGATGCGAGCGGCCAGCGTCGCCGCGTCGGACCCGGCGGCCTCCGACAGCACTTTGGCGATGCCGGTGTCCTCGAAGAACCGCCGGCCCCGGTGGCGCTCGACGATCCCGTCGGTGAAGCACACCAGCGCGTCGCCCGGCCCCATCTCCAGGCCGACGTCGTGGAGCTCGATCTCGGTGGAGGCGCCGATGAGGGTTCCGGGGCGGCCGGCCGGCTCGACGCGACCGTCGGCCCGGGCGACCAGGGGAAGGGGATGCCCGCCGGAGCAGATCTGGACACACGCCCTGCCGGGCCCCGGCTCGACGACGGCGATGGCCACCGTGCAGAAGCGGGGCTCGGTGAGCTCCCACGGCGGCTCGTCGTGGGCCTGGACGGCCGCCACCCGGTCGGCCTCGGCGGCCAGGAGGACGCGGTTGAGGTGGGCCAGGATGGCACTGGGCCGGGACTCGTACATGGCGATGGAGCGGATGGTGTGGCGGGCCAGGCCGGTGACGGCGGCCGCGTCCACCCCCTTGCCCCGCACGTCCCCCACGACCAGCAGCCAGCGCCCGCCCTCGACGGCGAAGGCGTCGTAGAAGTCACCCCCGACCTCCACCCCCTCCCCCGCCGGCGCGTAGCGGGCCCCGAGCTCGAGCCCCGGGATGGCGGGGAGGCTCGGGGGCAGGAGCGACGCCTGGAGGCTGCGGGCCACCCGGCTGCGCTCGGCGAAGAGGCGGGCGCTCTCGATGGCGGCGCCGGCCCGGAAAGCCAGCTGCTCGCCGAGCTGGACGTCGCCGTCCTCCACCGGCCTCCCGCCGTCCGACACGAGGGTCAGGGCGCCCACGACCCGGCGCTGGGAGCACAGGGGCAGCACCGTGACCAGGCGCCGCCCGCCGTGCTCGTCGGTGGTCTCTCGCCGCATCACCTGGCGGCATTCGCCGCCGAGGCTCTCGACCAGCGCCCGAAGGCGCTCCACCTTGGCGGGGTCGAGGTGCGAGACGGCGACGATGCGGCTCCTCCGGCGATCGTCGACCAGGGCGATGGCGCACCCGTCGGCCAGGCGGGGCACGGCCAGGTCGACGACCTGGGCCAGCGTGGTGTCGAGGTCGAGGACCGACGAGGCCAGGGCCGAGGACGCCTCGGCCAGGAAGGCCAGGCGCTCCTGGGCCCGCTCGGCGGCCATGCGGGCCTCCCGCTCCGCCTCGTACAGCGCGGCTCGCCGGAGGGCGGTGGCGCACTGGGCGGCCAGGGCGGACAGGAGCCGGAGCTCGGGCTCGGTGAAGTCCCGTTCCTCGGGGAAGCCGACGACCATGGCCCCGAACGACGTCCCGTCCTCGTCCACGAGCGGAACACAGGCCACGGCAAGGTCGGTCACCATGGGCGTGCCCCGGAACACCGGGTAGCGGGCGTCGCGGTCCTCGGGGCCGCGGAGGAGGACCATCTCCCCCCGGCGGATGGCGTCACTGGCCGGGAGGTCGGCGCCGAGCGGGAAGGTTCGCCAGTGCTCCTTGACCTCGTCGCGGTAGCCGACCTCGTGCACGATCTCGACCGTCTCGCCGTCCTCGGCGACGAGGCAGATGGAGCCGGTGCGGCCCCCCACGGCGGGCACGCCTTCGGTGAGGACGGCCTGGGCCACCGAGCGGGCGTCGACGGCCCGGATCAGCGACGCCGTCACCGCCTGCAGCCCTCGCAGGCGGGTGGCGACGGTCTCGGCCTCGGTCCGAGTCGAGCGCTCCACGGCGAGCAGGTGGGCCCGCTCCTCGTCGGCCAGCCGGCGGGCGGTGATGTCGGTCATGCAGCCGATGCGCCCGGTGACCGCTCCCTCGTCGTCGACGGTGACCTGGCCCCGCCCCTGCAGCCAGTGGATCGAGCCGTCGGGCCAGACGACGCGGTACTCCAGGTCGTAGGCGCCGTTGGTCTCCACCGCCCGGTCGAGCATCGTGCAGACCCGCTCGCGGTCGTCGGGATGGAGCATGGCCGCCCAGGCTTCGAAGGTGCCGGGGAAGGCACCCTCGGGAAGGCCGAGCAGGCTCTCGGCCGTCCGGTCGAGGGTGACGCGCCCTGTGGCCCGGTCCCACCGCAGGACGCCCAGCCGGCCGGCGGCCAGGGCGAGACGCTGCTCGTCCCGCGTGGTCCGCAGCTCGGACTGGAGGACGTGGTCGGCGGTGGGATCCTCCGACTCGCCGACGATCGCCGTCACCCGGCCCTGGTCGTCGAACACCGGCCGGACCAGGGCGGCGACGGTGAGCGAGCGCCCGTCCTTGTGCCTCGTCGGGATCTCCCCGGACCACTCGTCGCCGGCGCGGACCTGGGCCAGCACGGCGTCGAGGTCGGCCACGGCCTCCGGCGGCAGGAGGACGTCGACGATGTTGCGGCCGACCACCTCGTCGGCCGACCAGCCGTAGAGCAGCTCGGCGGCCCGGTTCCAGTAGAGGACGGTGCCGTCGGTGTCGGTCGCGGCGACGGCGCGGCTGACGGCGTCGAGCACGGCCGCCGGGGTGACGAGGAGCACTTGGTCGGTCATCGACTGGGCGTCGGCGTCACGGGCCCAGTGTAAGACGGCGGGGTCACCAGGATCCGCCTCCGCCGCCACCCCCACCTCCGCCCGAGGAGCCCCCGGAGAAGCCGCTGGATCCCGAGCCGGCCGGGGTCGAGGTGATGGTGCCCGCGGTGGTCACCGCGAAGTCGGCGATGGAGTCGGAGAAGCTCGACGCGGTGAAGGCGTGGGTGCTTCCGTACCAGCGCTGTTCGGGGATCTGGTCGTCGATGCCGGCGAAGGCCCTGGCCCACTTCTCGGTGGCGCCGAAGACGATGGCGTAGGGGAGGTACTCGGAGAAGAGGTGCTGCTGCTCGGCGAACCGAGCCCGCTCCTTCTCCGACTCGTCGATGAACCGCCGGAACCCCTGGGCCCGCCGCAGCACGGCCATGCCCTTGGCCGTGCGGCGCGGCATCCGCTTGGCCGTGGCGAGAAGGAGGAGCGCGCCGAGAACGAGCGGCACGCCCAGCAGTGCGGCGTGGGTGAACACGGCCAGCAGCACGAGGATGCCCGAGGCGGCGGCGAGGACCAGGGCGCCGATGACGTACCACCGGGTC